>CAYUDB010000120.1:0-8449 GCA_964443405.1 uncultured bacterium | reverse complement strand
CGCAAGTCTTCACAACCGTGCGCCAAAACACAGTTCGTGTCGATTGTTACATGTAAGCCCATAGGATCGGTTTCGACGATAAGACACGAATCGCCATATATGTGATGCATTTCGCCAAGCCAAACTTCCACCGAAAGATCATCTATGCCCGAGCCGTAATCTGCAAGATAAAAGCTTATAATCGGGCGCGGAATTGTAACTGTGGTTCCCAATGGCGGGTTGATATTAAAGATTATTGGTGCAGATCTGTCTATGCGGTAAGATGTTACGTGAACACCGCCCTCAAATGGGTTGCCAAGCATATCGGTGCAGGCAGTAAGTGCAAAAGTTACTGTAGCACCATCTGCAAAAGGCGTGGATGGAACAAAATACAAAAATGGCGAAGTCCATGTAAGCTCTGGGCTGCCAACGGTGTAAGTTACACCACTCACAGTTAATTCTATGCTCGAAGCGTCTATGCCATTTGGGTCTTCGATGCGCAAGATTATTGTATCGACATCGCATGAAGACCAGGTTGCATTTTCGGGGTGCACAACTGTGACAATCGGTCCTGCGCAATCGTGCACATCGATGGTAACCGAATCGATATCCACACAGCCAAAGCTATCAATAACCTCGAGAACATAAACGCCCGAAGACGGTGTAAGCATTGGGTTTGGCGAAGTTGACACCACAGCACCACCCAAAGACCACTCATAGCTGAAAGGCGGTGTGCCGCGAGTTGCAGCAGGAACGCCGCCAAGTGTGAGTTCGGTAAGTGTGCAGATGCTCGTGTCGCGACCGGCATTGGCTTCAAGTGAGCACAACATCGAAACAGTAAACGAAAAACACGTGTCAAGGTGATTTGGACCGCACAGATCTGGGTCATCCCAAGCGTCAACGCAGATGTCCACCACAGTGCCCATAGGATATGACAAACCCGCACATACTGCATTGAAGCTGAAATTGCCAGCAGTATAAGTTACACAAGGCGATGTGGGTGTAAGTGTTGTTGTGCCCTCTATTGTAACGCGCAAAGATTCGACGCCAGTTACTGCATCGGCAATATGAAAACTGAAATTGGGGTAAAGTGTTGTTACAGTAGAGCCTATTGCAGGCACAATGGCGGAAATCACTGGTGGTGCATAATCGACAGTAAAACAAAAATGCAGTGAATCGTCCATAGCTCCACCGTAAATATCTGTAGCCCAAACTGATACACAAACATGGTCGCTGTCCACCCAAAATGAAGCACCCGGGTTGAATATGAGCTGCTCAGTTGTAGGGTTGTAGCTCAAAAGTGGCGAATCGATACGGTAACGCACACCATCGACATTCATGACTATTGAGTTTGTGTCCACAGGGTTTGCAGAGCCTGCAAGATGGACAATTATGTTCTGGGGATTACAAGCGGTGAAAGCGCTGTCCACAGGGTTTTCGGGATAGGCGATGACATTGCCTACCACAACTGTGAAAGTCCAGCAGATAGTTGTGTCGTTTGGTGCACAGAGATCGGGCGTATCACGCAGTGAATCGAGGCAAACGCGCACTATGCCACCCTCACTGAAATCGAAACCAGAAAGGCGTAAAGTTGGAGGTGTCCACGTGTGTGTGAAGCCAGAAACTGCTGTGCCATTGAGGGTTACTGTAATGTGATCGAAAGATGAGATGTCGATACCAGCAGGTATATCGCTTATATCGATTGCAATAATTGGCGAAGGGTTGAGTGTGGAAGCACCGGGTAGTGGTGCGGTCATAGCTGCGTCGGGTGGGCGCGAATCGACTGTTACAGTGCAAGTTACTGCAGTGCCCGTGCATCTATCCGAATCGGAATATGTGGCAAGCGTGGTAACCACAACACTGCCGTGTGCAAAAGCCGTCGGCGCTGTAACTGTAAGTATCGAATCGAGATACGAAAGTGCCGGGCTTCCCCACGAAAAAACTGTGCCGTTTATGCTCGCCGAAAAGGACGTGGGATTTATCGCATGTTCTGGATCGTTTATGGCAAAACGAAATGCTGGTGGATTACATGATGTTATCAAATTGCAAGTGGGCGGATAAATAACGTGTGCTGTAGGTTTTTGCGAAACATCCACAAAAACAGAATCGGTTTTGACACACCCAGCTGCATCGTGCACTTCGAGGTGATACCATGTTGGCACTGTGGGCTTGGCGTAAGGATTGGCAGTTGCCGAACCCGAAAGCCCTGTTGTCGGTGTCCAGGAATAGGTGTAAGGCGCAAAACTTCCAAGTGCTGTGGGAAAACTCCCCAAACGAACCGAGTCGCCAATACAAACGGTGGCATCCTCGCCCGCCTCGACATATGTGTCGGATACACGAATGAAAATATTTGCGTTTCGAGTACAACCGTTAGCATCGGTAACGGTAAGATAGTAAAAGTTTGAAACTTCGGGGAACACAAATGGGTCTTCGACAAACACATCGGATATTGCATAGCCGGGTGCCCAAGATATAGTTACCGGTGGCACTGCACCAGTTATGGTCCCGTCAAGCTGTATGGTATCACCAACACAAAGCATCGTGTCGGTTGCAGTTATCGAAACGCGAATGTTTGACGGATACGGTATATCGACGCTAAAAGTATCAACTATGGTGCTGTCGGTACCAAAGCAATTATCGAAAGTGAGGGTTATGATGTATTGCTGTGTGGTGCCCCAAACCGATGGGTTGAATATTACTCCCCAGTCGAGCAAATATGAACCACCATAACCCGCAAGCGTGTCGATGTTTACAGGGTTTGGCATACCGGTGAAAGTCATGCCAGTACCTGTTATTTGGGCAGTAATATTACAGATGCGCGATATGCCACCATTGGTGATGACAAAATTGAAATGCGTTGTATCGGGAATAAATGTTCCATCACAATCGGGCAAAATAGTTGGCGGAACGTGATTGAGCGAAACTTCGGTAGAAGAGAAATTGCCTATTCCGTAATAAGTTATAAAAACTACACTATCGCCTGCGGCAATTGTGCGCTCATTCCATTTAATCATTACGCCCGAATCGGTATATGTGGCTCCCACTAATGTCGCCCAAGGTGCTGTGGGCCAGTTGAGCCCGGACGCGCTGGGCCATGCGCCATACCAAAAAACATCGGGCATGGTGGCTTCGAAACCTGCGAGAATACCAAGTGCCTGCATTTCACTAGCAGACGGTGGATACGCCACTTCATAAGCTCGCCAAATTGTGGGCACATCGGGTGCATAATAGATATTTGACGTGGCACTATAGCCGAAAGCTGTGGAAATTGGTGCGCCATCGTTGGTATTTATCATTGTGTCGAAGAAAACCATAGCGCCGCATGAATGTGACACACCGTCAACTGGTTTCATGACAAATTTGTAGCGGAGCTGTTCGATTTGCCCGGGTATCGATCCAAGCGAAACTGGGCGAATTTCCTCACGAATTTTTACGCCGCGCCAGTTGTTCCACACGACAATACCCGTTGTATCTGCAGCGCGAACGTAATGGCTATCGGATACCGGCAGAGAGCCTGTAGTTTTTTGCGCAGTGCCGTCAACGTAAAACATGAACCATTGTGTGTTTCCTGCAGACGGGGTTGCGGAGACGAAACTGTATGTGAGTTTCATATAAGCAAGCATGCCATTGGGGTCGGCGCCCTCTTGGACATTGCCATCGTTACCATCGAGATCCACATCACCTGCGACAAAACGGTTTGCCACACGCGACACAACCATCGTCTCGGTGGCATGCGATGCTGCAATAGCTGCTTTATCGGGCAATTCTGCGGCAAAAACCGCTGTTAGACAACAACATAAACATAAATATCTCAGCATTTGAACCTCCTAAAAGCTCTAGCATATTCTGGCAAATGTACTCTATTTTCTACAAATGTCAATATTCGGTTAATTTTGAATGTATCGAATAGTGGCATAAGCGAGCTGAACCTTTTTCGATAGCTCAATTTTTGTCAGAATCCTTTCCGAAACCGCCGATTCATTCATGCGACGCTGGCGAATTTCGGTTAGAAATCTGCCTACAAGTTCTATGCCCGAGCTGCCTATGCGCGTGTAAACTATTGGGTTAAGATTCTTATAGCTTATGAGGAATTTATCTTGTGCTTTCGAATCGATTCACTAACAGTCTTTGGCAAATCGCGCACAACTTCATTTATCGCTTCGAGCATGAGTTCTCGCGCTGTTCGAAAATCACTATCGAAAGTTACTGTAATTGAAATCTCTGTCCAGATATATGAAAAGCCTTGGTATAGTTGAAAACCGAGTGCCCGAAAACCCAGTTATTTGGCACACGTGTGAGTCTGCCTGTGCTCTGCTCGCCTCCAACCCAATTCTCTACTTCAATAAGCGTTGTAGTCAAAAGGGAGATATCGATAACATCACCTTTGGTGCCAGCAAGTTCAATACGATCGCCGATATTGTATATTTTTCCGCCTGTTATAACAAACCACGCCACAATAGACGATAGCGGATCTTTTAGTGCCAAAGTGAGACCAGCAGATAACAACCCTACCATCGTAAACAACGAGCGAAAGCTTTCTGCCCACAACGACAATGCTGCCATTATAATCAGCACAAACAAATATAGCGAAGAGCGTTTTTTAATTATATAGCGTTCGTTAGCATCTGCATAGAACTTATCTATAGCCCATTTTGCCACCAAATAGACCGCATAACTTCCCGCAACAATTGCAAAAAACACAACAAATTTCTCGAAACTCGCATATTCCAAATGTGCCTCTCAGTCTATTTACCAATTTCAATATATGTTTTATAAACCATAACGCAACAATACTACTCCTCCACCAAACACAAAAAAGCCCTTCCGTTCTCGGAAGGGCTGCCAAGTATTGCAATTGTAAAAACTAGGTGTTAAGCCATTTGCGGATAACCATGCAACCGTTGTGCCCGCCAAAACCGAAGGAATTTGAGAGCGCAATTTTCGGCTCTGCGAAAAGCTTTTCGCGCACAATGTTTACACCAGTGCAACCAGGCTCAAGCTCAAAAATGTTTGTCGAAGGGTGTATCCAACCCGTTTGCAAAGTTTTGGCACAAGCGATGAGTTCGATTGCACCAGCAGCACCAAGCACGTGTCCGGTCATGGATTTGGTGGAATTGATGTACGGTTTGGTGGTGTTTGTGCCAAAAACCTTTTGCAATGCTGCACATTCGGCAATATCGCCTACATCGGTAGAAGTGCCATGCGTGTTGACATAATCGATATCGGCGATGTTAAGCCCTGCATCGGCAATGGCTTTACGCATAGCCTCGGTTGCGCCCAAACCGTCTGGATGTGGCGCAGTTATGTGATAAGCGTCACCAGTGGCTGCATAGCCGAGTATTTCGGCGTAAATTGTTGCACCACGCGATAATGCCGAGTCGAGCGCTTCGAAAACGAGTATGCCTGCACCTTCGGCTATGACAAAACCATCACGGTCGCGGTCAAACGGACGTGATGCCGTTTGTGGGTCGTCATTGCGCGTGGAAAGTGCTTTGGCATTGCAAAAACCAGCTATAGAAAGCGGGTGTAATGGCGCTTCGGCACCACCTGTGATCATAAAATCGGCGTCGCCGCGACGGATTACATTGAAGCATTCGCCCATTGAGTGAATGGCAGAAGCACATGCCGAAACCGATGTGTAGTTTGGTCCGCGGAAATTGTAGCGCATGGAGATGAGTGCCGATGCCATGTCTGGGATCATCATCGGTATTGTGAATGGGCTTACGCGCTTAGCACCTTTTTCGAACATTACTTTGTAGTTGTCGAGAAGAGTGTTTATGCCGCCAATGCCCGAACCGACAATGACTCCAACTTTTTCGGGCGAAATTTCGTTTTCGGCAATACCAGCATCGCGCAACGCCATAATAGCCGCTGCAACTGCATATTGCGCATACAGATCGAAACGGCGGGCTTCTTTGGCATCAATGTAGTAGGCAGGGTCAAAATCTTTGACCATGCCCGCGATTTTTGACGAAAACTCAGTTGCATCTATGCGGGTGTTTTCGGTGATGCCCGATTTGCCAGACAAAATGTTTTGCCAAAAAGTTTCGACATTGTTGCCGCAAGGATTCAATGTGCCCATGCCCGTGATGACCACACGGCGAAATTCTCGCATCATTTGTCGGCAAGTCTCTTTTCGATGTAATCGACGGCGGAACCCACCGTGGAAAGTTTTTCTGCGTCCTCGTCGGGAATGTCGAGGTCGAACTCTTCCTCAAGCGCCATAATAAGCTCAACAGTGTCGAGACTATCGGCGCCGAGGTCGTCGATGAAGTGCGCACTCGGTTTTATTTGATCCTCGGACACGCCGAGTTTGTTCACGATGATCTCTTTGACTCTGGTTTCCACAGCCATTGTAGCCTCCCTCTTTTAGGATGATTTGCACCGTTACCGTCGCAATTTAAAAAAAAGTCTTAAAGTGTCAATATTTTTTCTCAGGAACTTTATTATGATTGGTTGCGCATTCGTGCCAACCACTCCAAAACCCATCTGTGTTAAAATCTGTAATATGCACAGCTTACGCAAGGTTATTTTTTCACTGCACTCACCATCGGCAACATCAATTGTTCACCAAACAGGCAACCTCGCAGTTAAATTTCTGCGATACGACGCCCGCTCTCCAAAAATTCCATATCAGCTTATCAAAGTTCAAATTGCATAATCATAACCAACAATTGCCAAACTCGCCCGCGTTTCCGTTCTTGTTTGCGATTGCTCACAAGCTATAAATTTTGCTTGGAGTACCGCGGGTAAAGCTCCGTAAACTAGCCAAAAAAAGAACGATTCCCATGCGTTGACAAGTTTTTAGAGGAAAATCTTTTGCGGATTCATGAGACCTTTTGGGTCGATGGCGTGTTTGATGGCGCGCATGGCGGTGATTTCGTTTTGTTTGCCACCCAAATGCAAAAAGTGACGTTTGATGTAACCGACACCGTGTTCACCTGTTATAGTGCCACCAAGTGCAACGGACAGTTCTAAAATTTCGGCGACTATAATTTCTTTTGCGGTTTGCCATTGTTCGAGGGTCATGTTGTCGCGCAAGAGGTCGATGTGCAAGTTTCCATCGCCGATGTGCCCAAACCCGACGATTGTGGCATTATATCGCTCGCCAATTTTTTTGACGCCTTCGAGTAAATCGGGGGTTTTTGTGGGTGGCACAGCAACATCTTCAGCAGCAATATCAGGTGAACGACCGCGCACAGCTTCACGAATCGATCGCCTCGTTTTCCATAGTTTGTCGCAACTTTTTGCATTGCAGGCAACAAGAACATCAACTGCACCTTTGCCTAGCAAGTGCTCGCCCACTCGAAAATAATCGCGTTCAACAGCTTGCTCATCGGCACCATCGATTGCGATAATTAATTGTGCCTCACAGTTTTCAAAGGGTAATGGTCTTTCTAAAAACTTGCTCACAATACTTGTTATCTCGCTCTCCCAAAACTCCATCGCCGCAGGCATAATGCCTGTTTCGGGCACAATAGAAAGTGCCGCTTCGGCTGCCGCACGCATAGTCGCAAATCCTACAAGCAAATCCACTTGATATGCGGGTTTCGGCATGAGTTTCATTATGAGCTCGGTGAAGATGCCCAAAGTTCCTTCCGAACCAGTGAGGATGCCCATAAGGTCGTACCCTGCAACATCTTTTATCATTTTGCCGCCACAATGCACAAGCATACCCGGCGGTATTGCCGCAGTAAGCCCCTGCACGAATTTCTTGGTAGTGCCATATTTGAACGCGCGCATGCCACCAGCACCAGTTGCGACATTACCGCCAATTGAGCAGCTATCAACACTTGCGGGATCGGGTGGATAGTAGAGTTTTTGCTTAGCACATTCGCGTTGCAGCACACCGGTTACGACACCTGGTTGCACAACTGCAACAAGGTTTTTCTCGTCGATATCGATGATTTTGTTAAGTTTTTCTGTGGAGATTACCGCACCACCACAAATAGGCAGGGCGCCACCGCAAACTCCCGATCCTGCTCCGCGCGGTGTTACGGGAACATTGTGCTCAAAGCATATTTGCAAAGCTTTTGCACACGCAGCAGAATTTTGCGGCAAAATCACTATATCGGGTAAAAAGAAAAGCTCTGGGGTTTCGTCGCGGGCATAGTTTTCGTAGAGTGCCTCATCGAGCAGAACATTCTCTTCGCCAATTTCGGCAAAGAGCGCATGGACAAACTTTTCCGATAGGTTTTTCATCCCGCCAAATTAAATACACGTTATCAAGCTCGCAAGTTTTTTGTTCATGTGCCAATGAGCACTTTTTTGCAATGGCACAATTGCTTTATCAAAACAGAGATTTAAACTGCGTTCGATTCTAATTCAATTTGCGAAATCATTTCGAACCATTTAGATTCACAAGAAGTTACAGAGCTATTACAACAAACTGCCATACTTGAATTTTTTTTAAAAATCAAACAAACCAAAATCCTCATAGCTTTTAGCAGTTTTTTTTGTAAATGCAAAC
>CAYUDB010000119.1:0-8506 GCA_964443405.1 uncultured bacterium | reverse complement strand
TCTATGGCGTGGGCATGATTTACACAGGCAAAAGTGGCATCGGCAAATCCGAATGCGCGCTCGATCTCGTAGAACGAGGACACCGACTAATTGCCGATGATGTCGTTGAAGTGAAAAAACATTCCGATAATGTCCTTATCGCTTCTGGAAATCAACTGCTCGGGCATCACATGGAAATTCGTGGTGTTGGCATAATCGATATCGAAAGGCTTTTCGGCGTGCGCGCAGTGCGCATGCAAAAACGTGTCGAACTCGAAGTGCGTCTCGTAATGTGGGAGGAAATTGTTGAATACGAACGCGTTGGTATCGAAAACGAATATACCACAATTTTGGGCGTGCAGATTCCTGTGGTTACCATACCAGTTTCGCCTGGCAAAAACCTTACAGCCATATCAGAAGTTATCGCCATGAATCATATGCTCAAGGTGTACGGCGAAAATACGGCTAAGAATTTCATCGAACGCCTCAACGAAGAAATGCGCCGTCGTAGCGTGGCGCGTGAATACCTCAAAAAAGATATAGAATGACGACACATGGCAAACGAAGTTAAAGAACAGATTTCTACAATTCGCGCTTTTCTTTCCGATATAAGCGATTTTGGCGCATTGGGTTTAAGCGTTTTGGGTGGTGTTTTTATTCGACCTTTTTACATCTCCGAAACCATCGACCAAATGTATAGCATTGGTGTGCAATCTTTTCCGATTGTTGCACTTACGAGTTTTTTTACCGGCATGATATTGGCATTGCAGTCAGGAAACGTAATGGTCGATTTTGGCGCTAAAATGTATTTGGGCACGCTTGTGGCATTTTCGCTCATTTTGGAGCTAGGACCAATACTTACCGGTGTTGTTGTAGCAGGGAGAGTTGGAGCCGGTGTTGCTGCTGAGCTTGGTTCAATGAAAGTTACCGAGCAAATAGATGCCCTTCGTGCTATGGGTACTGATCCCGTTAAAAAGCTTGTAGTTACCCGATTCATCGCGGGTTTTTTCATGGTGCCGGCACTCACTATTTTTGCCGATGGGCTTGGTATTTTGGGTGGGCTTTTTGTCGCTACAACACTTTTCGGCATAGCTCCACAGTTTTACTGGCGAACTGTTATGACACCACTTTCAATAGAAGATGTAATAATGGGTGTAGCAAAACCGTTCATCTTCGGTGTGGTTCTAATATGGGTGGCATGCTTTTTGGGCTTGAACACTCAAGGCGGCACTGCAGGCGTTGGACGTGCCACAACGAATGCAGTAGTTATTGCGATTATATTAATTTTAGTTAGCGATTATTTTCTGTCGCAAGTTCTCATTTGGGTTTTGGGCATGTAATATTGGCAAATTACGCTAATAACGCGCATATTTGTAATAAATGCGATTATAAAGGTTTATATGATAGAGCTTATCGATGTATATAAAAGTTTTGAGGGACAGCCGGTTTTAAAAGGTTTGTCACTCACCATACCGAAAGGACGCACAACAGTCATACTTGGGCAATCGGGGTGTGGCAAATCCGTTACGCTCAAAATCATATTGCGTTTGCTAGACCTCGATGCCGGCAAAGTCATAATCGAAGGTGCCGATACCTCCGATTACTCTGAACGTGAAATGAACCATGTTCGTATGCGTTTTGGCATGTTGTTTCAGGGTGCAGCACTTTTCGACTCAATGCCGGTATGGGACAATGTTGCTTACCCACTTTTGGAGCATTACAAAAAAATGCCCATCGACGAAATAGACAAAAGAGTTACCGAACTGTTAAATTTTGTCGATATGCCGAACACTGCGCACAAGTTGCCCGCAGAGCTTTCGGGCGGTATGAAAAAACGTGTGAGTTTGGCACGTTCGCTTGTTACCAATCCCGATTTTATCTTCTATGACGAGCCTACTACAGGTCTCGATCCTGTTACTGCTGCCCGAATCAACAAACTTATTATCGATACGAAAACACATTACGGTGCAACATCAGTGGTTGTAACACACGATATGGTCAGTGCATTCACTGTTGGCGATTTTTTTGCTTTTGTGCACGATGGCAAAGTAGTTTTTACTGGCGAGAAAAAAGATGTGCTCGAAACAAAAGTTCCCGAGCTTCGTGCATTTTTGAACGAAGCAGCACCCAAAAACTACATCGAGCAATTTACTAAATAGTTTTGTTGTGGGATTTGCGAGCTCAATGTTTTGCGAGCGAAGTATGCATTATTAGTTTCTCAAAAGCTTTTGGGTCGTCTCACATTTTGACAGGAAATTGACGTGAACATTGTTATGACGATATTCATAAGGAGAAAAAATGGCATTGCAATATCATTCCGATAGAAAAGTTGCTGTGGGCGGCTTAATCGTCGCATCTGTGATTATGGCTATGCTTGCGATAATCGTCGTCAGTGGACAAGAGGGTTTTCTAGCTCAAAAATTCGAGCTGCGCACGACGATGGCAGCAGTTAACGGTTTACAGGCGGGAGCACCAGTTTGGCTCGCGGGGTATCCTGTTGGTAGCGTTACCGATATACTTTACATCCCCGACGAGACCAACCACGGAACAAAACTCGAAGTGCGCATGAAAGTCAAAAAAGAGTATCAACATCTTATTCGCACGGATAGTCGTGCACGAATTGGCACGCTTGGGCTTTTGGGCGACAAATACGTTGCTCTTTCACTTGGCTCGCAAGATTCATCCGAACTAAAAGAGGGTGCATATATTATTTCATCGAACCCTGTAGATTTTGAAGAACTTCTATCGCACGGTGTTGGTGTTGTCGATGATCTTACAAAAACGGTCAAGGACGTGCGCGAAATAACACGTAAAATAAACGAAGGCGAAGGTACAATAGGTTTGCTTGTGAATAATCCTCATTTGTTCTTCGATTTCCGTGACATGTTCATTGTTCTCACAAAAATCTCGAACAAAATAGAGCGCAACGAGGGCACAATAGGCAGGCTTTTCAATGACCCGTCACTATATGAACATCTCGATAGTTCTTTGCAAGCAATTACTGCACTCACCGATACCTTAAAAAGTGGAGAGGGTACACTAAAGCTTTTGCTAAAAGATCCAACACTTTACAACAACATGGTCTCGTCAGTTTCAAAAATCGACTCACTAGTCTATCAAATTCAACAAGGGCGCGGCACTACCGGTGCGCTTATCAGCAATCAGGAACTATATTTGCGTCTTGTGCACACAGTTGGCTCTCTCGACACCTTGCTCACCGAAATCAAAAACAACCCCAGCAAATATCTTAAAATCAAAATGAGCCTGTTCTAACATGTGTTAACGCAAAAAGTGCAATTGATTGCAGAAGCGTGTATCTGCAAATTGGCAGATAATCGATGCTGGCATGAGAGCAAATATTGTGCTTTCGCTGAGGTAATAATTGAAAGCTTTGCACTGTTTTTTTGAATTGACTGAAGATATGTGTGTTGCATGATGCCAAAGAATAAAACCCAATAATTATCGACAAAACTCTGTGCTTTGAAAGTTGTGAAGGGCGGCTTTCAATTCAATTTGCATTACCAATGGTTAGAAATGCAATTATGAAATCGGTGATGGCATGGCATTTTGTAAAAACGAATAACCGATTGCAGATTTTTGTGCCCACATGACTTGAATACAATAATGAGCCTTTGCAGATGAATTAAGTGGAGCAAGTGCTAATATTTGCTTGGGTAAATGATTATTAAAATGCATTATCGAGATTGCATTGTTGAGTTCTACCAATCAAAAACGGGAGATGTTCTCTCCCGTTTTTGGCGTGTAGCAAGACGTAAAAATTTATGCAACCTGTTCTTCGGTATCGTCTTCTGCAACCGCAGCATCAGATTTTTTGTAATCTTTGCTCTTGTCGTGATGGTCACGCAGCATTCTTTCTGCTTTGTGCATAACATCGTCGATGGTGGCAAAAACGTCATCGGTTTCGGTGTGGGCAAAAATCTTTTTTCCTGCAAGAGAAAAAGTCATTTCCGCTCCCAAACGGTGCTTTTCTTTTGTCAGCACAAGTAGGGCGTCGACAATATTGTTGTCGAATTTGGCGAGAGGCTGCACTTTGCGCTCTGCATAATCCCGAATTTCGGTGGTAAGTTCGAAATGACGGGCAGTGATTCGCAAATCCATTTTGCTCTCCTTATTTGTGTGTTTCTGCGTTTATATTATAATCAAAATTTAAAGAAATTCCACTTTTTTTTGCACAAGCAGATGTTGCATTACAAACATTTTATGTAGTTTGATTGCGAGTGCGAGTGCTGAGGTTTTTGCTGAGGTGCGAAATTGCTAAAATAGCGGCACTTCGATCATCAATGATGGAAGTTTTGGTCATGATATCTATTTCGTGCAAGGCGGTAAAACATGCGCAAATACTTTGTATGTCGAGCTTTGCGGCAGTAGATTGCACATGACGAATAACAAAATATCTTTTTCCAAATCGAGCTTGTGCTCCGTTTGCGTCGATGCGAAACCACAGCAAGTCGTTGACGCTTTTGTTTAGCCAAAAAAGTATTGCCGAAAATGATTCACCGAAATCAATGAGGCTTAGAGTAGTGCGCATGGCTTTCTCAAAATCGCAACGTAACACTGCATCTGCAAGCTGAAACACATGCCCACTTTTGCTCTGAGATGCAGCATTTTCGACATCTTCGAGGCGTATTACATCACTTTCGGCAAAATCGGCAATTTTGCGAACTTCTTCGCGCAATGCCGCAACAGATATGCCCGAAACTTCAACAAGCTTTTCGGCAGCACGCCTATCGATGCGCTTGCCAACACCTTTTGCGAAATAGTCGATCCAACCAAAAACTTCTTCACCGTCAGGCGTATTAAGTTCAACTATTTTAAAAACACTTGCAATGAATTTTGCAGCCTTTGTTCGCATGTCGAGTTTTTCTGATTCTATTACAAGTAGCGTAGATGCAGGGAACTTGAATTTTTCAAACTTCTCGATGAATTTGGCACAGATATCGGTTTTGCCAGTGCCGAGTGAAAAATTGCGGAGTATCACAACACGTCTATCGCCGAGCATTGGAAACTGCAAAATGGCATCGAAGATTTTTTTAATTCCATCTTCGTTTTTTACGTCGTTCATCCAGAAGGTATCGAGGTTGAACTCTTCTGTGCCGGCTATAGAAGCCTTTGCCCCGCGTAACATACCGTCTTTGAAAAGCTGGGCATCTCCGCAGAGAAAGAATTTTGCTGGCGGATTTGCCGAGCAGATGAGTTTGTAATTCTGCGAGTATTCAGAAACTGTCATTTGGCGAGTACCTCGTCTTTTGTTTCGTAAGCGCCACACGACTTATCTTCTGGGCAATATCCGAGCACAGCACATTTGGGTTGTAAATATGCTGCCAAGCCTGAAAGCTCGGGAACAACTTTTACCTCAGCTCGGATTTTTGCAAAAAGCTCACGAATTTCCCATTGCGCGCGATTACAAAGGCGAACTTGGCATACAGTTGCAAGTTCACGAAAATTCATAGTCATGACGATAGCTGTTTTGGCGGCATTGGGATAGACAAAGCGCGCGTCTTCTGGTGGTATGCCGAGTTCGAGCAGATGGTCGTAGGCGAGGGCTGCATTTTCTAGTGTTTCGGCAAATATTTTTTTGGCGATGGGGTTTTGTGCCACAGTAGGAGGAATAGTCGAATTATCGTGCTTAAGTTTTACGTAGCGTTGCGATTGCTGCGAAAAACTCGCAATGCGGTGTCGCACAAGTTGGTGTGAGCATGCCCGCGAAATCCCATCGATGGCAAATGTAAAGCAAATATGCTCAAGCACGGATAAGTGCCCAGATGCTATCACTTTATCGAGAAGCTCATATTGCTTTTCGAGAGGAATATGGGCTTCGGAGTGTCCACATGCTCGGGCGAAAATTTCGGCAGGATTTGCTGGCGAATAGCATGTTCTTGCCGCGGTGAAAACCGTTTGGATGGGGAAAGGTGTGTAGTTTATGAGTTTTACGTTCATGCTACAATTCCAAGTCGGCATAAAAAAGGCAGGCATTTTGCCCGCCTTGCAAAAATTAACATGCGCAAACGAGGTTATTTGTCGTTTTTGAGAGCCTCACGAGTGGACTGAGCAATACCGTATTTTTTCTTGAATTTGTCAACTCGACCTGCAGAATCGAGCATTTTCTGCTTACCCGTATAGAACGGATGGCAAGATGAACAAATTTCGACGTTTATCTCGTCCTTTGTGGAACCGACAAACCAAGTTGCGCCGCATGCACACGAAACTTTCGCTACGTGATATTTCGGATGAACTTTCTCTTTCATTATACCCTCCTAACTTTGCCTAGCAAAGAAACAAATATTTATTTTCGTGTCAAGTTGTTTTTATGCTTGAACGCACAAATTTTTACCGTAAGTTGTTTTTTTCCCAAAGAGGCGATAATGGTCGAGAATAAAGCCGACTTCATGCGGCGAATAGCAAAGTTTTCTGTTGTGGGTTTATCTGGTGTTTTGGTAAATCAAGGGCTTTTAATACTTTTGCATCGACATGCAAGTTTTTCGCTATGGCTTGCAAGTTTAACTGCTATTGAAGTGTCTATTCTCACAAATTTTCTTCTAAATGATCTTTGGACATGGCACGACAAACATGAGCGCAAGCTAATTGGACGTATTGTATTATATCATGTTACAGTTGGTATTACCGCATATGGTGTGAACTTTCCTTTGCTTTTAATTGCAACTAAAATGTGTAAAATTCCTTATTTTTGGGCGAATATAGTGGGTATTGGTGTTGCTTCGGGTGCAAATTTTATAATTAACCATTTCTGGACTTACAAAAACAAAAATTAGCCGCATGGTGTGCAGTATCTATTTTTTTGATCA
Source organism: uncultured bacterium (assembly GCA_964443405.1). GTDB lineage: Bacteria > UBP14 > UBA6098 > B30-G16 > B30-G16 > CAYUDB01. The sequence continues at coordinate 1,703 of CAYUDB010000119.1, read as the reverse complement.
TAACATGCATTTACATATCTGTGCTAGTTGATATGCTAAATGCTCAGTTATTACTGTTTCCTGATTATTGCTAAATCTGAAAGCCTTATTTTGTATCACGAGCAAGTTAACTTCATGTGTGAATTAAATTACATAGTGCACTATAATTATACTTGGTAAGTTTTAATTATAATTAATGAAATACAAAAGTAATGTAATGTTTTTTACTTGCTATAGAATTTTAAAAATATTTTACTATTGTTATTAAATACCAATAACCAACAAAGGAGGCGATGTGAGCAACTGATCGTTTTTCTTTTCTTCGTTGCAGGCGATAACCTTATGACAGGAGGTGTGGCACTAATGGCAACAATTCGAATGTGGGCACAAAGATTGATATTAACTGCTCATTTTGTTTTCGAAGATGTTTTAAATGCATAACTCGTTGCTTTTAAACAAACTGAATAGGATAACGCAGGAGAAAAGTCATGAGAAAGTATGTTATTTTACTCTTATTTGTTTGCTCTTTTGCACAGGGCAAAATAACTCTGCGTCCATATGGCGCCGTTAAAACTCCACCGAGGTGTCCCGATTTGATTGGTGGACAATTTATTGTTGAACTAGGTTCTACATTTAGTATAGGTAACATGGCTACTGCAGATCCTCGAATAATTCCAAGTGATCCTGTTTACATGTCAGATTCTCGCCCGAGAATAGGACGTGGGTTATGGCATTTGATTGATACCACCTGTGTCACTAAAAGTGTTTATAGAGGCGATACAGTGGAGATAATCAGGGATAAGCGCAAGCAGGGCTGGTTCAATTTTGGTTATCCCGATCCACATTATATCAGCGCATTGAAAGAAGCGAGGACAAAAACCTTTCGCTGTTTTGCTTGGGAATGGAAACGTGGAGTAGGACCGATTCGCTGCAATTGGGAATGGACAGCTAGTCTGTCTGATTCCACATTAGATTACGATACAACATATAGTGTTATACTAGATTCTTATATATTCGATCTGCCGCCTCGACCATATGAATTTGGGCTAGTCGAATGGCTTGTGCTTTGCGATAGCATAGATGCTGAGGCACTTATTACATATATGCCATTTGTGAACATCTGGCTATATGATACTATTAATACTTGGGACGAATGTCGGCAAGACATGCTAGATTTTAGCGAGTTTTTATGGGGCACAAGTGGTAAATGGGCTGCCTTGCGCAACGCAGAGCTTGCTTATCTTGGAGATCCAGACCCAGGACCTTTTACGAACATAAAACGCATAGTTTTCGGAAACGACACAGAAAAATTCTGGAAGAAATGGGAAAATATACCATGCCCGGCAGAAGTTAACAGTTCGTATTGGGATACTGCATGTGGCGATAGTACTTATAATTATATAAAGCGTGCTTATTATTTTCGGCGCACATATGCGATGTTCGATTCGATTATGTCCATTTATGCTCCAGCATCGGTGCAACTAGGACCGTATTGCCCAGATTTTTCTTGGACTGACTCATTTTACGCTGGCAGACTAATTGGTGATTTTGGTTATTTGCTTACCGCTTCGGCAGTAGGCAATACGGAAATAGAAGCTACATGGTTTTCACCAGATATCTCCAATCCTTTACACACCGCAAGCGCAATTTCTGATAAGGTAGATTTTCTTGCCTTTTTCATGAACTATCTTCCAGGTGTTGTTGGAATTATGCAAGATCGCACC
>CAYUDB010000118.1:0-8682 GCA_964443405.1 uncultured bacterium | reverse complement strand
CGATGTCGATCGCCGTGACGAACACCCGCGCGTTGCCACCGCAGTAAAAATGCACTACATACTCGAAGGCGAGAACATTAACGAAGAAAATTTCAAAAAAGCCATAAGCCTTTCGCAGGAAAAGTATTGCTCAGTTTCGGGTATTATTCGTCTCGCGAATATTCCCATTGAATGGACTTATGAAATCGTGCAACCTATTGCATAGTGTTGCCAAATACAAATTAGTTTCGACAAGAAATTTTGCATTTAAAGGGACAGAATGGACAAGGAAATTGCTTTAGAGATACTTGAGCAACACGTTGCTGATAAAAATTTAATAAAGCACATGATAGCCACAGGTGCAGCTATGCGCGCATTAGCACCATTTTTCGATGGCGACGCTGAGCAGTGGGAAATTGCAGGGATTTTGCACGATTACGACTATACCGAAACTGCCGACGCTTTTTCGAAGCATGGGCATGTGTCGTATGAAAAGCTTGCGCAATTTGATGTCTCACAAGAAATTCGCGCGGTGATACGTGCGCACCCTGCACATGAGAATTTCATGCCCACAAACTCTTTCGAATGGGCTTTGCACATTGTCGATCCGCTCACAGGGCTGATTATTGCGGCAACATATATGCACCCATCGAAAAAAATATGTGCGGTTGATGTAACATTCATTAAAAAGCGTTTTAAAGAAAAACGTTTTGCCGCTGGCGCCAATCGTGAGCAGATAGCTCTCTGTGAAGCAAAGTTAAATATGCAGCTCGATGATTTTCTTGCGGTTGTGCTCGGTGGCATGCAATGCGTCGCGGTTGAGCTGGGGCTTTAGCAAATACATTATCGCGCAAGCAAAATCGCTCTAATATCGTATGTTGTAAAACAAAATATCGATTATTACTGACGACGCAGGCGAAAAATTGCGTATATATTGGCAAAAGCTAAACTATACAGAAGAGCATTTTCGCACGGGTTATTATGCTGTTTAGTTTCGGCAAGTTATTGATGTGTGTGTGCGTCAAAATATTGTAAAAGTGCAACTGCCAGAGAATCAGCAAGTTGCGCGCGACCGTGTTCGCAGATATGCTCATTTGGATAAAGTTCACTGTCCCATGCAAAATCACTGTGCGGCAAAATGTGTGAGCAATCGACAAAAATGGCGTCTGCATCACGCACTGTTTGTGCTACTAAGTTCATGTTGTGTGCGAAAATTTCCTCGAACTTTGCACCAAAAACACTTGTGCAGCTATCCACATCGATTGGGGTAGCGTAAAAGATTACTGTGCTGCCAAGTTGCTTGCCCGTATGAGCTATTTGCTTAATTGCTAAAAGCTTGCGCGATTGCGGGTTTATTTTAGACATGTAGCGAACGATGATTTTCTTTTGAGTGTTCTCGGCAGATACTTTTGAAAAATTGTCGCCGGTATATTCGCTCATGCGCCCAACAAGCGAGTCACCAAGGAAAACAGGCGCCTGTTCGAAGCGTGTTTGTGCCAAAGTCCAAGCAAAGTTAAGCACCGACGCGCGCACAAGTGCCATGGGACTTCTGCTGAGTGCTGCCCTTTCGCGGTGAAATTCGTATTTGGGCTGCATGTTCCACTCTACCGAAAATGAGCGTGGGTTGATTACTACAAGTATTATTTTGGGGCGTGTAAGCTGTTTGTTGCGCTCGAGATAACTTAAAAAATCGGCAAAAATTTCGGTACCATATGCACGGTGCGATATCTCGGTGCAACTTTGCGTGGGCATTTTCTTTGCGAGCATGGCGCAGACCGAGCTTTTGTCCACATCTTTTGGGGATGTTGTGAAAACTGAGCTGTCGCCAAAAAATAATATGTCGCATCTTTTAGAAAGAGCGCGTTCGAGAGTGGCAAGTTCCTCAAAATCAAAAACTTTTGCCCACAGAAGCGTTGCTGCGGCAATATAAAGCACTGCCACACCTATTGTTGAGAACGCTAACGCCCTAAACACACATTTTTTCATTAGTTTTGCGTGTAGAATTTTTTCTAAGATACTCGAAATGATGTTTGCGCGCAAGTGCCGAAAAGCTGTGCTAATACCAATATTTACTTGTAATGTGCAGCCTGATTTTGCAAAATGTGGCATATTTTTTCGACAAAGCTCATTGTTTGCCTTGCGAGCAAACACATCAGGTCAGCGCAAGCATAGTATTTCAGCAAACTTGTCCATCAACATCGGTTATCATCTCATTATCTTTATGTCCGACATGTTAACACAATATTAATCATTTTGTTAGATTTATGGTGTGTGTTATTTGATGGATACAATACCCATTTTGATAGCGTATTTGGTGAGTTCCACAGCGCTGTGCACGTCGAGCTTTTTCATAATTGTCTGCCGGTGTGTATCCACGGTTTTGATGGACACATTGAGTATGGAGCTAATTTGTTTTGTAGTATTACCTTCAGCAATGAGTTGGAGCACTTCGCGTTCGCGTGGGGAGAGTATTGAAAAGGGGTCATCGGATGCTTTTTCTTTGCCACCACGCATAAAATCACTCATTACAATACTGGTGATATCGGATGAAAGATAGCTTTTGCCCATGTGAACGGCACGTATGGCTTTGATGAGTTCCTCATATGCGGCATCTTTGAGTAGATAGCCCGAAACACCGGTTTTGAGCGTTTCTAACACCATAAATTCATCTGAGTTCATCGACAATATTATCACTCGCACATCCTCAACGCGCGCAAGTATTTGCTTTGATGCTTCAATACCGTTCAAAATGGGCATAGATAAGTCCATGATTACGATATCGGGTTCGTATTGTTCTGTCAGCTCGACAGCTTGCCTACCATTTGCGGCTTCGGCAATTACTACAACGTCGCTCTCTTTCGACAGCAAGTTTTTTAAACCTTCGCGAAAAAGCTGATGATCATCGGCTATTATAACTTTTATTTTGCCCATGCTGTTGTCCTTTGTCCGCATTGCCTGTTAATTTTTATGTTTGTCGAGCCAGTGCGTTGAAAACATGTTAGTTTTATCTCTTGTTGTGCAGAAGCCGATGGCAGTTAGCATGTTGCACAATATGAAAGCATGTTTTGTAATCTACTTCGCTGTGCTCATCGAAAAGTAAGTTTTGCTAATATGAACTTCAAACGCTTGCCAACCTTGTGAAGTTATTTGGTTCATCGAAAACTGCTATGCTCTGATTGGCAAGTGAATACTGGTAATTCTCAGCATATTGCAGCTGTTGTAGTTGCAGTAGTGTCATCCTGATGCAATATCATCAAATACCATCCCAACATTAACAGCAAAGGTAGCTCGGCTAAAATACTTCCTTGCGGGTCAACGTTTACGACAGCCTGTGTTTTTAATATGTCGGAGAATTTTAGTTTTTCTACACCGAGCTTAAGTGTAAATAGCAATTGCTCTTGCGCGTTGGTAAAGCCCCATTCGGTTTCCCAAAAATTTACCGATTTCCAGTGAAAGTTTTTTCCGTCAGTGCAGTTTAACCATCCATCATCCCAGAATTTTGGATGATAGATTGCGAAGTCGTTATCTGCGCCAATTTCTCGAATAGTCACACGTGGATTTAGAAACCCTACTCGTTTGAATGTCCAATGTCCTGTTGCATTTTTGGCTGTAGCCAAAGTGCCGAGGGTGGTTTCGAAATCTAATGTGCCGAATAGATTGTTTTCGGTGCGCAATTCAAATTGACGCTTAAGTGTTTTGGGCTGAACCCAATAGAGCTTTGAAATTGCAGCATCTGATAATATTTCCACGATTTCCCCTTGCAGAAAATTGGATTATAATGAATCATTGTCAATTAGCGGTAGTTTGTTGTGGTTGCGATACTTCATGCGATAGATAATTGTTCCAACTGTCACAGTAAACAATGACCCGAATGAAAGTAAATACGTCCAGTTTATGCTTGGCAAAGGATATCTTGCATAAAGATGGTGGAAACTGGACAAAAATCCACAAATAATGAATATTGTTATAAGTATTTTTCCCGATTTGAGTTCTTGTATGATAGTGCCAATCAGAGCATAGAAAACAATAAACATAGGTGCCAGAAGTCGCTCATTATCACCTCCAAATAGAGAGCCTACAAATACCAAAACTACGAATAATAGCATATATTTTTTTGTTTCGAAAAAGCGTAACGTAGTTTCAAAGCAGATAAACGGAACAAAGGTAAGTGGTATAAACGAATTTATCGATAACCTGTAGATATTTTTGAGCATAAAAAGCCTGCCTGCGTTAATAAATGGCGCTTCTAGTAAGTTGTGCCCGCCTTCAAATGGAAATAAAACCCTTAGTAATAGAAAAATAGTAAGTCCTGGTAATGTGGCTAGAAGAGCTTTGTGCCATTTGCTGGAGAGGCATTTTGTCTCTAGAAGATAAGCAAATGCCACTGGCATCATGAGTATGCTTGGTTCTCTCGTGATTGCCCCCAAGAAAAATGCAATACCAAAAAGTGCCCATTGATCTTTCAACATTGCTCGAAATAGAACTATAATCCAAATCAGTGATAACAGGTCGTTTATTTGAAAATAGTCCCATATCATAAATCCCAACCAATACCTGTTGAACACGAAAAACATTGTCGCAATCACAGAGAAAAGAGGTGATAATTTTATGTCTCTCAGAAAACGATAGAACAAAAATACCAAAAGAAATGTGCCAAGTATTGTGAATATCGAAAATCCTAAAGGCTCGGGAATGGGAAGTAAGCCAACAAGATATGGACCAAGTAATCTAAAGGCATATGGTTGATCTGCGGTGATGTCAATGTTCGGAGAGGCGGAGGCCATTCTGAGATACGATGCTAGATCCCAGCTTGCATATGGCTCCATTGTATAATTGATTTGCCCGTATAGTATCAGCATTAAAGCTGTTACGGAAAAAAGAATGCTTAAGCTTGCACGTTCTTGAGATTTTAATGAAGTCATAAGGTCGATTCTGTTATGATCTTTATTGCACTTGATTTCGAGTGGTGTAAGATTTGACGTGTAATTTCGTTTGCCCTTAACTGAAAATCAGTTAGGTGTTTTGATAACGCATGCAAACTGTTGGTTACCCATCGCCAGATATTGCGAAAAGTTATGTCTGTTCTTCGAGCGGTGCAATAATTGTTACTATTGTGCCATTGCCTTGTTGAGAACGAATGCCAAACTCGCCGCCGATAAATCGTAGGCGCTCGCGAATGCTGAAAAGTCCAAAGCCTCCTGTGGCATTTGCGCGTCCGGTATTATGAATATCGAAACCTATGCCGTCGTCGGCAATAATTATTTTGACCATGTTTCCTGTGCGCGTGGTTTCCACACGAACACGGCTTGCATGAGCGTATTTGGAAACATTGTGCAAAAGCTCATTTACAGATTTGAAGAGCATTATAGCGTATTCGGGTTTCATGGGTTTACCCAAACCGTCGTCGGTAAAATCGACTACAAACGAATATTGTTTGCGCGCCTTTTCGCAAAGCCAACCGAGTGCCGGAATAAAACCAAGCTCATACAAAACTGGCGGGCTTAAATCGACTGTGAGCGAACGAATAAAACGGATAACCTGATCGATGGATTTTCGCATTTCTGTCAATGTAGTGCTACAGTTATCCAATTTTATAACTGCTTCAAGTTCGGAAACTTTGAACTTGAGCGTGGCTAAAATTTGCGCCACATCGTCGTGGAGTTCGGTGGCAATGCGTCTGCGCTCGTGTTCTTCGGCAATTTCGAGCGCGGATGCGAGGTTGCGCAGCTGATCTTGGTATTGCCGAATTTCGGCTTCTGCATGTTTGCGTTCGGTTATGTCTTTGAACAACACTAAACAAGCGGCATCGTTTGCCCAAGTTATTTTCACTGCCGAAAGTTCTATGTCGATGGAGGTATTGTCGAAGCGCTTTATTTGCAGTTCACGATTTTGCAAACGCTCATCATGGGAAATTATTGCGTCCAAGACTAGCGTGGCTTCTTCGCGAATATTTTCCGAAAAAAAGTCGGTGAATTGTTTGTCGAGGAGTTCGAATTTGTTTTGGGCGCGCAAAAGTGTTTTTGCCGCGGGGTTTGCGAATTTTATGCAGCTCTGAGCCAAGACCACAACGCTTTCAGGCAAGAATTCCAAGAGGCGCATGTAACGTTCAGCGTTTTCCTTTAGAGCGTTTTGCGCTTCGATTTTTTCTCTGCGAATATTTGCCTCTCGCAGCTCGCGCCGGATAGTTGGCACAAGCAAAGAGATTTTGTCCTTCATGATATAGTTGCTGGCGCCATTTTTTATGGCTTCGACAGCGGTTTGTTCGCCAATTGCTCCCGAAAGAATGACGAATGGCACATCTAGTTCTTTGGATTTGACTATACTGAGTGCCTCGGTTGCACTGAAATGTGGCATTGAATGGTCGCTTATGATGATGTCCCATGTTTTATTGGCGAGGGCGTCGTGCAGCTCAGAAGCTGTTTCGACCACGCGAATTTGAACATCAAAACCACCATGCTCTATTTCACGCGTGGTGATAAATGCATCCATTTCAGAATCTTCAATTAGCAGAACATTGAGCGGTGTGCGCTCGGTAGAAGAATTGTTTTGCAAATTGCTCATAGTATTTTATCGAAAAATTCGTTTGGTGTTTCGTTGAGATACAACCAATAGTTTTCTACTTGGTTGAGCAGATCGATAAACGCCTTATAATCGAGCGGTTTACGAATATAGCTGTTTGCGCCAAGCTCGTAACACTCGAGTATATCTTTTTCTTCTTTCGATGATGTGAGTATCACTACAGGCAAAAATCGAGTTTTTTCCTTTTCGCGAATCTCACGTAATACTTCTTTGCCATCTACTTTGGGCAATTTTAGGTCGATAAGAATTAGTGATGGTAGTTTTTCGGCATCGGTAAGGAAACTACTGCCACCGAAAAGTAAATCCAATGCTTCAACGCCATCTCGGGCAACGATTATGTTGTTGTTATTGCCCGTAGCCCTGAATGCACGCAATGTGAGAAGAATATCATCTTCTCTGTCTTCAACGAGCAAAATGTTTCTCTTCGACATAGTCGCTCCACTTTTTTTGATAATATATTATACATGAAAATTATGAAAGTTCAAATAAAATTGTGGTGCCAATGCCAACTTCGCCAAAAATTTTCACACTACCGCCGTGCATGGCAAAAACCCTTTGAACAGTTGCCAAACCTATGCCGGTGCCCTCGAATTCTTCGGGACCATGCAGACGTTGAAAAGGCGTGAAAAGTTTTTGGGCATATTTCATGTCGAAACCTGCGCCGTTATCGCGCACGAAAAACTTGCGTTTGCCATCACCCTCGAAAACTCCCAGCTCGATTATCGATGGCACAACTTTTGCCGAAAATTTCCACGCATTGCCTAGCAGATTTTCGAGCACTACACGCATTAGTTTGCGGTCGGCATGGCAAATAAGGTTGGGTTGGATGTGAATTTCTACTTGGCGATCTGGTTCAAGCGCCATGCGCTCGTTCAAAACTTCTTGTGCCATTTCCGATAAGTTCACATCATCAAGAACAATTCGTGTGCGCGAAATTCGCGATAGCGAAAGCAGGGCATTGATAAGTTCATCCATATTTTTTGCTGCAATATTTATGCGTTGCAAATACTGGATGGCTTCGGCTGAAAGCCCCTCTGACAGATCATCGAGTATGGTCTGCGAAAAATAGGACACATGCCGAACTGGTGCTCGCAAATCGTGCGATACGGAATAGGAAAACGCTTCGAGTTCTCGAACTGTAGCAGCTAACTGCGCAGTGCGTTCTGCCACGTGTCTTTCGAGTTCTGCGGATAGTTTTGTTAGCTCGGCTTCCTTTTGCTTGCGAGTTTCCACCTCACGAGAAAGATCATCCATCATATTGACGTTGGCAAGTTGTGTGCGTTCAAGCTCGTCGTAGGCTTTTTGCAGCTCCGCATTTTTCTGTTGAGCTTCGCGCGCGATTTGTCGTTGCGCCATTTTATATCGAATGTGATGCGTTATGTCGCGAATAGATGCGAGTTTTGCTGCTTTGCCGTCGAATTCGATCTCGGTTGTAAAGAGTTCGACTATGCTTTCGGAATTATCGTTGCCATAGAGGCGCACTTCGCGCATCTCGCCAACTTTTAGAGGAAAGCTCACATGTTTTCCCAAAACATCTTCGATGCGAAAGCCAAGCATATTTTCGGCAGATGAATTTGCCATGAGAACAGTGTCGTCATTATCGACTATAAGTATGCCATCGCCACTATTTTCGACAATTTTGCGAAAACGCATTTCGCTTTCTTTTAGTTTCCTTTCGGTTGCGCGCCTGTGTGTAACATCCTGAAAAATGCAGAGCAATGGCAAATCGAGCGAGGCTCTACGATGTGGTTTAATGGCAGTTATTGTGGTTGCCAATTCTTTGCTAGCACCATTTGGCAGGTGAACTTGGATGTCGAAGCGTGTCTCTTGATTTTGTTTGGCAATTTCGATTTTTTCGAAAAATAGTTCTGTCGTTTCGGTATCGATGAAGCTTGAAAGCTTTGTTTCCTGTGTGCTGGTGTCGTTTTCGAGCGCGAAAATACTACGTGCGTAATTGTTGATGTAGTCGAATTCGAGAGTTTGTTTTAGAATGCAGACGCCCACGTTAACGTTTTCGATGAGGCTCTGATAGCGTTGTTCGGTGATGTTGAGTTCGTCTGTGCGAGTTGCTACAATAGCTTCGAGCTTGCGGCGATAGTTTTCGAGTTCTTGCTCGTTTTTTCT
>CAYUDB010000117.1:0-8686 GCA_964443405.1 uncultured bacterium | reverse complement strand
CTCCCTCTTCTATTTGGGGATAAGGAGGGCAGTAGGTTAGGTGGGCGGAACAAAAATGGTGCTTGGGCGATGATTTGTGATAATTTAAACCACCGAGCAAAGGCTTAGTGGTTTTTTTGTTGCTGCGATTAACCGCGAGAAAAAGTTATAGCTGGTAAAACCAATATTTTTCGAGATCTTGGCACCCTATGAGTGTTTTTACAAGCGGCTACGCCACCTGCCCTGGCGATACTTTACTCCCTCTTCTATTTGGGGATAAGGAGGGCAGTAGGTTAGGTGGGCGGAACAAAAGTGGCGCTTGTGGTGATGAAAGGAAATGATATATTATGGTAAAATGAGGGCGAATGACAAAAAAACTCATTCTTATTGATGGCACAGCACTTGCGTATCGGCATTATTTCAGCCAAATTCGCAATCCACTGCGCAACTCGAAAGGTGTGAACACAACAGCACTTTTCGGGGTGCTGAGCAATGTGCTGAAACTTATCGAACACGATAAACCGCAAGCACTTATTGTGGCATTCGATGCTGGTGGCAAAACTTTTCGCCACGAGCTATATGGTGATTACAAAGCCACACGAGTGAAAATGCCCGATGAACTTGCCGAACTTATGCCAATTATAACCGAAGCACTGAAAGTTTTAGAAATATCGGTGGTTGAACAAACTGGCTACGAAGCCGATGATATAGTGGGCACATTGGCTTTTCAGGCGCACGAGCAAGGTTTCGACATTGTAATTTACACTGGTGACAAAGATTTTTTCCAGCTTTTGCAACCCGGCATAGAGATTTTGACACCTGCCAAAGCCGATGGCTCGGATGAAAAACTGTGGACTGTAGAAAATGCCCACGAAAAATTTGGTGTACCTGCGTCGTCAGTTATCGATTTGCTCGCACTTATGGGCGATAGTTCCGACAATATCCCAGGTTTGCCGGGAGTCGGCGAAAAAACAGCTGTGAAGCTCCTGTTGCAATTTGGCTCCATGGAAAATGTGCTAGCACATGCAAGCGAAATCCCCGGTGCACTAGGCAAAAAGATATTGGAAAATAAAGACTTAGCAATACTATCAAAAGATTTGGCAACAATTCGCACCGATATGCCGTTTATATTCAGTGCACAAGATGCTATGCCAAAAACTCCCAATCTCGAGCGCATAATGCCCATATTGCGAGAATATGAACTTTTGAGCTTGGCAAGTAAGATCACGCCATCATCTTCGCCCGACACAGCAAGAAACGGTGAAACATATTTGCTTGTCGATAGTTACAAAAGATTTGAACAACTTGCAAACGAGCTTTGCACCACGCAAAAATTTGTCTTCGACACAGAAACCACATCCGAAAACGCCATGATTGCGAAAATTGTGGGCATATCTTTTTGCATGGAAGCAAGAAAAGCTTTTTACCTGCCGTTCGATCACAAGCAAGAGGGCGGTCTTTTCGCGCACCCCGATAACCTCGATTTCGAAAAATGTCGGGCACTGCTAAAAGAAATCTTTGCCTCGCGCGCGCTGAAAATTGGGCAGAACATCAAATACGACATGAAAGTGCTCAAAAACGCAGGTATTGACGTGGCAGGCGAGGTTTTCGATACTATGGTGGCGTCGTATTTGCTTGATCCGGGTACGCACAGACATGGTCTCGACGAGCTGGCTTTCAAGCATTTTGCGCATACCACAACCAAATTCGAAAACATAACGGGTAAACGTGGGTCAAAACAAATCACTTTCGATTTCGTTGAGCCGAAAAAAGCCTGTGATTACTCGTGTGAGGACGCGGATATTACAATGCGGCTCTATGAGCTTTTTGCGCCAGCGCTTGAAAAATTAAACGTGAAAAATCTTTTCGAAAAAATCGAGATGCCGCTTGTGCGCGTGCTTTTCGAAATGGAAATGGCTGGCATATCGCTAAACGTGGCACAACTCGAAGAACTTGGGCGCGAGGCTTCGGTAAAACGTGCGGAACTCGCCAAAACTATTTGCGATGCCGCAGGCATGGAATTTAATGTCGATTCTCCGAAACAGCTTGGTGAAGTTCTATTCGAAAAGATGGGGCTACCCGGCAAGCGCAAAACCAAAACAGGTTTTTCTACCGATGCCGACGTTATGGAAAAACTGGCAGCGCAAGGTTTTGAAATCGCTAAAGAGGTTGTCCAGTATCGCGAAATGGCAAAATTGCTCTCAACTTACATCGAAGCTTTGCCAAAACTAATATGCCCTAAAACCGGGCGTGTGCACACCACTTTCAACCAAACTGTCGCAGCCACAGGTCGCCTTTCATCATCCGATCCCAATTTGCAAAACATACCCGTACGAACACCCTTTGGCGCTCGCATACGCGAATGTTTTGTGCCCAAAGCCGGTTTTTTGCTTATGTCGGCAGACTATTCGCAAATCGAGCTTCGACTTATGGCACATTTTTCCGCCGACCCAAACCTCGTTGCTGCGTTCAACGAAAACCTCGACATTCATGCTCACACGGCGTCTGTTATTTTTGGAAAACCGCTGATTGAGGTGAATAGAGAAATGCGTTCTGCTGCAAAAACTGTTAATTTTGGCGTTATTTACGGGCAGGGCGCCTTTGCGCTTTCCGAACAACTCGGCATACCGTATTCTGAAGCCGATGCATTCATTAACCAGTATTTTGAAAAGTATCCGAAAATCAAAGATTTTGTCGAGGCACAGGCAGAGTTTGCCACGCAACACGGTTATGTCGAAACCATAATGGGCAGGCGCCGTTATCTGCCCGAAATTTCCGCCGAGTCGAACCAAATGCGACAGGCAGCAAAACGGGTAGCGGTAAATACCCCACTTCAGGGTTCTGCCGCCGATATAATAAAAAGTGCTATGATAAACATCGATAACCGTCTAAAACAAAATGAGTTAGCAGTAACAATGCTTTTGCAAGTTCACGATGAATTAGTATTTGAATTTGCACCTACCACGCAAGAGGTTCTGACCGAAATAGTTAAAAGCGAAATGGAAAAAGTGGTGCAGTTATCTGTTCCGCTTGTGGCAGACATTGGAATCGGGGCAAACTGGTTAGTTGCCCATTAACAAATAACAGGAGTAAGTATGAGAAAGTGGTTGCTTTTGGCGACCGCGCTTCTCGCCTTCTCGGCATTTGCCGGATGCGGGAAAAAAAGTGAACAAACGCCGCCGCCAGCAGGTACTCAGGACAGCACAGCGCAAAAGGCGAACATCGACATCACAAAAGTGAAGCTGATATTCGATAACAGCGCACTTTGGGGTGATATGGCGTTGGCATTGAAAAATGGCGATACCGCCAAGCAAGAAGAACTTGCAAAAAAAATCGGTTTCGTAAACGCCACCGAAATGCAAGCCTATTGGACCGCTTCGGTTCTTTTGGGCATGACAATAGCCCAAATGCCGAACCTAAAAGAGCAAATGGCACAGCAGTATGACAAAGCTCTTATCGACATGGTCACCGATCCCGTAAATGTTGAGAAGATAAAAGCTTTTGCTGCAGCCCAGACAGCAGGCGAGAAAAAGTAAGTTTTGGGGTTCTACGCAGAGAGAGCGCATTGATTAATAATGCGCGCAACAAAAAAGAGGTGCGAAAGCACCTCTTTTTGTAATCTGTTTGGTGGGCATTATGGCAAGAGCGAAGCTTCGCCCGAAAAATCTTGTGGCACGCACCTTGTGTTGATGAACCGCAAACTTACAAACCGTTATATTACCAACTGAGCCGTTGATGAACACATAGCCATAGCAAATGATTTTGGTGGGGGGTTTTGTAGCTATCGTTTTTTTGAAAGTGTTCAGCGTGCGCCGAAAAATATCCCAGTTTTTTGCACGGCACATTTTTGGAATTTGTGCAATAAGCAAACGGCAAAAAGTATTCTACGTAAAGTTTTGTAAATTAACAGCTTAGGCATTAACAACTAGCGTTGCTATTGTGTGCATCAAAAGCGAATTAGTGCCGTGTGCGAGTATTTCAAAGATATTGCGATTTGTTGTAGTTTAGTTACCGCAAGAACAGTCAGTCCAAATGCTTACAGTGCCTTTAGCTTTTCGAAATCGACAAACTTCGGCGCATTCGGGAATCATATTTCCGTTTAGGTGCAGCTGGTCGAGCGAGGGCAAAGTGAGAAGTGTGGAAACGTCGATGTTTAGGAGCATGTTGTCATTTATGCGCAAAACTTCGAGTGATGGACAGCCCGCAAGATATGAAATGTTTACGTCGGCAAGATTATTGTGGTCGAGTGAGAGGCGTTCAAGGTATAGGCAATAGTTCTCAATGCCCGATAGGCATTCGGGGTCGGTCATGCCCATTTCGGATAAATCGATGGATACAATACAGCCGGCGCTGTTGCGGGTGATGCGGTCCTTTGAGATGCTGACGCCGTTGAGAACTACATCGGTTGTTCTGTCGCATTTGACTGTGGGTTCGGGTGTGAGTGCCGATGGTGCCGCAGAGCAACCATTTATGGTTATTTGAATTAGTGGAAGAGTCATTGCCAGAAATAGAGATTTTAGTCTTCTCATGAGTGCTCACTCCTTTTCATGTTTAAGCGCAATATTGCAAAAAGTTTTGACATGGCAATAACTTATTGTGTTCACACCGAAATTTAACCAAAAATTAGCAATCTTGGCAGCGATGTTTTTGTCGCGTGAACCGAGACCATATTCGTCAGCATGCCCAGAGGATATTTTAGAAGCACTTGCATGTTGTGAAGATTTGCGCAAAAAAAATACGGCACGCTATTGCGTGCCGCTTTAATGTATCAACTGGCAGCGGGCGCTGACGAAAGCTATTGTTTTTTGTTCAATGATTGAAGCCTTTCGGTTGCTGCCTGAGCTTCTTCGGAATTTGGGAAAGCCTTTATTAGCTCATCGTATAATGTTTTAGCCGATTTGACATCGTCGAGTTTTTGCGCGCTGCTGCCTGCTTTGAAAAGTGCTGGAGCTACAAGCTCGCTTTTTGGGTATTTGTCGCGAATTGCTAGATATTCTTTCTTGGCATCGGAAAACTTGCCGAGAACAAAAAGACATTCGGCTATAGAATACTGAGCGTCGTCGGCGAGAGTACTGTTTGGAAAAAGTGACAGGAATTGTTCGAATCCCATTTTTGCCAGTTCAAATTTGCCTTTGTTGTAATCGAGCTGAGCTGTTTCGAAGAGTTTTTTTGCGTTCACCGATGCTTGGGATTCGACAGTGTCGGCATCGTTTTTGGGCTGAGAGTTTTTGCCGGAGTTTTTGGTGCCGCCGTTTTTTGTATCAGTGCTGCCAGAAGAATTGTCGGTTTTCGGCGCATCAACGGGGGCGAATGTCATATCTTGTTGGAGTGCATCGAGTTTTTGGCGCAAGCCAGATACTTTACTCCCCGATTCGGTGAGCAAAGCTTCGATTATTTTCATGCGCTGCGATATAAGCTCGAGGTTGTAGTTGCTGTTTGCGTTCACCTGACGCAATATTTCACCTTGTGCAACCAAAATCGAATCGAGATGGTCGAGGTGCTTTTCTTGTGCACGTTGTGAGTTTTCGAGGTAGTTTAGCTGCTGTTGAAAACGTTTTATTTCGGCACGTGTGGCACAGCCCGAAAAAAAAGTAGTGCACAAAATCAGTGTGCCTATCGATGTGACGAAAATTTTCATATGACCCCGCTTATTAAAAAGGGGCGCATTAACGCCCCTTTCGATTAGCTATTTGCCGATTATGGAAAAATCTACGCGTCTGTTGCGCCACCAGCAGTTTTCGGCTGCGTCGCGACAAACTGGGCGCTCTTCGCCATAGCTGACTGTTTCAATGCGATTGGCACCAATGCCATATTGCACTAGGAAATTTTTGACGGTTTCGGCTCTTTTGTGACCGAGCGAGAGGTTGTATGCCGATGTGCCACGTTCATCGCAATTGCCTTCCAAACGAACGCGCATACCACCATTGTCCATTAGCTGACGTGCATTTGTGTTGACAGCATCGCGCGCATCGGTTGTGAGAGTGTATTGATCGTATTCGAAATACACGGGTTTCAAGCCAAGTTCGCGCGGGGGTTCGGGTTTTACCACCGGCTCTTCTATGCGCGGTTCCGACCTATCTTCGGTAATAGGCGGCAGTGGTGGTGGTGGAACCTTTTTGCCAGGACAGCCGGCAACAAAAAATGTAGCTGCTACCAAAAGCAGGATTGTTGCTAATCCGGTTCTTTTCATGGCGTTACCTCCTCGTTATAAGTAATTGATTTCTTTCCTATTGAACACAAGCTATAATACTATACAGAGTATAGAAAAAAATCAAAGTTTTTTTTGAGAATATGAGAATTTTTTTTGGTAAGTTCTGAAGTGTATTGCGTAACTTATTTATTTTTAATGAGATATCAACTACATATTTTCGCATTATTTGAGAACACCCTGAGAAAGTATTTGTGTTTCGTTTTTTTGAATGGTGGCAGTTATTGAAAGTCGGTTTTGCCACTTTTTGAAATTAACGCATTCTGAGTGTATGTGGTGTTTGTGTAAAGCAAGAACACAATCAACCACGTAATAGGTAGCTTAGTTGCACGTGATTGCAGGTTAGATGATTTTCACAGCTTTGAATGTGGTTGATGCGACTTGTACTGTATATTTCGTTGCCGGTTTGAACTGAAATTTCGCGCCTAGATTTTTTCAAGTGCACAGTTTTGATGAAATTCGGACTCGTAGGCTTAATGTTCGATGTGTAAATTTGTTGCGCTCGACAAACATGTGGCGAAAGAGTATTTGCACTATATATTTGTGGCACTCTTACGATGGATGAAAATGTTCACGCGAAACGAAACTCGCCGAATAGAAATTGGCGGCAAGCACACAAAAAAAGTTGCCATAGGTGGCGGCGCCGAAATTTCAGTTCAGACAATGGCTAAATGCCCTACAACCGAAGTGGCGAAAGTGCTTGCGCAGTTGCGTGCAGCAGAGTTTGCCGGCTGTGACATTTTCCGTGTGACTGTGCCCGATTTTGAAAGTGCTGAGGCGCTAAAACAAATAACTGCCGAAAGTAGTTTGCCAATAGTTGCAGATATTCATTTTGATTGGCGTTTGGCATTGGCGGCACTCGATGCGGGAGTGCATAAACTGCGCATCAACCCGGGTAATATCGGCGATAAAACTCGTGTGACAGCGGTGCTCGAACGAGCAAGACATTGGAATGTGCCAGTGCGCATTGGTGTAAATGCAGGCTCGTTGCCAAAAGACATATTACAAAAGCATGGGCATCCTACACCTGAGGCAATGGTCGAAGCTGCCGAGCGCGAACTTGAAATTTTCGATGAACATAATTTTGCCGATGTTATAGTGTCGATGAAAAGTTCGGAGCCGGCGCTTACCGCAGAGGCAAATATGCTTTTTGCCAAAAAGCACAACACTCCGCTTCATTTGGGTGTAACCGAATCGGGCTTTGGCGCACAAGGACTTATCTGTTCTACAGTGGGTTTGGTGCGCATGCTCGACAGTGGCATTGGTGATACGATTCGTGTTTCGCTCACAGAGGCGCCCGAAAACGAGGTTGTGGCTGGTAGAGAGATTTTGCGTTTTGCCGGTTTGCGCGATTACCGTGCACGAGTGATATCGTGCCCCACATGCGGACGCACGGAAGTTTCACTTTTTGCGCTTGCACGTGAAGTTGAAGCAGCACTTAGGCATACGAACTTTAACGGCACAGTTGCAGTTATGGGCTGCGTGGTAAATGGTCCTGGCGAAGCGCGAGAGGCAGATTTTGGCGTGGCATGTGGCAATGGTTGCGGTCTTGTTTTCCGCAACGGTACCGTTTTGCGCAAAGTTTCGGAAGATATTATAGTTGAAGCGCTTATGAATGAGATTGCAGCACATCAAAGCGAAAATTGCTAAAAGAGTGCGCGTAAATTTTGGATCTTTGAACTTTTTTGCGGAACTTTTTGCACAAAATGGCGTTTTTTTGAAAAATTTGTGCGCACAAAAAGGCAGATTTTGCCCTCCACAGAGGGCATTTTCGGGCAAAATTAGCGCCAAAGACAAGATAAGGCATTTTTTGAAGTTTGTAATGCTTTGATTATCTTATTGTTAAAAAAAAGTTCAAATTTTTGAAAAAAAGTTCTTGACAATCTCGGGCGTCCGGATACTTTGTAGTTCGTCGAAGGGGGACAAACGGGGCGGTAGTAAGCAGGGTGGGTCGAAAGAACCACCTGCAGACGAGGGAAGCGAAAGCTAAACTCGAGCCGCAACGACTCCTAGACACGAAAGGCTCTTTGAAAACGGAATAGTAGAATGACGGAATGATGCAAGGTTCAGCTCAATTCCAAAAATTAAAAAACAAGTAAGAATCCATGAGCAATCAAATTCTTTGAATGAAGGGTTTGATCCTGGCTCAGAGCGAACGCTGGCGGCGCGCTTAATACATGCAAGTCGAGCGAGAAATCCTGGTTTACTAGGAAAGTAAAGCGGCGAACTGGTGAGTAACACGTAGATAACCTGCCCCCAAATCTGGGATAACATCGGGAAACTGGTGCTAATACCGGATGTGAATATGTGATCACGAAGTTTACATATTTAAAGATGGCCTCTATACTATGCTATTGTTTGGGGAGGGGTCTGCGGTCTATCAGGTAGTTGGTGAGGTAATGGCTCACCAAGCCTAAGACGGATAGCCGGTCTGAGAGGATGATCGGCCACACGGACACTGAGACACGGGTCCGACTCCTACGGGAGGCAGCAGTAGGG
>CAYUDB010000116.1:0-8708 GCA_964443405.1 uncultured bacterium | reverse complement strand
TTTTTCGCATCACCTTCACCCCTTGTGTTTAATGAGGTTATGTGCCACTTTTTTGGCAACAGCTCTTTGCATGAAAGCCTATTTACATTCACGCTCAAAAAACTAATCTATTAAATCACAATGTAATATACAATTTGGGTAAAAAGCCAGTGCTCATGCTGCTGGCGCAGAAGAAAGAAAAAGCCAAAAACCAAAAAGAATACCCGCAAGCACAAGCGGCAAAATGCCCATACCCGCAAAAATATAGCCAAAAATGTCGAATTTTTCGGCGCAGGTGCGATTTTTTATGAGAGCCACGGTGCCAAAAACAGCCCCAATTGCGTAAATGCCCATAGAACCATATACCGCAAGTAATTGTGCATCTAGGGCAATGGCTATAGAATAGAATGCAACGCCACAAATTGTGCATATCATGCCGGTTAAAGCGATGATTATAGGCTTCATTTCAGTTCTCTCTTACCGATAAATTGTTTACTCATCGTTTCGCAGGCAAAGCATTTGCGAACCGAAAAGCGAAAAAATTACAGCTGCTCGATATATCTTTCGGCAGCGTATTGTGCAGTTGCGCCATCGCCAACTGCGGTGCTCACCTGTCGAAATGCTTTAGCGCGCACGTCGCCTGCAGCAAAAAAACCAGAAACATTTGTGCGCATCTCCGAATCGGTGAGCACAAAACCCATTTCGTCGCGCGCGAGTTCGGAAATGTTTAGAAACGATGTGTTCGGCAAAAGCCCAACATACTCAAAAACACCATGTATGGGCAGCTCGAAAATTTCATCGTTGGCAGTAGAGCGTAGTTCCATGGCTTTGATTGTCCCTTCTCCGATAAACCTTTGTGGCACATGTGATAATATAAACTGGAGTTTGGAGTTTGCCCTTGCTCGCTCCTGTGATATTGCCGATGCTCGAAGTTTGTCGCGACGATGTATAACATATACTTTTTCGGCAAAGCGAGTGAGGAAAAGTGCCTCTTGCAATGCGCTCTCGCCACCACCAATTACCGCCACGGTTTTGCCGCGAAAAAGTGCACCATCGCATGTGGCGCAAAATGATATGCCTCTGCCAATGAATTTATCTTCACCTTCGGCATGAGTTCGCTTGGGTTTGGCACCGCTGCACAATATTGCCGAGCGTGCGTTAATTTCGCGATCTTCGAGCTGTGCAACAAACAACTCGTTGTCGCGATGAAATGAAATTATTTCGCCTTGTTCAAAATTTGCACCAAACTTTTGTGCCTGTCGTGCGAATATCTCTGTAAGCTCAAAACCCGATAACCCGTCCTCGATGCCCGGATAGTTTTCCACCCAGTCGGTGGTGGTAATTTGCCCGCCAAAATAGGGCGCTTTCTCTATCAAAACGTGATTTACACGCGCGCGTGAGGCGTATATTGCTGCGGTAAGCCCTGCAGGACCGCCGCCAATTATCATTGTGTCGTATATTGTGCGACTCATCTTTTACCTCGCGAAATTGCTTTTTCTACGGCGCATTATATCGATGCCAATAATGCCAAAAGAAATGTAGCGATATTTTTGCCGAAAAAATGAGAAAGTTTTCGCAAAAAGCTCATGTTATCTCGTTTGTGGACAATTCCCTTACGAGATAGCTTCATTTTCAACCATCTTGAAAGCAAAGAGTTCATTCATGTGGTTAATTGCTCACTGCACAACCTTTTGCACAACTAATATTTCGCTATGCTAATCGTTTAACAGTGCAGTGAGTGAAATTTTTCTGTGCGAGGTCGTTCAGCTCATGGCATGTAAAATGCCGACACTGTAAGCATATTTTGTAGCTTAAAATGTCGGCATATGCGCATCGATAAAGCTTATTTTTCTCCAATCTTCACAGTGGGCACCATGTGCTCTGCAGACGATGAATTTTTCACAGTGGCGCGCTTTTCTTCGGCATCATCCATCGAAGGGTTTGTTATCTCATGTGGTGGCATATAACGCGACGCAAACACAGCATATGAAAATTTCACAGTTTCGGTGCAATCAAAGTGCGGCGCAATCTTAACCCAAAAACCGCGTTCATCCCAAGAGTCCATATAAATGGGCGCATAGCTGCCAATAGGCGAAAGCGTTATGTCCACATCTTTTGTGAAATCGGCTGTAAGCGCAAAAAGCTTTGGATACTCTACAAAAACAGCTCCCGCAGAAGGTAAAATTGTAGCCTTGCCGCGACAAAATACGTCATCGCTAGGTGAAGATATACCAGAAAGCATCGTATCACGACCAGCTGCACGCATGAAGGTAAGCGTATATTCTGCCTTGCGGAAAACGGTGTCGGCAACATAGACATTGCCATGAAAATAGCCCGCCCATCTCCGCGATGTGCTCGTGCCTCGTGTGCCGTAAACAGAAGCATATGAACCGCCCCAAAGCGTTGTGCTGTAATACCCTAGAGCGCCATAAACGTTGGTGCCCCACCAACCGAAAACACCAGCAGTGGCGTCGCCTGTGCCATCGAGAAAACCAGCCACACCATACTTAAGTGCCCACCCTGCAACACCAGTGCTGACTATGTCGAAAGTTGCAGGGTCACCGTCAAATGGCGATAAATCATCGGCAGTGCCTACAATACCTATACCGGCACCTTTGTTTCTTCCCGCAACACCTAGCGGGCGTAGGGTGGTTACATCGATTGTGGGATTTTCGGCATAACCGTAAACGGCGCAACCGCGATCTTCAGTGCTAATTCTGCCATAAACGCCGAAAAGAGTTTGCCCAGTAGTAGTTGTCGTAGCGTCGGAGATGCCGTAAAGAGCATAGGAATTGTTTGAGCTGTGCACAAGCCCCCAAACACCTTTTGCCTCACGAGCGCCATAGTCGTTGAGAACAGTACCCATAACACCGATGGCGTTTGAGTCGGCTTTGGCGGTGCCCATAACACCTATGGCAAGCTCGGCATCGGTATTATCGGCGCGGGAATTTTGCGCCCATACCGCTGCGTTAAGCCGCGATGGGGAATCGGTTTGCGGAGCTGAGCTTATGGCAAGCACACCAGTGGCAACGCTGCCGCCATCGCCATAAATGCCGTTGCCGTTTGTGGCAGTAGTTTTGGCGTAAATACCATAATTTGTTGTGCCTTCGACGTGTAAGCGTGCTACACCGGGGCTTGATGTTCCGATGGCAACATTGCCCAAACGATGGATGTTACCGCCAATGCCCGAACCGCTCAAGAAAACCCAGTCGCTATCGATGGCGGTGGAATTTAGCCAGTTCGTCCCTGTGCCTGTGGAAGAAAGAATTTGTCCGGCAACGCCAGCATCGCCCGAAGAATCGAGAAATCTACCGGTAACGCGCACGTCACCCGAAAAATATCCTGCGTAGTTATTTGTGGCGCCTGTGGCTGTTGCATAAATGCCGTAATGTGTTGTGCCGCCAGTGCCGTCTGCGTTTGCATAAACACCATAAGCGGTCGATCCAGTGTTTGCCAATTTGTTCCAAGCGTAAACACCTGCGGCAGTTCCGCCTGCTGTGCCCGACGAAGTAACCACGCCAAGCACGCCGATGTAATCGGTGAGAAGCGGAAAATTAAACGGTGCCACATTAAGCGTGTTATAACGTGCGAGTTCGCCGTAAGCGTATGGTGTTGTGCCAACTGCGAGCACACCACGAACAGCAGAGTGGTCGAGATATTCGCCGCCGAAAACTGGAATTTGTGCGCTTAACATGTGCCCACCGCAGGTGTCCACACCAACGGCGCTTCTGCCCGTGCGATATGCTTCACCCGACAGACCGCTGCCACTCGAAAGTGCCCAAAGTGAACTGCCGCTTCCTGTTGCGCGAATGGATTCTTGCACAGCACCCGCCAAATTTGTCCATGCGACAGCGCCGGCGGCTAAATCGGTAGTAATGGTGCCAGTAACCGAGCCTGTGCCAGTAACTTTGCCTGTAAGCGTTAAAGTATGTGTGTGCGAAGCACTTAACCCAACTACAGAATCGGCAACACCCGCCCTCAATGCAAAAGGCACGCTCGATATCTTCACACGTGGCGTCAAGGTTTCTCCACCTACGACGATTTCGAGCCAATAATCGCCACTTGCGCCGAAAATCCCCGAAAGTGTCGTGGTTTCACCGAGCACTTCCGAAAACAATCCTTTTGTAACGTTAACTGCTGCATGAGTTTCCGTCCAAAGGGCAGTGCCACCAGTTGCGCCGGTGTATAGGCGAAAAGTCATTACGCGTGTTCCGTTGATGCCCACGCCTGTGCCATCGGTGAGTTTGCCCTGATAGTTAATTTTGCCGGGTATAGCAAAAATCAGTGACGTTGCAAGCAAAAGTGCAGAAAAAAATAATTTACCGAATCTCATTTTGCCTCCTTTTTCACAATATACTAGCACCCAAAAATCTCGCAATCATCTTTGTCAGCTCCTCCGCTTCATCTCTTTAAAAACGAAACGCTTTGACTTCAAGATTTTTCCCAGAGTGGGCTACTTGCATAAGCGGCTCCACCGCCTGAGTTGCAATGAATTTTCGCGAAATGTGATATTTACAAAATCATTTTTCGAAATTCGTCTTTCAATGTCCTTCTCCTATGGAAAAGGACTTAGTGTGAGGGGGGTTTATCAGTGGCTTCGCCGCCTAGGCTTTCTGCTTAAACAGGCAGCCTAGCAAAAAGACATTTTCTCTTTCGCTGTGGAGTCCGCCACATCAATGGGATATGGGGTGCCAAAACAAGCCGCACAAAAACCGCAGCGCGGCAATCCTTGAACGCCTAACATCCCTTCGAGCGAAAGAAAGCCCAGTGTATCGGTGCCAAGATATTCGTTCATCTCATCGATGTTTTTTGAAAACCCCAGTAATTTTTCCCGATCAGGCGTGTCGATGCCATAGAAACACGAGCCAACAACAGGTGGTGATGCAATGCGCATGTGGATTTCGGTGGCACCACCTTCGCGAAGTAGGCTCACCAGTTGGCGACTTGTTGTGCCGCGCACAATCGAATCATCGACAACAACAATGCGTTTGCCCTTCAATGCGCCACGAATAATGTTGAACTTGAGCTTGACACCAATTTCGCGAATACGTTGCGAGGGCTGTATGAAAGTGCGCCCAATGTAATGATTGCGTATAAGCCCAATTTCAAAAGGGATGTTGCTGCGATGCGCATAACCAAGCGCCGCCGTGTTCGAACTGTCGGGCACTGAAATGACTATGTCGGCAGTGGCGGGCTGTTCATCGGCAAGTCTTGCGCCCATGCGTCGGCGAATTTTATCCACTGGCGTGTCGAAAACAATGGAATCGGGACGAGCGAAATAAATGAACTCAAATATGCATGCAGCAGTGTTTTCGCGAGCTGTGCGTCCCTGTGGGAAAAGTGACACAGGCTCTTTGCCGCGTTCGATAATGATAAGTTCACCAGCTTCGAGGCTGCGTATGTATTCTGCTCCGACGAGGTCGAATGCGCAAGTCTCTGATGCTACGAAATATGCACCGTTGCGCTTGCCCAAAACCAGTGGACGGAATGAACGCGGATCTTTTGCAGCCATAAGATATTGCGGCGTGAGAAAAACCAACGAATACGCGCCTTCAAGCTGAACAAGCGCTTCGGCAACCATTTCGGGCACCGTATTGCGCTTTGAGCGTGCGATAAGGTGCATGATTACTTCGCTGTCGGTGGTTGTGCGGAAAATTGAGCCTGAAAGTTCCATTTCGCGGCGGAGTTTTTGGGCATTTACGAGATTGCCATTATGCGCGGCTGCGATTTTGCCGCCATGGAAATTTATGAGAAACGGTTGCGTGTTCACCAAAAGTGTGGAGCCGGTTGTCGAATAGCGGTTGTGTCCTATGGCGCTGTCGCCTGTGAGCGGAAGTAGGGTTTTGTCGTCGGCAAAAACTTCATTTACCAAACCTAACCCTTTTCGCTCAAACATATTACAACCATCGCTACTTACAATTCCAGCGCTCTCTTGCCCGCGATGTTGTAGCGCATACAAGCCCAAATACGCAAGCTTTGCGGCATCATCGTCACCAATGACACCAAAAACGCCACAGTATTCCTTAATGTCGTCCAACATTTTAACCTCTTTGTATGCGCGCAAGATGAGTGTTAAATTCCGTGATGCAAGTTCAAAATGTATCGCAAAATGAAGAACACGCCATTTACATTCGCGCTTTACGATGCTATGGCGTGCTAGGTGTGTGCTCTTTTGTGGATTCGTCAATTGTGCGGCAGTTTGCAGATACACGTTGCGGCGCGCAGTTGACATAACATGCGCGCCACAACGATCAATATGCGCAGAAATTTTGGTGCAGCAGTTGCGTTTTATGCAAACCGCTATTCTTCAAAAACTTATGTGCCCATATTCCAGCTAGCAAGGTAGCGTTCTTGCTCGGGCGTGAGCTTGTCGATTTCTACGCCAAGTGTTTCGAGTTTGAGACGTGCGATCCATTTGTCGATGGTGTCGGGCACATTGTGGACTTTGTTTGTAAACGACCTGTGATTTTTTACAACATATTCTCCACAAAGTGCTTGCAAAGCAAATGACAAATCCATAACAGCTGCTGGATGTCCTTCGGCGGCAGCGAGGTTGATAAGCCTGCCTTCACCCAAGATGAAAACCGACTTGCCCGATGTTAAGACGAACTGATCGGTTTGTGGACGCACGCCGCGCACGATTTGCGTGGAGATTTTTTCAAGCCCTTCGAGGTCAAGTTCGACGTTGAAGTGACCAGAATTGGCGATGATAGCGCCATCTTTCATAACTTCAAAATGCTCAGGACGAATGACGTGAATGTCGCCTGTAACTGTGCAGAATATGTCGCCAATGATTGCAGCTTGTGCCATTGGCATGACTTCATAGCCATCCATGCGAGCTTCGAGCGCACGGACTGGGTTTACTTCGGTAACGATAACGCGTGCGCCATGTCCTTTTGCACGCACGGCAAAACCGCGACCACACCAGCCATAGCCTGCTACAACAACTGTTGCTCCAGCTAAAAGACGGTTAGTTGCACGAATAATACCATCGAGCGTGCTTTGACCTGTGCCATAACGGTTGTCGAAAAGGTGTTTGCAGTCGGCATCGTTAATTGAGAAAACTGGGAATAACAGTTTTCCTGCGCCCTCAAGTGCTTTCAAACGTATAACACCTGTGGTTGTTTCTTCCATAGAACCCCAAATCTCTTTCGCTTTGGTGTCGGCATATTTCTCGTGAAGCACAGCTACGAGATCGGCACCGTCATCGTGCGTTATGTTTGGGTTAAACTCGAGGCACGATTCGATGTGGTCGTAATATGTTTTGGTGTCTTCTCCGCGAATGGCAAAAACCGATATGCCATATTCTTCCACAAGTGCAGCTGCCACATCATCTTGTGTCGAAAGCGGGTTCGATGCACAAATGCGCAGTTCGGCGCCACCGGCAGCTATGGTGCGAGCGAGGTTAGCTGTTTCGGTGGTCACATGCAGACAGGCAGCGACTTTCATTCCGGCGAGTGGTTTTTCAGCAATAAAGCGCTCGCGAATTTTGCGCAACACGGGCATGTCGCGTTCTGCCCACTCTATGCGACTCTTGCCCATATCTTTGAGCTTGGGGTCGCGTATGTGGTTGGGTATCATTTTTCCTCCATTGGTTTCGAACCAACAAAATATTCACTGTGCGCACTGTGGCAAGAAATAATATGGGAAAAGAAGGGTGGAAAGTGCTCATAAACTGACTAACTAGCCGATGTGATAATTTCTAGCAAATATTCGGCGAAATGGTAAACTATTTTCGTTTTTGCTGTTATGCGAAAATATCAGGGTTTACTTTTGACATTGGCATGCTAGTATGGTCGGTTTTAGGTAGTTATTTTTTTGCGCATAAATAATTTTGTGTCGCAAGACACCCGCACATATGGATCATGCTCTGGGGCAGGTTGCTGTCAGTAATTATTTATTTGCATCAAAAAATGCTTTGAGATCAGCTTTCACGTCGGCGGGCAATTCGGTTTTTCGTATTCCGCGAATAGCACCTTCCAGAGCCGTCAGTCGGTGCAGGCAAGCCGAAGGGTCAATTGCCTTTATGCGAAGCCAAGCTGTTTTTGCGCCGAGCTCACATAATTGCTCGGGCGTCTCGATTCCCACTTCTATAAGCTGTTGTTCCACAACTTTGCCAAGGTTGGGAAGTTTTAAAAGCTCTCCCATGAGCTAGCGCTCCTTTGCCTGCGAGGTTCTGCCACAAACCATGCACAAAATGACGAAACTCGCTAGTGGCAATTTACATCATTGTAGGTCATTAATCCACGATGAAAGTTCAATTACCGATTTCACGTTTCGTTAAGGTGCTTGGTTAACTGCGGTTACTTTGCAGTGTCATAGTTTTCGACAACACTTAGAAGAATGTCGGAAAACTTGAAAATCTCATCTAGATTCAAAATTTCGTTTTTTATTTCTTTTTTTTGTTCGTCGAGAATTGCTAAGTACTTTTTGCTTGTGTTCAAGTAAAGTCTGCAAATTGTCTTGCGATTGTTATCATCAAGCAGGATAGCAAAATACGACTGTGCGTCACGATATGAAACACGGGATATGTTTACTTTTTGCCGCAAAATGGCTCTAATAATTAGAAACCCTTCCAACTCCTCTTGGGTAGTAACTACTTTGCTCTCTTCAACTTTTGGTTGCTCTGCTTGAGCCGCTTCCTGCTCTTTAATTGCTTCATCTTCTTTTGTCAATGCGGTTTTCAGACGCTCTGTGATCAAATCGCTGATGTATTGCTGAATGGATCT
>CAYUDB010000115.1:0-8879 GCA_964443405.1 uncultured bacterium | reverse complement strand
CATTTGGAAAATGCTTATGATTTCGCAGATTAGAACAGTAGAAAGATTCAGGTGATAATGTTAATAGCTTGTATGCAATGGGTTACAGCAAAGATTAATGCAGCGGAGCTTGAGCAGTTGTAAGCATAGCTTTTGGCGGCAAAGGATTGAAACCTTCGGAGAGACAGGGATTCGAACCCTGGGAGCCCTTTGGGGGGCTCAACCGCTTAGCAGGCGGTTGCCTTCGTCCACTCGGCCATCTCTCCTCGTCGCTCAAACGGAAAAAAGAAAAATGGAATGGGAAAAATGTCAAGAAGATTTTTGTGAGTGGTGTATGTGGTGTTTTTATCTTGATTTTCGACGATGGGAAAGTATTTTGCTAGCTGAGAAACCATTTGCAAAAGTGATTACTATGAAGAAAATTACACTTCTCTCGTTTTTTTTACTAACGTTATCATTTTGCTCGCCTTATGTGCACATCGATGCTACGTTGGCAGATTTTTCGGGTGGCGACACAGTGCTCATCGATTTCCTTACACCTGATCCTGATGGTAGTGATAATTGCGCCATTGCCCTTGCCAGAAATGATACCTTGCGAGTATTGCAAGTTTACCCCGACGACCATTGCATTGTTTGCCTTGCCGACGCGGTGGCAATGTATATGGGATTAGGACATCCTGCTCTGAACATAAAATTTGAGGTTGTTTCACTTTCCAGCTTCAATTCGTTGCACGATCCCGATGATTCCACAGATGTCTATAACCCCATAACTGGCTTAAGAGTCGGGCATCGTGCAATGTCCGATTACCACATTGTGCTTTTTGGTGTTGCGAACGGCTTTGGTGGACGAAGTAACGATATTTCCACTTCTGCTCGGAATGCAGTTATACAGTTTGGCAGGCGTGGTGGTGGTGTGATACTCACACACGACACTATTGCTATGCGCAGAGGATGGACTTTCACCGAGCCTCTCTGTACAGATACACGGAATTTCACACATGATAATTTTAATCAGCTCACGCCAGTCACAGGTCTCGATGCTGATTGGGTTACTTGCTACGAACCCGATAATCGTTACACAGAGGTTACACTCGAAGCTTCTGCTGATGCAACTGCACCAATTTTGCATTACCCATTCGAATTGCCACGCACATTTACAGTTACCGAATGCCATGATTTTGGTGAACGTTATGCCGAGGGCGATGTTTGGTATCGTGGTCCTGATGGACAAGTTTACATGCACTCATATTACGATCCAACTTACGAATCTTTTGCCGCATATTTCTCTACAGGACACGAAGAAGAATACCACGGCACGAGCTTTCGTCCATCCGAATGGGAGACAAAAGCACTTATCAACTCAATGTTTTTTTCCTTTTATGGCGGCAGAGGCAATGGCGTTTACGAATCGAACATTGTCGAGGCAAGTTGCACCGTGAATATGGATTCACTTTCACTGCGAGCTACAACTCCTGGCTCATCATTTATAGTGGTGGAGGCGCGAGCCTCGATGGACGGCAGCGCTTGGACGCCTTGGCTCGAGATTGTGCCAGGTACAGTTGTGCCCCCCGAGATTTATCACTGGAAATTTTTTCAGTATCGTCTCATGTTATCAAAGGGTACCCCAGCTGATAGCCCACCAATAGTCCATGCAGTTTACATTTGTGGCAATCAGGATACACCTGAGGCAACGCTCATATCACCCGCACTCAATGCTGTAACTGCCTGCCCAAACGGGCAAATCCGCTTTCTTGTTCATAGCACATCTGCGCTCAGGCTCGAAAACTGCCGAATCACACTCGATGGAACATCATATTCGGGCAGCGTATGGACTGTTTATGGTGATACACTTGTTTTTAATTCACCCGCACCACTCGCATCTGGTGTAACGCATTCGGGTAGTTTAACTTTTCTCGAAAACACAACTGGATGTTTTTCTGAAACTGCTGTGCCATTTGTTTTTACAGTCGATTTGATGCCGCCTCAGATCACACTATTTGAGCCAAGCACTGCATCACCAGTTGGCGGGTCTTTCTTCATACGCGCGCGCATAATTGATTTTGGCACAGCAGTGGATTCTGGCGAGCTTTTTGTCACTAATGGCGACGACACACTCGATTTTTCTGTTGCAGGTTTTATGTTCCGTAACGACACTCTTACGGTAACTCCAGCAGCTGTAGAATCTTTGCACTTGAGTGGATTATCTGAAATATGCATATTTGCAGCTGATACCATATCTAGCGCTTTATGTGGTCCTAACGACACATTATTCTGTTTCGAGATTTACGTCGATGTTAGTGCGCCAACGATTGCTTGTCCCGAAGACTTTATCACCGCCTGTGAGTTGTGCACGCTAAAAATTCACGTTGTTGATGATGTGGATGTTGCCGAAAACCGATTTCGTGTTGTAACTAGTTTCGGCACTTTTATTTATCCCACTGCAATGGCTTACTCACGTGATACATTATCTTTCACACCCGACCACATACTCACAGATGGCGAAAGCTTTGAACTTATTGTTTTTGCAGAGGATATTTTCGCCAATGCCACCAATTGTACAACAAGTGTCACAGTTGACCGTGCTGCACCTGCGATTGCTTTATTCCCGCCACCTAACACTGTTTTTGAAACACCGTTTATCGAAACGCACTTTTGCATTTCTGCCGATGCTTCGGGGCTTGATTTATCTCACATGAGGCTTGTTGTTGGTGTCGATACCTTTACCTTGGGCGATGGGATTATCGCTGACACTTGTTTTTCGTTTTTTGCCGAAACTGGTGTACTCGATGGGGAAACCGTTACGCTCCAGCTGCTCGATATCACCGATTCAGTAACCGGTAACCATTGTGGTCCCAATAGTGCAGAGACCAGTTGGGTTTACGAGGTTAACCTTCCTGCACCCGTCAGTCGCATATTGACACCCGACAACAACATTTGCCTGTCGTGTTCGCTTTTCGAAATTCGCGCTCTAGTTCTCAGCGGTGCGCCCCTCGCTCGCGAGAGCACTCTTGTTCTATTCGAAGCAGAAACACTCACGCTTGCAGATTCGCGTCTACATTTTAGTGGTGATACACTTGTTTTCGAACCTAGTGTGCCGTATGCCCACGGTGAAAATGTGTGTTTCGAGCTACTCAAAGCCGAAGACGAGCTTGGTGCCGAGAGTTGGAATCTCGCATCGGTTGCTGTTAGGGTTGATTTGCGTGCTCCCGTTATTACCTCGACTGCTGAAGGAATCGACACAGTATTTGATCCGCTTGCTCCGTTCTCATTCACCGTCTTTGATGACGTTTGTGGCACGAATTTTTATGCAGTTGAGTTTAATGGCACGCCACTTGCAGATTCTTTTGCGACTGATTGTGCCGACACCACACTTCATTTTGCTTTTGATCCAACGACACTGGGCACGCATTACCCTGAAGCACAGATTTCCACAATTTCTGTTGTCGCATATGATTGTGCCGAACTTTGCGGTGCGCATGTTGAAAGTCTTGCAGTGAGCTTCTTTGTGCCCGATGACGATACTTTACCACCTGCCATGGTCATTACTGCACCGCACATTTGGCTTGAGGATTCTACATTTGTACTCGAACTAGCAATCATCGATAGTTCAGGCGTTTATGCGCCCGCACTGTTGTCCGATCCATTTGACGCATATGCAATCTACGACAATGATGGAGAGTTGGATGTTACTTTTGCGCGCTCGGAGCTACATCTGGCGCGTATTGTTGGGGATACGACGTTTCTTGTGTCCGATGCAATTCCACCACAGACAGCATTTGTGCCATTTATTTGGCGTGCAAGCTTTTACGATAACGATTTTGATTTTTCAAATGTGCTTGATCGCCTTGCAGGTTTTGCCGAAATCGAATCAGTAACCATCATACCTCGTCCGACGTTCACGTTGCTGGCACCACGTTTAGGAGTTTTCACTTCCTGCAACGACGACACAATTGCCATAATTGTCGCCAGCACCGACCCTATTATCACCAGCAGTTTGGTATTTGAGGTTGCCGCCCAGACGATTATCGTGCCTTCAGATCGAGCGGAGCAACGGGGCGATACAATTATAATAGCACCTCCCACTAGTGGTTACAGTGAAGGAATTGTGATTGTGCGACTTGTTGCGGGTACGACCGAGCTTGGCTACACTATTCCCGAACAAAATTGGGCATTCGAGGTGGATGCAACTCCACCAGCACTTAGCTTCACGGCGCCTACAAGCTGGGAAATGGTATCGGAACCCGGTGTGCCAGTGGAAGTTTTAGCGGCTGATTTCGGTGCAGGCGTGGACACCTCTAGCGTGAGCGCGTTTTTTGTTGTAAGAGCAGAAACCATTGATGCTGATGGCTTTATAAGTATTACAGTTGAAGGACAGACCTCGCATATCAGTATTTCAACAAATGCTTTAAAAGCTGGTGACACTGTTGAGGTTGTATGTTCTGCTTGTGATTCTGCTGAAAATTGTGGTGCGAATTGTGATACTGTGCGCCTAAATTTTTGGATAGAGCCAAATTTCCCGTGTGCACTGAGTACTAATCCAATTACGCCAAATGGTGACGGTTTTAACGATGAAGTACGTTTTTTGTATCCTAAACCTTTCTCCAATAAAGTGAAAATAACACTTTTCGATACCGCTGGACGTAAGGTTTTCGAACGTGATGTTCCTGCAGCCGACTTGGACGCACAACTTTGGAACGGTGAACGCGATGGACGCACTTTGCCAACTGGAACATATTTTTATGTAATAGAAACAAGTAGCGATGTGCTTTGCAGAGGTAGTTTGACCATTGTTCATTAACTTTTGCATTCTAAATAGTGACAAACATTTATTCTGTGCATCACATTATGGTTTTGGGGGCACACATATCTCTTTCATGGATATGTGCACATTGTTATATTAAGCATAGTAATCTCTGAATATTTTTGCGAAAAATATAAATAGATGTAATTTTTGATGCATAAGTGATAAAAAATATGATGAATTATTGAAGAATGTGGTAATTCTAATGGGAAAAATAGAAATAAGAGGTATTATTTTTTCTAAAAATCGATATCATAACAGTTCAGTAATAGTGAATGTCTTTACTGCAGCTGGAACCATGCAGGGCATTGCTTATAAAGGTGCGCTTGCTCCTAAAAAAGGCTATTGCATTAGTTCACAACTAGTTAACTTCGCTATAATCGACTTTATTCTCATGGAAAATATAGAACGTGATGTACAACTAGGACTTAGCGCACAAATCGTGGAGGATTTTGGAATTTCAAACGAGGATTATGAAGTTCAATTACTTGTTGCCAAAATCATTGACAAGTGTAAAGTGTTTATTAAACCAGGTGAAGAATTTCCAAAACTCTATGAATTACTGCTCGCATTTCTTCGTAACTTCTTGCATTTAAAAAAGATAGGTCTTGATGCTGCCTATTTTGCTTTTATGTTAAAACTTCTGTCCATTGCGGGCTTCCGACCAAGTTTTGAGAAATGTGCATGTTGTGGTGGAGAATTAAGTGGGCAAAAAAGATTTTCCCCAAGCGAGGGCGGTGTATTATGCGGAAACTGCGAACATTCAATTGATGCATTCAGCATAAGTGATTTAACAATAGAACTTTGCACGTATGTGCTCAAAACGCGTTTTGCGAATTTCGAGCGTGACTATTTTCGCGATGAGGTAGTTAAATCTGCAGTTAGAATGATAGATTCTTTCTACGTACAACATCTCACATAATATTATTTAAGCAGATTTTGATGGAGAACTAAGCTTGAGTTTTGAAATGAAGATAGCTATCTTTCGATGTGTATTTCTGCACTAAAGAATTGTGTGCGATTTACACTTTTTTGTGTAGGTATATTCGCGGCAAGCAATTTGTATAGTAAACTATGATTTGCTGATTGGAAAAAGCTTTATGTCGCTTTGCAAAGTATCTAACTAGTTCATAGTCATTTTGTTCGACGCTATATTTTATATATTACTACAATATTTATACGTATCTTATTGCAACATAAGAAATAAACTTAATCGTTGCACGCAAAACAGAAGTTAATGTTATTAAGGCATTGGGCTATTTGGAAAAGTAATTTATTTACACATAGTGTGTTTAGAATGTGTAAATAAATAAAATATAATACGTTACCAAAAAATAAGAAGATCATCGCCCATTTTCGAAATCTTTGATGGCTCAACTTCAAACTTTCGATTTAGTGCGCGTTTTGGAAATTGAAGAACGGGCAAAACCATATCATTGTCAACCGACGAAAATTCTTCAAAGGCGGAAAGAATTTTTGGCAAGAATTCGTCGATATAGGGCGGAGAGGCAAAAACTATGCTTCCGTGTACTGGTGTAAACCAGCTGAGATATTTAATCGCATCGTCGCAAACGGTTTTCCACGAAGAACTTGCTAAGCCGACTGCTGTAATGTTTGCATCTATGGCGCGTAATGAGGCAGGTGTAATGTCAACAAATGTTACACTCGCAGCACCTCTGGACAATGCTTCGATGCCCACAGCTCCTGCGCCTGCAAAGAGATCGATAAAGTCCAATCCATCGATGTCGCCGAGTATTTCGAACAGTGCTTGGCGCAATTTGGCGGGTGTAGGACGCACACGCGCCGGAATTTTATGAAAGGTGCGCCCTTTGGCACTTCCACCTGTGATTGTTATTCCTGCCATTTAGAAAAAATAAGCGAAAACACCGAAATGTCAATGCGAAAGATTGCGAACATAGATGTTTCGATTTTTTTGAGTTTTTATAACATCTTGAAAAAGTTTCAGTTACAGCTTTTTGATATAAGCAATTATCTTTATTGTTTGGTTTATTGTAGTTAAAAACGATTAACCTGGCTTTAACAAAAAATTTGACAGCTATGAGCGATTACTATAACTTACTTGCTGTATTTTCGGCGATTATCATACAACGTGCGTATAAAAACGTTGCAAAAAGCACTGGAGGTGGAGGCAATGAGGAAAATTTTAACTGCAATGCTAGTTATTTTATGTGCGCAACTACTTGCTGCAGAGGATAGTTTTGTTGAGACCTTTGGCTGGGGAAAAGCGCTGATCTCAGAAAAAAATTCGGTCGGCTCAAAAGGCTTCGATGCGAAGATTTTTGACTACTCTGATGGCGTTTTCAAAATAAATGGCGGCAAAAAAGCCCAAATGAATATGCGTTTTTTGAACCGCAATGGCATAAAATATGCTGCAGCACTCGATGCACTCAAGCAATCCAATGCACAGGCGGTTAAAACATGGAAAAAAGATATAATCTGCACTTTTATTTGGGTTTCCCACGATGTTGACGGACGCAGAATCGAGACTACACCGCCACTAAATGACCTCGAACGCCCTCAGTGGAACTACTATGACGCTATTTATTCTGTTTATGATGACAACATTGGACAGGAAAACACATCGGTGTTACTTTGGGAAAAACTTTTGCGCGACCGCGCACCCTTTACACGCTGGCTTGTAGAAGCTAAGAGTGGTTATCGCGTGTATATTCGTAATACAGTTGGGTTTACGCGCGATAAAACTGAGAGCAAAACCTACGATGAGCGTTCATCTTCATGGAAAATTCCCACTGAAGACATTTTTGCTGCACCGCTCTCGGGTTCCACCATCATTGTGCGATGATTTGTTAGTGACGACATTTTTCTAATTACTTATACGTATTTGTTTTTTGCAATTCATTGTGTTATATTGTTTACATGACATGTCGGCTTTAATTGATTCATTTATTGTGAACATTTTTGGTGATGTGTTGCTTATTTGCAAAATGAGCCTTGCGTTACGCAAAATTCACCATATTTTGCCGATAAGTTAAATACGGAAACGGAGAGCGAAATGAGGTTTTTGACATTAGTAGCATGTGTTTCGATTGCGTGCGCGTTTATTTTTGGCGGTTGCGATAACCCTTTGGGTCCCAATGATAACACTTCACCCGAAATCGAGGTTTTTTTCACCGAACCCTTCGGTTTTGAGGAACACATGGATAAGACACTCGAGCTTATCGACGGTGCAACCCAATCAGTTTATGTTTCGACATTTTTATTCGAACTTACCGAGGTTTCCAATGCCCTTATTCGCGCCCAAAACGCCGGTATCGATGTTAAAATAGCTTGTGAGGGCGAACTCTATGCCGAAGATGAAGCCAATTGTTATGCCGATATGCGCGCAGCAGGAATTCCCATAACTCCTGATGCACGCGCAGGTTCTGTTCACGACAAATATATTATTATCGATAATGAAATTGTGTGGATGGGTAGCACCAATCTAACATATAATTGTTATTACTTAAATAATAATGCGCAATTCATCATACGCAGTGAACAAGTGGCGGCAGAGTTTCTCAACGATTTCAATCAACAGTTTGCAGGTAATTTTGGCAGCACAAAATCGGGCAATGGAATAGGCACTTATTATGTCGGCAATGGTTCCGTGCGCGCATTTTTCGGCACTCAAGACAATCCGCCAAACGTAATTGAGCCTGAACTCGATGCGGCTGACACGACTATTGAATTTTGTATATACGCATTCACAAACACACAACTTGCAAACGCTATGTCAGATGCGGTGCGGCGTGGTGTTTCGGTAACTGGCATTTTTGACCGCGATCAGGTAGAGGGTGACACTTATACAAAGTATTATACAATGCAAACCGCCGGCGTGAATGTTAATTTTGCACCTGTTCCACACGCTTTTCATCACAAGTTTATAATTATCGATTATGGTAAGGCTACCGCGAAAGTCATAGCCGGATCGGGCAATTTCAGCAATAGCGGTATGGGCACAAACGATGAGAGTTTTGTTATTGTTACCGATCCCGAAATCATTGAGCAGTTCCACGCCGAGTTTTTGCGCTGGATGCCCACAGCTTACGTTACGACAACAAATAGCTTTCTCCTTCTC
>CAYUDB010000114.1:0-8942 GCA_964443405.1 uncultured bacterium | reverse complement strand
CTAAGTTCTTTTTGTGATGGCTTCGCGACCCCATTCGAGGCAGCCGTTCTGATCAACAATGCCGACTACGGGCGCGCATTCACCAATCTTCGTGTTTGCCTCAACATACCAGACGGCTGCGTTTTTAGACATGATGGTGTGCATCCGCCAGATAGCTGCCGAGTCTTGGAACTTGATACTCTGTATGCAGATAGCAGCACAATAGTTTCGTGGCTTGTGCATGTAGAGGACGCTATTTTGCGCGGTACCAGCATACCAATAATCGCAAATTTCTATTGCGCAGAAATGCCAGCCCATTCAACAACAACATATGTAGAGGTACCAAACCCCGATGGCATACTACCTGTAGTATCGATGAGCTTTCCCTATGAATATATTGGGTGCTCCGATACTGCCTCGGTTTTCGTAAAGCTTTATGTACACGATGATTCTGGCATCGATCCGCTTTCAATAGCATTTCGCGCCGGCGAAAGTGCATTTTTATCGATTTCACCTTATATCACACATCACGGCGATTCAGTCCTAATTGAATTGCCGCAACGCCTTTTAATTCATGGTGATACATTAGAGCTTTCACTGCTATCTGTATCTGATATTTTCGGCTGCGAACCCGCTGAATACCCTGACCCAATTACTGCGATTGTCGATATACGCCCACCCCAGTTTACTGGTTTTGTTCCACCGGACGGCGCTGAACTTGGCTTCTATCCCGAGATTAGATTGCGAATAGTGGATGATGTATCTGGTGTAAATATGTCATCTATTGAATTGATTGTCGATGGTGAAACAATATATGGCACTGATTCACGAATAACACAAGAAAACGATACAATGTTCGTATTCAGGAGCACGAGTATCTACCCAGTCGGTTATCCTTTCACCATATGTTTCATGTCCGCAGCCGATAACGTTGATTTTTGCGGACCACATATCAACGCAACACCTTCATGTGCAACGTATTCCGTCACATCTATACGCGAGACGGGCACAAATTCGAAACCCCCTGTCCCTGTCATGAATGTTTCGCCTAGCCCGTTCAACTCCTGTTGCGACATATACGTCGAAACAGTGAGCGACAAGGTCTTAACACTTGATATACATGATATTACGGGCAATGTTGTGGCAAAACTAAAGGGTGCATCAAGCACACAGGGCATGCATTTCGTGTGGCACCCCGAAAAGTGCATACATACTGGTGTTTACTTTGCCCGCGTCTCAATTAATGACAACACCTTTGTGCATAGATTGTTATATGTAAAATAATAACAGCAGTGCTTCATCCATAATTGATCTAATGACCAGTATCCAAAAACGGGAACGATACTTTCTGCACAGACAAAACATCCTGTCAATTCGTTTCATAGATGCCAGAAAAAACTGAGGGTTTACCTTTGCTAGATCAGGTAGTCTGAAAGCAATGCCAAAAGAAACTTAGGTCAGCACAAATTTATTTGCATCTCAGTCTCTAAAACCCTAATAATTTTACCACAAATTAAAAAATTACAGAACAACGCGTAACATAATTATTATTTAGTCGTTAGATGTAAATATAATTAATACTATCATAATATAGTGTTTCTTTGGGCAATCCCCGCGCAAA
This sequence comes from uncultured bacterium, assembly GCA_964443405.1. Lineage (GTDB taxonomy): Bacteria > UBP14 > UBA6098 > B30-G16 > B30-G16 > CAYUDB01. The sequence continues at coordinate 7,342 of CAYUDB010000114.1, read as the reverse complement.
ACTTATTGTTGAGCAATGGAAAACGTCTCCGATTTATGCTCTGGCAATGCAATAATGAACGTAGTTTTCTCATAAGGACGGCTTTCCAGCAAAAACAAACGTCCGTGATGATAGTCATTTACTATTCTTTGAGTTAGCGAAAGCCCTATGCCCCAACCACGCTTTTTTGTTGTAAATCCCGGTGAGAAAATTCGCTTCCAATCGGCAACCGGAATGCCCTTACCGTTGTCGGACACAACAAAATGTACCTCATTGCCTTGCAAACTTGGGCGCACCGCAACGGTGATGGTTCCACCTTTGGGTGTAAGTGCTTCAACTGAGTTTTTAATAAGATTTTCGAGTGCCCATGATAGCAATAGTTTGTTTGCGCGCACAAGTGAAACAGGTTCAAAATGTTCCACCAGCTCGATATTGTTCGCTAGGTGCGGCAAACGCCCGCGAAAATAGGACGCAATTTCGCGCGCAAAGGCGATCGGTTCGAGCGCAGAAAGCTCGGGAATGCTGCCTATTTGCCCAAAACGTACCACTGTGCGCGACATGTTCTGCACATCTTTGTCCATTTCGTCCGCAATGCGTGTGAGTTCCTCGAGGTCGCGCTCCGCTATTGATTCACGCATTAGCGTTATCCAACCTAATAGTGACGAGGTGGGAGTTCCCAACTGATGCGCCGCCTCTTTTGCCAACCCCAACCAAATGTTTTGCTGCTCATAAAACCTTATGCGTCTGTAAATTAGCATACCAAGCGCAAAAAGTACCACCATTACAAATGCCTGAGCCGCCGGTATCAGGCGCAGCCAACGTAGAACTGGTGACTCACCAAAATATATGTATGCCAATACATTAGCATATCCTGGGATGTAAACAGCAATTGGAGGAAATCTTTTGCGATTGTGCTCAAGCCATTTTTTCACCTCCTGCACAGCGGCAACTGAGGTATCATCTTCGGCTACCGGCAAATTCCGCCAGAAATATGGCTCACCTTCCGAATTTGTTGCAACAATTGGATAGTCAGCCTTCTCGATTATTTCCTCGAAAAGTATTGACATTTCTGGGCTTTCGAGCGAACGGGACAGCTCGAGTGACCACAGTTTCGCATAAGTATTCATGACACGACGATTGTATTGTATCGTTTTGTCACGCACAACTTGTGTAAACCAAAAAACAGCAATTAATGTTACAACCGTCACCACGATCATAGTAGTAACGGTCATCGCCGAAACTTTATGGTATTCAATGCGATAACTCGGGTCGTTTTTCCCTGTTATGCTGTTTCGCAAAAATCTTATCATGCGCATAAAATATTTATCATTCGCGAGTTGTCAATGCTTTTGCGTATTTCGCACCACAAATTTCGCCATTCTACATCATTTTGTGTGATTACCAAGCTTTGCGGCATTCTAGTTGACAAAGCTTGTTTCAAAAAAAAGCTGGGTGCAATCTAGGCACCCAGCTAATGTATAATAAAATTGAAATGCAAACTTAGGTTTCTGGTTGCTCGACATCAATTTTCCAATTGCAAAGTGCGCACCAAAGTGCTCGTTTTTTTGTAGTTGCCCGTAGAAAAACTGTTTTAGCGCCGCATGAAGGACAGGCTTGTTTTTCTGGAGGATAAAATGCGACAAAATCGCATTCTTGTTCGGAGCATTTCCAGAATTTTTTACCCTTTTTTGAAACCATTTCCACCAGCTCGCCTTTGCAATTTTCACGCGGGCATGGCACACCCGAAGATAGCGCTTTGGTGAAGTCACATTCGGGATACTTAGTGCATGCTATGAACTTAGCGCCGCGACGACTTTGCTTTATAGCAAGATCGGCACCACAGCGAGGGCATTTTTCGTCGATGGTTTGGACTTCAGGTTTGGGCTTGTCCTCGCCGCCATCTAGCGGTTCGGTATGCCGACACGTGGGAAAATTCGAGCAGGCAACAAATTTCCCGAACCTTCCCCACCGAATTATAAGTGGTGAACCACATTTAGGGCAGGTTTTGCCAGTTTGCTCGATGGCATCAGCTTTCAACTCGGGAGTTTGTTTTTTTATGTCGCCCAACTTGGTTGCAAATGGCGTGTAAAATTCACTTAGAAGCTCACGCCAGCCTTTTGTGCCCGATTCTACATCATCAAGCTCTTCTTCCATTCGAGCAGTAAATTTTTCCTCAAAAATATCTGGAAACATTTTTTGTAAAAATGTATTTACCTGCTTTCCAAGTTCGGTAACAAATAGTCTCTTTTCCTCAACTTTGACATATTTTCTGTCGAGTAATGTCGAGATTATTTGTGCATACGTGCTCGGACGACCAATGCCCTGCGTCTCTAATTCCTTCACCAAAGAACCTTCCGTAAAGCGTGCAGGTGGTTTTGTAAAATGCTGGTTTCCTACAAACTCTTCAACTGCAACTTCTTCGCCAACAGTAAGTTGCGGCAGCTTTGTTTTTGCTTCTTGCTCATCATCAGCAATGGGTGTATCCCAAAGTTTCAAAAATCCGTCGAAGACAACTTTCGTGGCTGAAGTCTCTGCGGTATAGCCACCCGATGCAAATTCGACGGTTTGGCGCTTGAGTTTGGCACTGCTCATTTGTGAAGCCACAAAGCGTTGCCATATCATTTCGTAAAGCTTGAACTGATCGCGGGTTAGGAAGTTTTTCACTTCAGCAGGAGTTTTATCGATATAGGTGGGACGGATGGCTTCGTGTGCATCCTGTGCGTTTTTCGATTTTGCAAAAACACCTTTTCCTACATATTCCTTGCCGTATTTTTCGGTCACAAAAGCTTTGGCGCCCTTTTGTGCCTCTTCGGAAATGCGCACCGAATCGGTTCTCATGTAAGTTATCAAGCCTACTGGACCTTCTTCGCCGAGATCCAAACCTTCGTAAAGCATTTGCGCCAATTGCATGGTTTTTTTCGCAGAAAAATTCAGTTTGCGCGATGCTTCGAGCTGCAAAGTGCTTGTTATAAAAGGTGGTAGCGGATTTTTCGAAAGGTCTTTTTCTATAATGCTCGCGACCATAAGAGGCAAATTGCTCTCGAACGCGGTTTTGTGCTGGTTAGCCTCATCGGCATTTGTGATTTCGAGTTTTTTGCCGAAAAGCTTGGTTACCTTAGCAGGAAATTTTGTGCCTTTTTTAGAAAGAAGCAAATCGAGTGTCCAAAACTCTTGTGGCACAAAGCGTTCGATTTCATCTTCGCGTAAGGCAAGAATTTTTAATGCCACGGATTGAACTCTACCAGCACTTAAACCCTTGTGCAAAATTTTCCAGAGTATCGGGCTAACCTTATAACCGACAAGGCGATCGAGAACTCTGCGCGCTTGCTGAGCGTCAACTTTGTTCAAATCGACGACACCTGGATTTTCGAGACCGTGCATTATAGCTGGCTTAGTTATCTCATTAAACAACACACGTTTAGACTTATCCAACACGCCAAGATATTTCGCAATATGAAAAGCTATGGCTTCACCTTCGCGGTCTGGGTCGGATGCGAGGTAGATTTGTGATGCCTTTTGCGCTGCAAGTCGAATTGCCTCAAGGGTTTTCTCCTTGCCTGGTATGACGACATATTTTGGCTCGAAATTGGCTTTTAAGTCAACTGCCAACTCTTTTTCGGGCAAGTCGATAATATGCCCCATCGATGCTATCACGTTGTAATCTTTGCCCAAATATTTGGCTATTGTGCGCGTTTTTGCGGGCGATTCGACAATTATGAGTTTCTGCGCCATGTGCCGCTCCGGTGAATTTTTTCGCAAGGTAAAATCGAACAAGTTTTGCGCAAGAAAAAACATTCTCCATCATGTGCATTTTTGCACGGGCTCTTTTATTTGTAGCAAATATTTGTGGCAAAAACGCGCCCAAATTGTGGCAAAAATTTTGCTCGTTATTGTCGTTGCAACTTGGATTTTACTGCCTTTTTTGGGTTTTTGTAAACAATTTTGCGCAAAGAATGCAACGAAAGTTCGCCTTCGAGAATTTTGCCGAGTTCAGCGAAACAATTTTTTGATCGCAAACCGTTTTTTTTGAGTTTTGCGAAAATCTTTCGAATTTTCTCGTTGCGTTTTTGCAGATAATCCACTCTCGTCATAATTGGACCATCCTTTTGAAAGTGTTGCAATTAACGTGTTAACCGAAGGTTTTGTCATCCCTGATTGCCTTTCCAAGAAACGTTTAAGTTGTCGTGAACTTAGCCCAATACGGTCGTCCGCATCAACGTAAATCGATTTGAGAATTACAGTTCCGGCGTTAACGCGCTCGAATAGCCGAACAATTTCTTCAGCGCTCAAGCGTTGTATGCTCATTACCGAAACAACCTCCACAGGTCGCCTCGCCATGCGAAATGTTTTTTTGCTCAAAATTTTCATTTCACCACCTTTTGTTTGACTTTTTTGTGCAGAATTTTATATTTCAACTACTTAGCACCGGAGGAAAACATGCTTCAAAAACTTATTGGCTCGCGCTCGCTTATCACCATCAACAACACCAAGTTACAAGATAGAGAGTTGCGCCCACGCGTGGAAATGCTTGAAGATGACACTTTGAGTTTTGTTGCGCGAATCATCGAAGCCGATGAACTTGGCATTTGGATTGAAAACAGCACCTATCCTTTCTACGATCCTTTTACAAAAAAACGTTCGGTTCAAAATGCCTATGTTCTTGTGCGCTACGAGTTTATAACTTCAATTGCCTTTTTCCCCGAGCTTCCAGTCGAAAACGAGGAGACCAAACAACCTATCGGTTTCATCGAGTGAACGCAGAGTACAGATTTAGGTTGCCGCGAATTACTTTTTAAAATAGTTTGATTTTTTGTTACACGCAGTTACATTCTATCCTGTGGGCGAGTTTTGTCAAGAGGAAATTGTAATAATTTGTAACATGGTGAAAAATGGTTATGAGTGAAGTTTTCGGAAAGAATGTTCGCCATCTGCGAAAGCTTGCAGGCATAGTTGCGCGTGAACATGAGTTCTCGCAGCAAGAGCTTGCAGATTTTATTGGCATTTCGCGGAAGACTGTGAATTTTTGGGAAAATGGGCATGTGCCACCCGAATCCAAAATCGCCACACTATGCGAGTTTTTCACACGACGTCTTAGTTTGCTCGAACCGATTTTGCCCACTGATTTTCTAGATTCCGACCTCACAAAACGCATAGTATTATTGGAGCCTTTCAAAAAAGTGATGTGTTTAACTGAGAGTCAAAGTGAGATTCTGGGCAAAGTTATCAGCCGCATCGGTGCTTTTTCCGACAAAGACCTCACCGATCTCGAAAATTTCCTCGCCGATCTCTAAAAAGCACTGTGCACTCCAAAGACATCGCGATGTTGGCACACTTTTACGGCTGTCGCGCCGTAGGTTTGAGATAACTTGGCGCTCCCGTCGTGAACATGCAGTCGTAAACAAGCTGTTTAAAACTGCGTGCTTCTCTCGCCCGAAAAAACTCAACAAAACGCAATTAAAGCTTTTACGCACACGAACAAAACGCATGCAAATATAGCTTTTAGCATACTATCTATAATGAACGTGCTTCGCGCGCGACTATCATTAGAAACCCACTAAAAGTAACCGGCGTGTCGCTGAAAATGGCATTTTAAGGATATCCAAAGGCGCGCTAATTCGCCCAACAAACGTGACATCAATAACAACACGTAATTGTTTACAACACCTACTTCGCAGATTTTGCTTTTCCGGCACTCGACAAAAAAACACTTGCAAGGGTCAAAATTGCCTGTATTTTACTGCAAATTTTTTCGAGAAACGCTTTTTGAGCAATAAGGAGGAGTTTTGGACAGCAAATTTTTTGTTTCATCGTCGCCTCATATACGCTCGGATGTCTCCACAAAAACGATAATGTGGAGCGTAGTGTTGGCACTTTGTCCTGCACTTGTGGGCGCAATTTACTTCTACGGGTTTAAAGCTCTCATTCTCACAATCATAGGCATAATTGGCGCAGTAGCTGGTGAAGCGCTGATACAAAAGTTTGCCAAAAAGCCCATTACCATAACCGACGGCTCTGCAGTAATAACCGGCATGCTCGTAACTTTCAACGTGCCACCCGATGTGCCCTATTGGATGCCTTTCGTAGGTAGTTTATTTGGCATAATTTTCGGCAAAATGGTATTCGGCGGCTTGGGCAACAACATAGTCAACCCGGCACTTTTGGGCAGAGCATTTCTTATGGCGTCGTGGCCCGTGGAAATGACTACAAAATGGCTGGCACCACGTGGCGGTAATATCTGCGGTTTTGCGCCAAATACACCTTACGAGGCTGTAACCTCAGCAACACCGCTCGGCGTTCTCAAAACACACGCAGGCAAAGCTTTTGCCGACGCAGCAGCAGTTTTATCCGATACGCTCGCCACACCCGACCAAATAACTATGGCAAACGAAAAAATTACCTATGCCAAAGGTCTTGTCGAGCAACTTTACAGCCATTGGTTCGACATGTTCATCGGCAATATAGGTGGTGTCGTTGGAGAAACATCGGCACTATTATTGCTTGTAGGGTTTATATTTTTGCTCGTGCGTGGTTTTGTTGACTGGCGCATACCTGTAGCCTTTATTGGAACTGCAGCGTTGTTTGGCTTCTTTGCCGGCGACCCGAGTGGTGAATTTTTCTCTATGAACGTGCTGTTCTACATTTTCAGCGGCGGGCTTATACTCGGTGCGCTTTTCATGGCAACAGATATGGTTACCACACCAATAACTCCACTCGGACGTTGGATTTTCGGCATTGGCTGCGGTCTGCTAACTTTCATCATTCGCCGTTGGGGCGGATATCCCGAAGGTGTTTCTTACTCAATTCTACTCATGAACCTCACGGTGCCACTTATCAACCGCCACACAGCGCCGAAAAAGTTTGGTGCTCTTCCAAAACCTGCAAAATAAGCTCATACATACCAAAAACCCTTCGCGCAACGAAGGGTTTTTAATGACATCTACTTTGAATGCGCACGGGCATACTTCAAAAATTCCCGTGCCAAACATTTCGAAACAAAAGCGCATGTTTGTGAACTTTTTCCTAAACCTCTTTTCCGCTTGAAGAGTGCTTTTTTTAATGTAACAATTACACAGCAAAGCACAAAAACACAGGTACTCGACTAACATGGACAAAAACAATAAATTCCTTGTTGCGGCAACACTTTTTGCGATAACACTGTTTCTCTACGGTTGCGCCGACACCATCTCGGGTGACGACTACGCAAAAAAACACGCACCCGACACCACACCACCATCCCCCATTGATGATTTGACAGTGCGAGATGTGGGCAACGGTTTTGCTGTGCTCGCTTGGCAAAATGACACTACTGCAACAAAATTTGAACTGCGATTGTCAAACGACTCGGCACTTGTATCACAATGGG
>CAYUDB010000113.1:0-9074 GCA_964443405.1 uncultured bacterium | reverse complement strand
ATGGGCATTTTGTTCCTGTAGAGATTATGTCAACCCCTCTTTTCGATGAAAACAAAAATATTGCTGGTTTTGTGGGTGTTGCCCGAAATATAACTGAACGTAAAAAAACCGAAGAAACTCTGCGAAAAAACGCCGAAGAGCAACAGTGGCTTTTCAAAAGCATGATAAACGCCTTTGTGATATTCGAATCAGTATTCGATGAAGATGGCAAATTCATAAGCTTCAAGTTCAATTATTTCAACGATGCTTATGAACGCGTGTCTGGAGTTCGGCTTCAAGATGTAATCGGTAAAGATGTTTTCGAAGTGTGGCCTCAAACCGAAAATGAATGGTTGCAATACTACGCACTTACCGCAACTCATGGCATACCACAAACTTTCGACCAATTTCATGCACCAACCGGCAAGCTATATCACTGCAATGCATATCGCCCTTGGAAAAGCTCCGACCGATTCTGCGTTATTTTCGAAGATATAACCGAACTACAAAAAGCGCGCGAAAAAATAGATCATCTATCAAGTTTCCCAGAGCTAAACCCATCACCAGTGCTCGAATTTGATCAAACCGGACGTCTGATTTACGCAAATTTTGCCGCTTTTGACGCACTTGTAAACGCAAAAAGCGATGACGTGACAAGATTTCTACCCATCGATTTCCAAAGTCTTGTTACCGAGCTAAAAGCGACACCTAACAACTTGTGTTACTTCGAAATAACCTTAGGCACAGAATTTTTCGGTGAGGCAATAACGTTCATGCCACTGCAAAAAACAGTGCGCATTTATGCTCAGAACATAACCGAACGCAAAACTGCCGAGCAAATACTCCGCGAAAGCGAACAAAAATTCCGCACCTACGTGGAAAGCGCGCCCGATGCAATTTTCATTGCCGATAAAAACGGAAAGTACACAGATGTGAACCCTGCCGCTTGCAAAATGCTCGGTTACACTTGCGAGGAACTCACGTCACTTACCATCCCCGACATCATCTATTTTGAAGACACACATCTGTTTAAACAATCGTACAGCGCAATCGATACAACCGGCAAATTCGGTGGCGAAATGCGCTTGCGAAAAAAAGACGGCACGTTTGTTTGGGTTGCACTCGACGCAGCGAATTATTCCGACGACCGCTACATCGCATTTGTGAAGGACATAAGCACCGCGGTTGCCGCACGCAAAAAAATTGAAGAGAACGAGGCAAACTTAGAATCGCTCATCGAGAACACCGATGGAAGTATCTGGGCTATTGATACAAATCACTGTTTGGTGATAGCAAACTCAAACTTTCACAACGACATACGAAAAAATCTTGGGCGAGAAATTGCCATTGGCGAAAGTGTAATTGCACCATTTGAGGACACAACTGGAATCGATGAATGGAAAGGCTATTACGACCACGTACTTTCGGGCGAGCGTTTTGAAATCGAAACCAAAACACGCTATGTTTCCGACAAACAATATATGCTCTATCACCTTAGCCCAATATTCGATACAAATGGCAAAATTGTAGGCGCAACAATTTTCGGGCGCGACATATCCTTTCGCAAAGCTGCGGAAGAGGCTTTGCGCGCTTCCGAAGAGGAATTTCGCACACTTTTCGAAAGTGCCGCCGACGGCATCGCCATACATGAACTGAGCGGAAAATTCATTCTAGTAAACCGCGTTTTCTGCGAAAGACTCGGCTACTCATTCGAGGAGCTTGCATCACAGACTCCGGAGTTTGTAAATGCGACTAAGTATAAGTCATTATTCTATAATAGATTAACTCAAGTAATACAGAATGGATATGGGATTTTCGAAACGGAGCTTGTGTGCAAAAACGGCGCGCACATACCAATGGAAGTAAGTGCTAAGGTCATTGATTTTCGCGGTAGAAAAGCCGTTTTGACCATCACGCGCGATATAACCGAACGCAAAAAAGCAGAACTGGCACTTCGAGAGGCAAATAATTGGCTCGACAAAATCATCAATGCTGCACCGAATCCGATTTTTGTGAAGGATGAGCATCATACTTGGATCTTGGTCAACGATGCGTTCTGTAAGTTTTTTGGTCGTTCACAGGAAGAACTTATAAATAAAAATGATTATGCGTTCTTCACAAAACAAGAAGCAGAACTCTTTTGGACGCAAGATGATACGGTTATCGCTATGGGCAGCGAACATGAGTGGGAAGAAAGAATAATCGATATGCGTGGGCGTACTCATTTTATAATCACAAGAAAAAGCCGCTACACTGATGCGAGCGGTAAGCATTTTATTGTTGGCATGATTAGCGACATAACTGAAATGAAAATTGCACAAGACAAAATTAGCGCAAATCAGGCTAGACTAGAAAGTTTGATGAAAATTTCTCAGTTTAATGCGGCAACAATACCTGAGCTTCTAGATTTTGCTTTAGACGAAGCCATAGCGCTCACCGAAAGTAGAATAGGTTTTCTTGGGCTATATCATGATGAAAATCAAACAATTACATTAAATTCATGGTCTAAAACTGTTATGGAAGAATGCACGATCGAAAACCCACCAATGCTATTTGAATTGCAGCACACAGGTATTTGGGGAGAAGTGATTCGTAGCGGTAAGCCTTTGATTTTAAATGATTTTTCTGCACCGCACCCCAAAAAACGTGGTTACCCCACAGGTCATGCCGAACTACATAACTACTTGTCGATACCTGTCTTATCTGAAGGTCAGATTGTGGCAGTTGTGGGTGTTGCAAACAAAAATGCAGATTATGACGATTTAGATGTAATACAACTTCAGTTACTTATGGATGGAGTTTGGCGTATAAAAATGCAAAGAGAAGCTCATGAAGAAGTTCGAACGATGAATATAAATCTAGAGCGCATTGTTTCAGAACGAACGCTGGAACTTATGCAGACAAATAAGGAATTGGAAAGCTTCAGCTATTCTGTATCTCATGATCTACGAGCACCTTTGCGCAGTATTGAGGGTTTTGCTCATGCCCTTTTCGAAGATTATTACACAACTATGAATGAGGATGGACGCGATTTTCTGAATCGAATCCGTATTTCGGCTCGGAAAATGTCGGAGCTTATTGATGATTTGCTAAATCTATCTCGCATAACGCGTGCAGCAATGCGCAAAGAGCAAGTGAATTTGAGCATCATTGTACACACCATCTGCGCCGAGCTACTTGAAACTGAGCCAACTCGCGCTGTGGATTTTTCAATCGAAGACGGACTTTTTGCAGCCTGCGATGCGAATTTAGTTGCCATAGCTCTAAGAAATTTGTTATCTAACGCTTGGAAATTTACATCGACACAGGAAAGGGCTTACATAAAATTTGGTGCCGTCAGTGGTGGTGGTCCGGTAACCACATTTTACGTATCCGACAACGGAACAGGCTTCGACATGAAGTATGCTGGTAAATTGTTCGAACCATTTCAACGTCTTCACACACATGAGTTTCCAGGTACCGGCATTGGACTTTCTACTGTTGAGCGCATCATATCTCGGCACGGCGGCGAAATTTGGGTAAAAGCAGCACCAAATGAGGGTGCTACATTTTACTTTACACTATAGCACATATCTTTCATGGCTAATTTTTTACAAGACAATAGAATAGCCTTCAATGCTGTGATAGAAAAATCCGATCATAATGGTGCATATGTGCGCCTCCCTTCGGATATAGAACAGAAAATTGGCATAACAGGGCGAATAAAAGTAATTGCATTTTTTGATGCAATTGAATATCGTGGTTCGCTCGTTAAAATGGGGCTGGATTGCCATATTATCGGAGTGCGGAAAGATATCTTGGCAAAACTGGGAAAACAGATAAATGACACAATACACGTTACGATTGCGATAGATGATGCACAACGTATAGTAGAATTACCAGAAATTTTAAACACTCTTCTTGGCGAAAACCTCATAGCCAAGCAAAAATTCAATGCCTTATCTTATTCACATCAAAGAGAATATGTAAATTGGATTTGCGAAGCGAAAACTGAAATCACCCGTATGCGCCGCATTGAAAAGCTATTCGCGAAATTAAACGATAAAAAATGAAACTTAGGTTTTTTCAAAAAGTGCATTATCACGCTGAACAAATTTTAATTAATCGATGAAATGCATCCACCGCTTGCTGAACGCCATCTTCGGAATTTAGTTTCTCAGATGCAATGCGTGCGGCAGTTTTCACCGATGGCGTATTGACTGCGTGATCAATGGCTGAAGTGAGATTTTTTTGAGTTAACTTTTTGCGAAATATAGGCTTCGGACCAGCACCGATTGCGTAAACTCTATCACCCCAGAAAAATTGGTCGGCGAAAAATGGCACCACGATAGTCGGTGTTCCTGCGCGAAGACTTGCGGCAGTTGTGCCGGCGCCGCCATGGTGTATGACCGCCGCTGTTTGTGGAAACAACCAATCATGTGCGCAGAACTTTATACCCAACATGTCATTACAGGCTTCAATGTTGCCAAGATTGCCCCAGCCAGATGCAAGTATTCCGCGCATTCCGTTCGCCCGCAACGCAGATAACACTATATCGAGCATAGGCTTAGAATCATTAGCGCTCATGCTACCAAAACCAACATAAACCGGTGGCGCACCTGCCGCAAGAAATTCCACTAATCGCGTATCTGGTTGCCAGAACGAGGTTTTCGGCATTTCCCAAAAACCACAGACCTCGATCCAGTCTCCCCAGTCAAGCGGCTTCGGAAAAAGTGTTGGGCTGTACCCATAGATTATAGGTTGGTTTCTTTGAGTTCCACTCCAAAAACGATAGAAAAACGGCAGTCTTGGTAAGTTTAATTCCATACGTAATGAATTTACAGTAGTGCGGAAAAGCTGCCAAATAAAGGTCTCTGCCAGAAAATAGGTGGAGCGATTGTAGAATGATCCGAGATTTACCCTTGGCAATGGTGACAAAATTGCCGGCACGGTGGCTGTTGGAGTTATGGGTTGCAAAAAGGCACCGATAATCGGAATTTTTAACGTTTCGCCAATGTTTTGAGCAACTACGGCGCAGAATGGGCAGAAAATAATGGCATCCGCATTACGACAAAAATCTAAAGTGTCAAAAAGAACATCGTGCAACTTATCGCGAAATATGTTAAACGATTGCCTTAAAAACTCCATTGCGTTTTCACCTGAAGCCAAACAAGCCTGACCTACCTCGCTTTCGAGAATTGCTTGTGGATCTGGTTCAATGCCGTTAAAAACGAATTGTCGTTCTATTGCCATCGTAGCAAAACGCTTGTGTGATGATATATATACCTCATGCCCAGCATTACGCAAACCTTCTGCCAAAGCTAAATAAGGCAAAATGTCGCCATGCGTCCCATAAGCGATAATAACAATTTTCATATTTTTAAGTTAAAAGGCTATCATAAAAAATGTTATACTCTGCTTTGCAAAATTTTTAATAGTTCTGGAATAATGACGTGAATGTCTCCAACTATTCCATAATCTGCCATTTGTAAAATAGGAGCTTTAGGGTCTTTGTTTATAGCGATTATGGTACTTGCCGATTGCATGCCGACCAAATGCTGAATTGCACCAGAAATTCCGCAGGCGATGTAAAGTTTTGGAGCAACAGTTTTACCCGTTTGCCCAACCTGATGAGCATATGGTATCCACCCTGCGTCCACTGCAGCACGCGACGCACCAACAGCGCCATTAAGGTACTTTGCTAGCTCAAAAAGCATGTCAAACCCTGCAGCACTGCCAACACCACGACCGCCAGAAATAATGACTTCAGCATCCACAATGTTAACTTGCTCAAAGAGTTCCTCAATTGAATCCAGAATTTTTACACGTCTAGCGGTGTGATGCGCGTTTTCAATAACAGCAAAAGTGAGATTTATAAACTCGCACTGGCGTTGAAAATCAGGTATTAAGGGTTTCATAACGTGGGGACGCACTGTGGACATTTGCGGACGTGTATTTGCGCAAATTATTGTCGCCATTATGTTTCCACCAAAAGCTGGACGCGTTTGTAAAAGGTTGTTCGTCGCACTATCAATACTAAGCTCGGTGCAATCGGCAGTTAGACCAGTTCTGAGTTTTATTGCCAAACGCGGAATTAGCGATCTTCCCCAAATCGTTGCACCGCAAAGTATTATTTCGGGATTGCGTTGTTTGGCTAGCTGCTGCAATGCCTGCGCATACACACATTCGTCAAAGTCGGATAAAGCATTGTCGTCTATAGCGATAACAATGTCAGCACCATAAGCTGCAAAAATTCGCGCACTCTCAGTGATACCATGTCCGATTGCAACCGCTGTGAGTGTTGTGCCAAGCGAATCCGCAAGCGTGCGACCAGCACCCAAAAGCTCGAATGACACGTGTGCAGGGTTGTTCTTCTCGAACTCGCAAATTACCCAAACACCCGAAAAGTCAGCAAAATCAGCGCTTCGCGGTGAGCTGGACATATCTCGGTGAATGATAGCGTTTACCGGACAGCTTTCGACACAGGCACCGCAGACAGTGCAGTTGTCGAGGATTTGCGCCACATCACCGCGTAATGCGATGGCACCAAATGGGCAAGAGCTGAGACAATTGCCGCAACCTATGCAGCTCTGTTCATCTATGTCGATACGACTCATAGTGTTCTCCTTTTGGCTTGGCGCAGTACGGTGCGCATATTCTCTGCTATGCACAAGACTATGGGTGGCTCAAAAAAATCAACTGCCGACACAGCGTGGCGTCGGCAAAGTATGAAATGTTATATCGTTTTACAAGTGCGTAAAACTACTTTTTTTTGGGCGTGGTATCCGGTCCAAACTCACCACGCATGTATTCTTCGAGAGCAACCATTGTGGGCTTGCTTTTTTCGATAAGATGCACACGATATTTTTTTTGCAAATCGATGCGCAGTTGATTAATAATTCGCGCACGGCGTGCTATGAGAAGCACAACTTCGAACTTGGTCAAGCCATTTGCAGGCGGGGCAAAAAGGTCTGATTTGTCCTCCATGCCGCCCTTGCGGGTGATGATATACTTTTTGGCGGTGCTCATACCAACCTCCTTAAATTTTACAATTTACTGTCTTCAACAAAATTATCAAGACTTTTCTTTTGATTTGCGCGCCAATTTGAAAATTTTTCGAGATCGTTGCCCACGAGATGTGCACAGAACAGAACCACTGTTAAATCGTCCAACCACCCAATGGCTACGATAAAATCTGGGAGCAAATCAATGGGGCTGACAAGGTAAATCGTTGCAAGTAATACACCTAGCGTAGCCTTCCAAGGAAAATACTTGTATTCGCGCCGAAAAACTGACGAAAACATGGCGAAAAAAACTTTCACATGCACCCACATTTCGGCTGGGCGAATCAGTGAAGCTATTTTTCGCAATTTATTTATTTTCATAAAGTTACCGCCTATTTTCAAATTTCACATCGTTTGCCTTCTGTGGAACAACTTGCAACGAATTTTTGTAGCGTTCAACTACACCAAAAATGACAACATCTTTACCGACAACGAGTTCCGAGATTACCTCTGCTCCCACCGAACGAGTCCAAAATGGGCAAGAAATATACTCATCGTTTTGCCGTACTGTAACTATTTTTCCGCCCTTCACCTCTTTAATGTTCGTAATTTTTACAGCGATGGACACATATTTGCCCACATGCATTTCGCCAATATGCGCAAGCTCGACATTAAGTCTATCTTTTTCAATTGGTTGTGCCCGTTGTAAAAAACTTACATCGGTATGCATTTTTACGACAACCTGTTTTTTTCCACGATATTCGCCAATTTTGCCGCAAATTTTCACCCGATCACCGACCGTCATCTTATCAAAGGCATTGTTTTTTTCTAGGACGTCCTTCCAGAGTGGTGTTGTCGTTTTGCCAGATTTATCGGCGAGTTCCACAAGCGTGCCACCGTTTATTTGCCGCAACGATCCAATTTCACCTTCGATGCAAACTCGTTGTCCAAGTGGGATTTTTGGGATATCTGCTATTGGGTATATTTGAGTTTGCTTTGAGATAAATGCATTTTCGCTATCGGAAGTTTGAGAAACTATAATTATATCTTGAAAAGAGCGTGGCATGATTTGCAATTTGCCACGAAAGCGCGAAACTACACCCGTTACTGCGATAATTTCATTTTCGTTAAAAGATGGTACTTGTGAATCGGAGATAGAATTTGCGAAAATTGGCACGTCTATTTCAGCATTACATTCGCTAGATGATATAGTTATTTTAGCATAATTTTCGCCATATTTAAATGTTTTAATTTGTCCTAATGTGTGCACAGCTTTGAACATCATTGATGAATCGATATCACAAAGTTTGGTGCTCTCGGGCACGCATGGTCCTACTGTGAAGTTCTTTTCGTAATTAATTAGCATATAAGCTTTTCCATCGCGCACACGTAAAATGCCACATACCACAATCGAATCGCCAACTAACGGAATTTTCTTCTTTTCACAAATGTCATCTGCTTGTGTACCATAGGCTTTCACGTCTATCTCACCTGTTCCATCAAACATGCGCGTTGCGAAAAAATTGTCATCTGTTTGCGCAGCACGCGTGCAGATACCCGAAATTTTGCCGTAAGCAAAATTATTTGCCGGCACAATTTGCCCAACAGTGATTCTTTTCACTGGCATTTTTTGAGAAAAATACCACATGCACAAAACTCCGAAAATCGAAACGGTAACTGCTGCAATTCGCAGAACCCGCACATTTAGCGGTTTGGGAATTTTTGCACCACAATATGGACACTTCCCAGCAGTTGAGATAAATCTATTACATTGTGGACAAATGCTTTCCGTGTTCTCTCGCACAGTCATTTAGTATCCCTCATATTGAAATTTTAATCATGTTAATGTAAATTTTTCTTGCTTTAACTTTTTTTAATTTTTTATTTCCTTCAGGCGAAAATTCTTTCAAAAAATATAACAAGGAGCTAACTATGAGAAAATGGGTTTTAGCTTTAAGCCTCCTTTTGTGCGCAACTTCTTTTGCGCAAGTGGCTCGGAAGCTCAATTATCAGGGCAAACTTTTCACCGATACCGGTGGTCCTGCCGCTGGAAACTACGCTCTGGGCTACCGAGTTCACGTAGGCGGTGCAGCCGGAGTAGTTGGGTGGGAG
>CAYUDB010000112.1:0-9117 GCA_964443405.1 uncultured bacterium | reverse complement strand
CGAGTGGAAAGCAACTTTCTTCCTGTTCGATCAAAATGCAAAATATGCGATATTGCAGATTCATCAATATCGTAATCTGGCTTGCTCGACGAGAAAATGTCAATAACTGGGCTTAATAATATACGTTCAATACTATATTCAACAGTAATAATCTCGATTTTTTCATTTGCCAATCGTATGGAAATGATGTGTTTGCCTATGTCGATATGCAAGGTGTCGAATTCCCAAGTGTGGATATTACAAAAAACTATTATTGGTTCTTTCTGCATAAACATAGCAGAATATAAAATGGCAACTGTACTGTCATCAAATGGTTGAACTGTCATTTGCTCCGGTATCTCAGACAAAGCTTCGCGTGCACCGCTTAACTCTGCACCCGAAACTAACTCACAAACTGTCCATTGACGACCTTTCACACGTGCTGTGCAGAACATAGTTTTGCGCGCAAAATATGCCTCGAAATGCGGAATTTTAACTATATTTCCCGCAGAATCAATGATTGCATAGCCAAATGATCTATCGCCGAAAATTGCTTGTGTTGCAACTCGTTTCTCATTGTCAACAAATGAAACATCCGTATGAGAGAAACTTTGAAGTGTTTGATTCTCTTCGTGTAAGCGCGTTTGCAAAAGTGTATCGAGGCTGTTCTGAACGCAGTTATAAACGTAAATTCCAGATGTGCAACCGGTTGCCATTGCATGTGTAGATACTAAAAATCGCTTTCCATCATGTGAAACATCAATTACTTTCATCTGCGAAGCGGCAGGAAATTTCACAATTTTGCCGTTTTTAGCATCTTGAATTTCACCAGGGCTTACCCAAAAAAGCGAATCGGTTTCATTGTTCGCGAAGTTGCGCATAACCACAAGGCACTGCTGTGCTTTCAAGTCCATCAACAGGCGTGCATAGATTTTGCCTTGTATATATTTTGTTGCGAGGTTGCGTTGCTTGAAGAAGAGCCTACCATTCATTAATCTGCGATCTACGAGGACTGAACATGCTGATATAATTAGTGCCGCAAGTGCGAATCCAAACAGGACACCAAAAAAAATAGAGCCGAGTATGAATTTTGCAAATGACTTATCACGCAAAAAGAATCTAGAGTGTGAAATTCTTTCCTTATCGTCGATAAGTAAAATATATTTTGGAAAGAGCGATTCATTTATGAATTGAAAAGCAGCTTTATGTGTTTTTTCATCATGGGAAAATTCGAAATGATGCATAACTCTTTGGCAATAGGGCATTGTGCTCTCAACAATCAAGTTGCCGTTTATAAAAATGCGCGTGCTTTGCTGTGCATTAAAATACCACCTCGATTGAAGTTCGTGCTCTACTTCAAAAAAATGCCGTCGATAGAAAACTTATTTCTCATGCGATCACCTTTTTTATTGTGCTAGTTTTCTTTTAAAAAATTGCAATAATAAAGTCATATGTCAATTGTCGCAAAAATATAATTTGCTTCTTATAATATGAATTGGTAATTGGTGGCGCATACTATCATTTTGAAACACAATCAGTTATCGTTTAAGATTTTTAGAATTGGCAAATTTTGCAAAAAAAGTGCGTGCCCAAAAAGAGCATCACAAAACTTGCATACGCGCTTACACAAATACCTTGACTTTTGGAATATATTGTGTATTCTACAGTTACGTTTCAGAGGTAAAATGAGGAGGTTTTATGGCAAGAGGACGAGTAGAGAAATTTTACGAAAAAAAAGGGTTCGGTTTCATTAAACAAGACGGATCCGGCGAAGATGTCTTCGTCCATTTTTCGAATATAATCGGCGATGGTTACAAAATTCTCGCACCGGGCGACATTGTCGAGTTCGATCTTGTTGAAGGCGATAAGGGGCTGAAAGCACTTAATGTGCGCAAAGTCGGTCACGAAAACTGATTTTCTCGGTGCGCGAGAGAATTTGTGAGTAATCAGTTCAACTCATCGAATCAATGTCCGCACAGAAACCTGTGCACTGCCAAAAAGGGCGCCATGGCGCCCTTTTTTTGTGGGAAATTTCCGTTGCAAACGTTTTTTTTTTAAAGATATTATCGATATGAACACTAAAACATTGCAAACATTTGTTTTGCTTGCACTTTTCGTTTTTTCGGGGTGTTTTGGCGCCCAAAAAAAGGATGGTGAAATGAACTGGAAAGCTTCGTTGGCAGGGTCATGGTATTCTGCAGATGGCGCGGAATTGCGCCGAATGCTCGAAACTCACATCGATGCAGCAAAAATACCCGATATCGACGGGCGCATTTATGGCATTATCGCACCACATGCGGGCTACACCTATTCGGCACCGGTGGCAGCTCATGCGGCAAAGTTATTGCGTCAGAACCGCTCTGAGTATCGCAATAACACTGTGATAATCATTGGGTTTTCGCACAAGAGTATAGCATCGCGTGGGCTTTCGATTTGGACAGGCGGAAATTTTACCACACCGCTTGGTACCATTGCCGTTGACGAGGAGCTGGCGAAAAAAATCGCCGCGCACGACACGCTTTTCTCTTTTCGTCCCGAAGCTTTTGATTCGGAACAGTCGATAGAAATGCAGATACCACTTTTACAAACAGCACTTGGCAACAACTTTAAAATTCTTCCTATCGCATTCATGTATCAAAGTTTAAATGAAATTGACGCGCTGGCTAATGCGCTTATCGAAAGTGATATCGATTGGGAGAAAACCTTGCTCGTCTTCTCGACCGATATGACGCATTATTTGCCATATTCCAAAGCGGTTGAATACGATACGCTTACAGTGAATAATATTTTAGCCAATGACGTTGACGGATTAATCGACGAATTTCAAAACAAAATCGACGCACTTTGTGGTGTGGCTCCAGTTCTCACTGCTATGCTCGTTATGCCGCACATTGGCGCACAGAACCCGCTTTTGCTCAAATATGCAAATTCTGGCGACATACTCCCCGAAAGTGCTGCGCAAGGCGTTGTTGGTTACTGTTCAATAGTTTATACGAAAAATGCCCAAAAAAATAAACCACAAGATGCGCCCAAAGTTGATTTTTTGCTCACCGATGACCAAAAAGATTACTTGTTGCGCCTTGCCCGAAAAACTATCGAAGAGATTGTGGTCAACAAGAAAACGTATGAACCAGAATTGCCCGCCGATTCCATTCTTGCTGCCGATGCGCCAGTTTTTGTAACATTGCACAAGGCGCACAATTTACGCGGCTGCATTGGGCAAATGATGGCACGCGGTCCTATGTATTTGGCAGTAAGGGACATGGCTATTGCTGCCGCCACACAAGATTCGCGGTTTGCACAGGTCTCTCCAAACGAACTTACCGACATCAACATCGAAATTTCAGTGCTTTCGCCATTGCAAAAGGTTAAGTCGTACAAGGAAATAATTCCAAAAAAACATGGAGTTTACATAAAACGCGCGTTTCGTTCTGGGGTATTTTTGCCGCAAGTGTGGGAGCAAATTCCCGACCGCGACGATTTTTTGGCAGAACTATGCCGACAAAAGGCAAATTTGCCCGCCGATTACTACAAAAATCCCGATGCCGAAATATACGTTTACACTGTACTTGAGTTTTCGGAAAAACGCTGAAAAATTGCCTTCACACGGTTACTCGACAAAATTACAGATTACATTGTGAGGCAAATTTGGCATAATGTGCGCGAAAATGTTTCGGCAACGCTTACATTTTAGTGATTGCAAAAATGCAAGAGCGCAATTTGTCAATTTAATCAACTCTATGCGCGGCAAGGCGATTACTGCGCTGTAACTAATCAACCTGTTGATTTACAAAAACTGAATAATCCAATTTCAATGGACGCAAACAATCAAGATTGAGAAAATAGAAAATGGCTAAAAATTTCGAAAAAGGCGATTTCCCACGTCACCAAGCACGAAGAACGGTGTTGCAAGCACTTTTTACCCACCTTATAACAAGTGAGAACAATGCCCGCAAGCTTTTGGGCGACGTTCAAGCGATGGGTGAAGAATTGCCAGCTGCAAGTGCCGAATTCGCACACAAGCTTTTAGCTGGCAGCATCGATGGGCAGAAAATCGCCGAATCTGTAATCGAGAAGGTTACAAAAAACTGGGCGCTCGATCGCATCGGCAATATCGATAGATGCATATTAATCATGAGCATAACTGAGTTTCTGCTTTTTAATGATATCTCACCAAACATTGTCATCGACGAAGCTGTGGAGCTTGCGAAGGAATTTGGCACTGTCGATAGCCAAAAATTTGTAAATGGTGTTCTCGACGCAGCATGGCATGAGCTTTTGCACATGCAACTTGTGGGGCGTCGATGAAAATCGGCTTCATCTCCGACATCCATTCGAATCTTGAGGCGCTTACCGCTGCACTTTTGACACTTGAACTTGCTGGAGCGCAGAAGGTTTTTTGTTTGGGAGACATTGTCGGATATGGCGCGAACCCGAGAGAATGTATTGCAGTAGTGCGCGAAAAATGCGAGGTAATCGTTGCAGGCAATCACGATTGGGCGGCTGTTGGCAAAACCGAGACCACCTATTTTAATGCACTTGCAAAAATTGCTGCTTTGTGGACGTCTTCACAGATTTCAGCTGAACAGAAATTATTCTTAGCCACACTGCCCCTTGTGCGCAAGGAGAGGAATTTTTCGATTGTTCACGCGAGTAATGCAAACCCAGCCGACTGGCGTTATATTCTGCGACCAGTTCAAGCGCAAGCCGATTTTGCGCATTTCGATAAAGCAATTTCCTTTATTGGGCATTCGCATCGTCCGGCAATTTTCGCGGCTTCGGGCGAGATGATTGAAGTGAGTGTTGCCAAAACTGAGCACGCAAAAAGCTACGATCTTGCCAAAGCCGAGCGCTATATAATAAACGTAGGCAGTGTTGGTCAGCCACGCGATGGCGATAACCGAGCATGTACACTGCTTTTTGACACTGCGATACGCCGCATTATGTTTCTGCGCTCACCTTACAACGTCGCACAGACGATGGAAAAAATCGCTGCCGCCAACTTACCCACTTTTCTTGCCGAGCGCCTTTTGCACGGTAAATGATTTGGCAAAACACACTACCAATATCTGCGCATAGACAAAAAGTCTTGGAAAAAGATTGCAATTGTGATATTTTTCACGACAACAAACAAGGCGGCAATATGCTCGATACAATGAGTGCAACACCTGCGGCAACTGTAGAAAGACTTTCAGTATATCTGCGCACACTTGAAGAGGCGCGAAAAGAAGGGCACGAATACATTTCATCTGACGAAATGGGGCAACGCAATGGCTTCACTTCTGCACAAGTTCGCAAAGACCTCGCCTGCTTTGGCAACTTTGGCAGAAAGGGCAAAGGCTACAATATTCCTGTGCTCATATCAACACTGCGCGAAATTCTTGGCGTCGATCACACGTGGAATGTGGCGTTGTTTGGTTTGGGGCATATTGGCAAGGCGATAGTGCGTTTTCGCGGTATCAGTGACTCGGTTTTTCACGTGAAAGCAGTTTTCGACATTGACGATGCGCTCATCGGCACAGAATATGAGGGCATACCGATTTATCATCCCAAAAGCTTGCGCGAACTGCACAAAAAATTCGATTTTCGCATTGCGATAATCGCAGTTCCAAATTCAGTTGCAAAAGAAACACTGCACCAGGTAGTTACAACTGGCATAAAGGGCATTTTAAATTTCACCGAAACCCGTTTTCCACTCATGGAAGGTTTCGTGATGAAAACGATGAACATTGGCTCGGAACTGCAGACAATATCATATTATCTTACATGTCCAGACTGTGCTTGCAAAGAATTGATGTGATTTTTAACTAGGCAAACAAATAAAAAACGCGAAAAGACTATTTGCGTGCATGTTTGTTCACAGAGATTTGAGGCGAACATGGACGTGCAGCATATGCCAAAACAAAATTATTTGGCGCAGGCTTTGATAGTTTGCAAAACTTTTTTGGCTTTGTCTGTTGCTAGAGATGGTTTTTACAAAATTAACTTATTGATAATTAAACAGATAGCATCGCTAAGTTTTTGCGTGTTTTTTTTGTGCAATTTATCACAAATAGCTTTTCGAAAAAAAACTTGACAAAAAAATTGTAGCATCTAAACTGTAAACTTGCTAAACACAAAGACTGGGTTTTAGGAGGTTCAGTTGGCTATTTCCATTCGATTCAGAAGAGGCGGACGCGCAAACCGTCCTTTCTATCGCATAGTCGTCGCCGAGCAAACATGCCCACGCGATGGTCGTTTCATAGAAGCGCTCGGTTTTTACGATCCCATACCGCATCCCGAAACTGTAAAAGTAGATGCAGAACGTTTCGCCTATTGGATGGCGCAAGGTGGCAATCCCACTACAAGTGTCAAATCCATTCTCTCGCGCAACGGAATGTGGAAAGATATAAGCGTTTTAGTTGCCGAAGCCAAAAATCGCAGAAGCGAACAACCCATTATTTCACAAGCAGTTAAATCCGAAATTGCTGATACACAACCCGAAATCCAAATGGATGAGGCAAACTGAACAAGGAGGTTGCCATGACTGAACTCAGACCTTTCGTCGAAACCATTGCCAAAGCGCTTGTCGATAATCCAGACAGCGTAGATGTTCGCGAAATTGCCGGAGAGAGAACCACAGTTTTCGAGCTTCGAGTTAAAGAAGGCGACCTCGGCAAGGTTATCGGAAAATCGGGTCTTACAGCGAAAGCTATTCGCACACTTCTCAACGCAGTTGCTGCAAAGCAGGGCAAGCGTGCGCACCTCGAGATCATCGAGCCGGGCAACGACTAATATCCCTAACCTCGCACAACTGTTTAGTGCACAACAAATTAGCGCAGCCAGCAATGGCTGCGTTTTTTTTATTGGACGATGTGGCACAGGCGGCGGGTGTGATTTTATCAACAGTTACGCCGTTTGTCTTAGCTTCGATTGAATGTAATCGTAAGAAAAAAATATCTTCAAGCGAGTAAAAAAGCTCAGCTTATTGCACAATAAATTGTTACGTAAAAAATGAGGCAGTAGCCAAGGCACACGTTTTCTCACTCTTTTCTTCGTGAAGCTAGGATGCACACGACACTTTTTGCTGACAGCTACGACTTTTGCACTTGTATCTCTTTTTGTGGTAACAGGTTTCACTGTTTGAAAAGTGTCAAACAATCTGCTGGAATTTGCTGTTCTCATTCAAACGCGGATTTCTCAAAGCTAAACACCAAGCTTTTATTTGGTAATTTGTTGTTTTGAAATAAGTTACTTGCGCATAGCGGAGCATTTGCTTTTTGAAAAGAGGCAATTTTGCTGGTGGTTTTGAGAAAAACGGGGGAGATAACGTAGATTTTTTTGGAACACGATGTGTTTTGGCTTTAGTGAGCATAAGAAAACACCACCAAGTAGAAACATGGTGGTGTTTTTTAAACTATTTTGCTGCTAATCGATTACAGCATAGGCGGTGTAGCCGCGAAAGGCATGCTTCGCATGCCCGTTGCAAAGTATGCGCGCATGTGGTTTTAACGCCAATATTCCTTGAGGAAACGTTGGACTTCGGGGATGCCGCCTTGATAAACAAGGTAACCGTTGTAGGGTTCGCGCTCGGTAATGTCGTTGGCGACGGGGGTCAGCATCATCTCAATGACCTTTTCACGGTCGTGGGTGTGCCCCAAAACCCAGCCAAGCTTTATGTATGCCGCTTCGGGTAACATGTTTGCAGCAGGAACAACACCAAGTGCCATGAGGTCGCGCCCGGTGTCGTAAACGTACATTTGAGCGTATCCCCACATGGTTTGAACGGTCATGAAAACGTGCAAGCCCGCATCGACGGCGGCTTTTAGCGCAGGGTAAAGTGGTTTGTTCACATGTCCAAGCCCGGTGCCAGCAATAACTATGCCCTTATATCCATTTTCAATAAGCGAGTAGATGATGTCGGGTTTCATGGCGGGGTAATAGTAAACTATTGCAACACGGTCGTCGAAAACAGCATCGAGCTTAACTGTGCGCGTTTCATCGCGACGGCGATAATTCTTTTGTAATGGCACCAAACCTTCGCGCCAGTTGACCATGCCCAAAGGTAACCAGCCGAGCGTGCGAAAAGTTGAGCGATAGGACGAGTGCATTTTGCGCACACGCGTTCCCTGATGAAGTAAATCGTAATGATCAGATGTGGGACCGAACATGCAGACCATGACTTCGGCTATGTCACCCATGGCAGCGGTGTATGTGGAATTGAGCAAATTGAGCGCTGCGTCGGAAGATGGGCGGTCGGAGCTGCGTTGCGAGCCTACAAGCACAACGGGTACGGGAAGGTTTTGCAACATATAGGAAAGTACTGCAGCTGTGTGGTGCATGGTGTCGGTGCCATGCCCGATAACTATGCCCGAAACACCTTTATTTATATATTTTGCCGCAGCGGTTGCGAGTGCTATGTATTGCTCGGGACCCATATTTTCGGAAAAAACAGCGAAGAGCTTTTCGGTTTCGATATTGGCGATATCTGCAAGCTCGGGTACGGCGCCATAGAGTTCGCCAGGGGAAAATGCAGGGATCACTGCACCTGTGCGATAGTCGAGACGAGAGGCGATGGTGCCACCTGTGCCGAGAAGTCGAACATTGGGTTTGGCAGGGTCGTATGGGAAAGCTTTTTCGGGAATTTTATAATTGGCTTTTTTGTATCCCAGTTCGCGAATGCCTGTGATTTTGCCAACGGTAACACCGATATTGTACCCATTGGCGAGCTTCATCACAAGGTGAGTGGTGTCGGTATTCTCGGCTCGAGGAAGTATGATGCCTCGAAATGTGCCTTCGGAAGTTTGAACCTCTATTTCAGACCAAACACGAACGTTATATTCTTCGAGAACTGAAAGTGCAGGACCTTTATAGCCTTTGCGCAAATCTTGTTCGACAATTTCGGGTGTAGCCACCATGATATCCTCCGCATTTATTCCACTGAGGATAACATTATTCCCGCAAAATTCAAGCGCTTTTTAAGAAATTCTTTATTGGCGTGGTGGACACGTTTTCATTAGTATCATAACAGGAATTATGCTTTGCTCTGCATTGAGCATTTTTGCTAGTTAATTTTGAAATATGTGCTAATTCTACGGCACTCAGATTGTTCTGGCGCATTGAATTAAAGATGAGACTAAATATTGTATGACCTATTTT
>CAYUDB010000111.1:0-9160 GCA_964443405.1 uncultured bacterium | reverse complement strand
GTAGCCATCGCGGTCGAGTGCTTCGAGCATTTGCGATGCCGTAACTTCTTGTACCATGTCACCAATTTCAACCACTTCTACTGTGTAATTGTAGCCATCGTTGTAAGCTGTAACTGCAAACCATATTTCACGAGCATTGTTTTTTATTTGCGCAGCCAAGTAATTTGAACCTTGTTCATTGTTGAGCATTTTGGCGTTAAGTTTTTTTAGAGCATTCTCGTAGTTTTTGACTATTTGGAACATACTTGGCTGTGTAGCGCCCTCGACTATGTTGTAATCGATTCTTGTACGGTAACCTTCTACAATTTTCTCGCTATCGAGCAGATAGAAAGTCATTTGATCGTAATTTTTTGTGTAGTTACTGATGTAGAAATTATTCATTCTGCCAAGACCAGGATAGTCGGAAGCACCTTCAATATCTTCCTCTGCCAAAACAGGCAAAGTCAAACTGGTAATAATTGCGCAGATTGCGAATAAACTCAGCATGTTTTTCATAAATTCACCTCTTGGTGTTAACTTGTTCATTGCAAGATATTTATGATGTAGGGGAGTCCTCGCCAGTTTTGTCTAAAGTCGAGACCATAACCAACAACAAATTTATTGGGTACTTCAAATCCTATATAGTCGATGTCGGTCTCAAACTCGCGGCGAGCATTTTTCGAAAGAAATGCGGCAACTTTTATCGCTTTTGGCTTGCGAATTTCGAGCATCTGGCGCAAGTAATGAATTGTAAGCCCGGTATCGACAATATCCTCGATGATAAGGACAGTTCGCCCTTCGATCGGTTTGTCGAGGTCTTTTTGTAGTTTCACAGCGCCCGAAGTTTCGGTTTCATCTCCATAGGATGATATAGCGATAAAATCCAGTTCGAAAGGGAAATCGAACTTTTTGAAAAGATCGGCTGCGAACATGAAAGCGCCCTTCAAAATCACTATGATCATCGGATTTTCATCGCGCAGGCTTGTCGAGATTTCCGTTGCGAGGTCGTTTATTCGCTCTGAAATCTGCTCTTGAGTTATGAGAATTTCGTGTGCGGGAAGTCCCATTTTGTCCCCCTTTTCCCACTGATTTTTTTAATTTTATTACTTCATCTTCGTAAAGTGGTCGAAATTTGCCTACGGGAAGCTCATCCACGCGCAATGAGGCAAAACTAACACGTTTTAGGTTTTTTACAGCATAACCCAGTTTCTCAAAAATACGGCGCACTTCATGATATTTTCCCTCGAAAAGCTCGATTTCGATTTTGTCGCCAAATAATTTCACTTTTCCGATCTTTGCGATGAAACCATCAATTTCGATACCTTCGGCGAGGGCTTCGGAATGCGCAAATGTTTTATCGAGTTGAACAGCGTACACACGAGAGATTTTCATGCGCATGAGGGCATTGGCAAGTTCGCCGTCATCGGTGAGCAAGAGTGCACCAGTTGTTGCCACATCGAGCCTGCCAACGGTGAAAAGTTTTTTCAGTTTGTCGGGTAAAATGTCGTAAACTGTATTTTCGCCCACTTTTGAGCAAATGAATCCTTTGGGTTTGTTCATCAGGATGTAGGTACGTTTGTGCCGCGATGCGTCGATGTTCTCGTCGGCAAGCACAATTTTGTCGCTAAACGGCGAAACTTGTTGACCAAGATGAGCTTTCTCGCCATTAACTTTCACTGAACCCGCCTCGATAAGCCTATCTGCTTCGCGACGGGATATACCGCAGTTCTGTTGTAGAAATTTGTTGAGTCTCATTTTTTTACCTTTGTTGGGCGCGCGCAAATTCGTAAAGCAAAATCGAACCGGCAACAGAGGCGTTCAATGATTCCACTTTCGGCGAAATTGGCACACTGATTTTTTTGTGTGCGAAATCAACTATGCGTTTCTGTATTCCTGCGCCCTCATTGCCAACGATGAGCACAGTTTTTCTTTTTATGTCTGTGGTGCGGCAATCTGTGCCATCCATAGTGGTTGCAACGATTTCGAAGCCGTTTGCCGCGAATTTTCCTAATAGTTCGAGAGGATCTTTTTCACTTAAATCAAGCGTTGGAATATGCAAAAAAGTTCCTGCCGTTGAGCGTATTACCTTGGGATTGAAAAGTTTGGCAGTGTTGCCACCAATTATTACACCGCTGCAATCAAAAGCAGCAGCGCAACGAATGAGTGTGCCGCAATTGCCCGGATCTTGCACGCCATCGAGAAAAAGCACGCACGATTTCGCGTTTAAGAGACTACCTAGTCGTTCGCTGTCTGATTTTTTGGGAAAACCTAGCACAGCAAAAATACCTTGTGGTGTTTCTGATGCGCAGATTTTTTCAAAAAATTCATATTTGATTGCCGAAACAGATATGTATTTGCGGTTGGCAATTTCGAGCAAACGCTTAAACTGAGGTTTCTCGGCAAAAACCACATCGACGAACACCTCTTCAACAGGATATTCGCCGTTGCCGTGAGCGGCAATAGATTCACCAACAGCACGCAAGCCTTCGAGGATGAATCTGCGTGTTTTGCGCACAGTGCGTACATCGAGCATCGACTTGTAATACTCGACATCTGCTTTTGAGAGATTTCGATTTTCCATAAGCCGAAATAATTGCGTGGCTATAGATTTTGCAAGGGAAATTTTTTTACTTGAAATGTTACCATGAATTTGTGAAGCCTTTTACTTTATGATTTGCCCTTGCGCACGAAAAAATCTCGTGTTTTTTGAAAGACATTCAAGGAGAAAAAATGAGAGCAAGTTATAAACTACTTAAAAGTCTTGTGAGCTTCGATTTAACACCCGAAGAGCTCCGACGCGAACTGACTTTCTCTGGCTCGGAAGTAGAGGGAGTAGAGAAACCAAGCGAATGGATTTCTGATGTTGTAGTAGCCGAAATTCGCGAAGTTGTGTCAAATACACCGCGCACAGGGCTTTCCTTGTGCACAGTTTTCGACGGAAGTCGTGTATGGCACACAGTTTCGGGTGCACCGAATATTATTGCTGGCACAAAGGCGGCATTTGTGCGACCAGGAGGCAAACTATTTGGCAATGTTCACATAAGTACAGCAGTAATCGACGGTATGGAAAGCGAAGGCATGTTGTGTTCGGGCGCCGAACTCGGTCTAGGAAATCCCAAGGACAAGCTTTTGCCTATTTGTGATGATATACCAACTGGTTCAGCGCTTGTCGAATTATTCGGCTGGAATGATGAGACGATATATGAATTTGAGATTACCCCAAACCGTCCAGATTGTTATGGGCATTGGGGTTTGGCACGCGAAATAGCAGCATTGTGCAATTGCACTTTCGAACCTGTAATGCCAGGCAATTATGCAACTGAAAATGGTTTTGGTACCGTGGATATCGAAATAGAAACGCCAAATTGCACGCGATATTGTGGCACACTTGTGGAGGGCATTTGTGTAAAACCTTCACCTTTATGGTTGCAAGGTCTTTTGGCAGCACTAGGTATGCGCCCGATAAACAATATTGTCGATATCACGAATTATATAATGCTACTTACAGGGCAGCCTATACATGCTTTTGATGAGAAAAAACTTGGGCGCAAAATAATTGTTCGGCAAGCGAAAAACGCCGAAAAAATCGTAACACTTGATGGCATTGAGCGCACTTTAGACAAAAATGCCATGCTCATAACTTCACCACACATGCCAGTTGCTGTGGCAGGTGTAATGGGTGCTGCAAATTCTGAAATTTCGGACGATACTAAAGATATCATTGTTGAGGTTGCGCATTTTGTGCCCTCAAATGTGCGACGCACGAAAAAAATGCTTGGACTTATCACTGAATCGGCAACGCGTTTTGAACGTGGTGTCGATCCGAATATACAACTTGTTGTATCTTCGCTAGTTACCCAACTATGTTCCGAGCTTGCAGATGCTCATAAAATACATCAAACAAACGATGTTCGCGCGCAACTTATCGAACCAATTCTCATTACCGTTTCACCTGCCAATGTGACAAAACTTCTGGGCAAACACGTCGAGAATAGCAAAATTCGCGAAATTCTCACAAATCTGGGATTAGATCTGTGTGCAGAGAATGCCGGCGGTATGGTTTTTCGGGTGCCTACTTTTCGACCTGATCTCACTCGCGAGGCTGACTTAATCGAAGAAATTGGGCGCATTTATGGTTTGAACAATATCGAGCCAAATTTCCGTGCACAGGGTATTATTGGTGCAGAAATTCCATCCGAAGTGAAACTTCGGCATTCGCTTGAGGATTTGTTTTGTGGCATGGGTCTGCGTAATGCCATGACAGATCCACTTGGATCGCGCGCATTTTTCGAGAGATTTGCAGATGCCCCACTTGTGGAATTATTGAACCCGCTTTCCGATGAACTTGCAGTTATGCGCCCGAACGTGGCACCTGGACTTATTGCTTGCGCTGCAACAAATATAAAACGTGGTGCTCGTAGTGTGGCGCTCTTCGAAATCGATAATGGATACAAGGTTGTAAACTATATTCATTCTGAGCAACCATATGTTTCTATTGCACTTGCTGGTATGCGTGAGCCGATATCGTGGTGCACTGCCGAAAATGCATTCGACTTATTTGATATTAAAGCAATTGTCGAGTCGGCAATAGAGCACTCACGTGCGGAATGCGTATTCGAGCCATTTGAGCATACAGCAGTTCAAAATGGCACGGGTATAGCCATTTTTGCCAACGGCAAAAAAATTGGTTTTGCCGGTGTACTTGCTCGAGATCTCTGTGACAAACTCGATGTCAAAAGGGAGATATATTTTGCAGTTTTTGAGCTTTTGCCACTTGTGGAAAACCATGCAAAAACTGTTTGTTACAAGCCATTTTCACGCTTTCCGGCAATACGCCGCGATGTAGCTTTGATTTTGCACGAACATTTCACCGCGTCCGACCTTTTAAATGCTGCGCGCGTGGTTTTGCCACAAGCAGAAGAGATGGGCATCTTCGACATGTATCGTGGCAAGCCGATACCCGAAGGTAAGAAATCGTTAGGGCTGTACTTTGTTTTTCGCGCTAACGACCACACACTTTCCGATGACGAGGTCAACGCATTTTTCGAGCCTGCAGTGCGCGAATTATGCACTAAATTTGACGCTGAAGTTCGCAAATAGCTTAAATGACCATGTGCTAACTTAAAACACAGGTTTGGCACGAGATGTGCTAAGTTTAATATAGGCTTAAGATTGTGCCATTTCGATTTGCTTTGAGCAATGGGCAGTGAAAAAAAATTTGTAAAATGAAAAAAAACACTTGCGCAAAATAGGGTGCACCATATTTTAGACACACTGCGCAGCGGACATGTGCAAACAGACCGCAAGGCGAGGAACCAAAAAGAGGCGAACATGAAAAAGGAAACAGAAGCGCTACTCAAAACAGAGAGCGCAGAAACAATGAAAACAGCTAAGATCGCTGTTAAAGTTCGGCAGATAGAGAAACTGACTTTGGGGTTTGATAAGAGAAACTACATCGCATTTGCTGTGGCAATGGTATTCATAATTTGTGGTTTCTTCATGCTTTCTCGTAACGATATAACTCTTTCACCTTTGCTTTTGGTTTTGGGTTTTTGCGTGCTTATTCCTATCGCGCTTCTACTTGGGATTGGCACAGAAAAAGACGAAAATAGCTGAGAATATCAGGGGTCGTGGTGTAGCCTGGTCAACACGCTGGCCTGTCAAGCCGGAGACCGCCGGTTCAAGTCCGGTCGACCCCGTGAAATTAAACCGCTCTCATTCGAGGGCGGTTTTTTGTATCGATTTGGGTAGGGTAGAAGAGACTCAACAAATATGTCAAACCGGATGTTAGTTGCGAAAAACATTGTTCTCGCAGTGTAAAGTGCTATATTTCGAGGACACTAGGAGTGATAACATGATGAAATTCCTAAAATTCAAGAAAAAAGTTTCGGAAGAAGAACGGTTACGAGAAATATTGCGCAAAGTTCGAAAAATCGACATTTCTACCCGAAAAATTGTGCAGGAAATCTTCTCTGGACAGTATCATTCAGTTTTCCGTGGACGGGGCATGGAGTTTTCGGAAGTGCGCGAATACCTTGCCGGAGACGATATCCGTTCAATCGACTGGAATGTTACGGCACGAATGAATCAGGCTTATGTCAAACGCTACGAAGAGGAGCGCGAGCTTACGGTTATCATTGCAGCAGACATGTCGCGGAGTAGTGCTTTTGGAACGCAAAATCAAATCAAGAGAGAAATTGCAGTTGAAATTGCTGCCATGCTTGCGTTTTCGGCTATTGAAAACTCAGACCTCGTGGGTTTGCTTATGTTTACAGAAAACGTGGAGAAATTCATACCGCCGCAAAAGGGACGCACACATTCCTTGCGTATTATTCGTGAGCTTTTGGGTTATGAGCCTACAAAGAAAAACACTGATATTCCACTTGCTCTCGATTATTTGAACAAAATACTCAAGCGCAAATCGATTATTTTCTTCATCTCCGATTTTCTCGATGAGAACTTGCAAAAACCGCTTTTACTCATGTCGAAAAAGCACGATTTCATTCCTGTTGTGATATCCGACCCTGCAGAAATGGCTTTTTCTGGTGCAGGAGTTGTTGTGCTAGAAGATGCAGAGACGGGCGAAATGCTCATCGTGGACACTTCCGACAAAAGTGTTGCCGATTATTTTGCAAAAAACACCAGCCGTGAACTCGAAACACAGGACAAGCTTTTTTCCCAAATAGGCGTTGAGCCTGTACGCATAAGTACCGATGGTGATTACGCAAAAACATTGCGCTTGTATTTCAAAAAACGCTCAGGTAGAGTGCGATAGTCGATATTAAATGCTAATGCGAGGTCTGATTGGCATGAGTGGGAACAGCATAGGATTTTTGGTTCTAAGTGGTATGGGCGCTATTTTTGTAGCGATAATCGTTTTTTCAATTGTGTCGTGGCGCAAAGGAAAAAAGGCAAAAGAGCAGTTTTTTCAAGCCAACGGTTTTGAAAAAATGCAAATACCCGATAAACTTTTGGGTGAGAAGTATTTAAGAACATACTGCATTGTCAAACAACCCGAGATATCCGCAAAAACCCACATGAAAATCGATGCCATGTGGACAAGACGCACGGTATCATATCGTTTAAGGGTTTTTGATGTGCGAATAGATGTGCCAAACGATGATAGCTCGACTTATTTCGAAAATGTATGCGCAATTGAAATCCCCCAACTTGCAAACATGCAGTTCTCGCTTGCTTCGAAACCTCAATACGACAATGTGTTAGGAAAACTTGCGGCATTTGCCTTCGACCTGTTGGAAACCTCGAAAGCGAAGGTAATGGAAAAAGTTCCTGTTCAATATCGAGCGGAGGATTTTAGCAAAAGATACTCACTTTTCTCGCTCAATTCTGCCAAAACTTCGGAATTTTTCTCGGAACATATTGTAAAAAGCTTACTTGCTATGAATGAGCTTTTTGTCATAGAAGTGTTGGACGGTACGCTGTTTATCGTTTCTACAAACATCAAAAAAGATACTTCGGATGCATATTTGCGTCACAGCTTAATAGAAATTGTGGATATGATCCACCATGTTTTTTCACGAGTATGATAGTGATTTTAAGTAAATAAATATTGTTATTATAAAATAATATTTATCGGAAATAGAAAAATTGCGCTTTACAAAAAATTGTCTTGCCGAAAAATTTCTATTTGCTAATTTTGCAAATAGGATAACAACATTGGAGGTGCGTGATGGAATACAGTTTCGAAGTTAAAGAGATGCCCGCTTTCCACGTGGCATACGTGAGACACATAGGACCATATCCGGAAATTGGCGGAGCTTTCGAGAGAATCGAAAAATGGATAGCAGAGCGCAAGCTTTGGACTCCGACCACTGTTTCACTTGGCATATACCTCGATGATCCACAATCTGTGCCACCCGAAAAACTTCGTTCCGATGCATGTGTTGTTGTGCCACAAGATACCTTGCCCGAAGGAGAAGTGCAAATACAGGATGTTCCAGGTGGGCTTTATGCAGTTTTGCATTGTGTGCTCGACCATACTGAATTTCTCAAAGCTTGGCAAACGCTTTTTACCGAATATCTATCCAAGGGCGACTACGAATTTGACAACAGACCTTGTTATGAGCACTACACTGGTTTCAAAGATGGCAAGTTTATCGTGGATATTTGTGAGCCTATAAAGCCGAAAAAGTAATCAGCTATTTAGTTGCATGCAAGTGCTATCGAAAATGAAATCGGCGGTGTCTTTTACGAAAGGCACCGCCATTTTTTGTTTTTGATCTCGCGCGTTAGCTGGCGCGCTTGAGCTTTGCAATATTGCAAAAATATCTTGGAAGGTTCTGCGCTCAAAAAGTTTGACAGCAGGTAGTTATTCTGGCAGAAGCTTTTTTAGTTTTTTCAGAAGCTCGGGTAACTCGGCAACCGCTGCCATTTGCTTAAATGTTTCCCGATGATCGCGCGCAGGTGCGCCAAGTATGATGCTTTTGGCTGGAATGTTTTTATCGACACCAGATTGTGCCATAATTATGACGCCATCGCCTATTTCTATATGACCGGTTAAACCTGCTTGTCCACCGATCTGCACGCTATCGCCAATGGTGGTGCTGCCCGAAATGCCCACTTGTGCGGCAAAAGCACAGTTTTTTCCTATAACTACATTGTGTGCAATCTGGCAAAGATTGTCGATTTTTGTGCCATCGCCGACGATAGTGTTTTCGATAGCACCACGGTCGATCGTTGTGTTTGCTCCGATTTCAACATTCTTGCCGATTGTAACCGCTCCGATTTGCGGCACTTTTTCCCATGTTCCGGCGTTTTGACTGTAACCGAAGCCATCTGCGCCAATGACCACACCTGAATGCAGAATAGTGTTGTCACCGATTCTACAACCGTCATAGATAACCACACGCGGATAAACTATGCAGTTTTCTCCGATTCCAACTTTTTCACCGACGAAAACACCTGCACCAATATGTGTGCCTGCGCCAATATGTGCATCCTTAGATATTACGGCGAATGCTTCTATGCGACAGTTTGGTGCAATATGTGCCGATTCGTGTACGCACGCGTGCGCTGAAATTTCAGGTTTTACAGCTTTTGGTGGATGGAATAGAAGTATAATTTTGCGAAAATCATCGTGTGGGTTTGCCGAAAAAAGTGCACCGCAGGTAAGTTCGGGTTTGTAGTCGATTTTGCGCATAACTACAGCCGATGCCTTTGT
>CAYUDB010000110.1:0-9224 GCA_964443405.1 uncultured bacterium | reverse complement strand
GGGCGTGAAATTAGCTCTTTTAGATCGAGAACCCAAAAAACATACGACAATACAAAGAAACCAAGTGCATAGAAAAAACCACGAGGGGTTATTTTATCGCGATGTGTGAAAATCATGCGCATTTCGAGGGCTATGGCTACAAGTATTTGCACTGTGAAGAGCAGACGACCAAATTTGTGGAAAACCACAAGTGCCACAATCGATAATATGACCATCGACCAATAATAAACATAAACCCATCCACGTCGAATGAGATGCAATCTGCGCAAATTTAACGTTAGCAGCAAACAGGATATCAAAAACATTGAAGCCACATCCATCACTTGAAACAGAAATGTGCACGATGCATGATACAAACCTGAAGTAAGCCCGATAAGTATGGCTACTACGCCGAAATAGTTTATTGGTTGCCAACGTTTTTTGCGACTTATAAAAAGTATATATATGCCAACAAGTAAATAGGCAATGTTCGAATATGTGTTTGCAGGTTCGGCAACCCAGCCACATCTATTATCCTCCATGAAGGCAAATGTCGCAGGCATAAAATTGTCCCAAGGGCAATTAGCAAAGTTTTTTATAAACTCGAACAAGTCTCAGCTCCTGTTTTTAATTTAGGATAAGACTTTTTTTTTCGAGCACCAGAGTTTTCTTCTGTTCGACATTTTGCTCAAAGTTTTGTCAACCATTGCACGATGTTTTTTACTACATCACAATTCTATAATGTTATACATAACCGCGTGTGCCGTTTTCGAAAAGCACAGTGTGAGAAAACATTATTCACAGTTCACGGAAACATCTCATCGCCGACCTTAGTAGTTTTTTGCCGGCAAAATCAATATTTCTGTTGCAAACTGGATGTCTGGAAAGATGCTGGGGGGAATGTGATAATGTTATGTATTTGGCGATCGAACTTTTTAGTAGCTATTAACTCAATTAATAATAATTAGTTACACGCATATTCAATACCATAGTAATGTAATATACAAAGTAAAAACCCCCGTCAAGGCGGGGGTTTTGGAGCAAATCACAAAATAAGTTTCAGTCAAAATTTGTGAGGGCTTCGATGCCTGGCAATTTGCGTCCTTCCATAAGTTCAAGCGAAGCACCGCCACCTGTGGAAATGTGTGTCATGCAATCGCCAAAACCGAGTTGGTTTGCAGCAGCAGCGCTGTCGCCACCACCAACTACAGCAATGCCACCACGTTCGTTAAGCTCGCGCATTGCCTCGAGAACTGCTACTGTACCTTCTGCGAATTTCGGGTTCTCGAATATGCCCATAGGTCCATTGAGAAAAACTGCCTTTGCCTGAGAAATATAATCGGCATACATGCGCGCTGTGCTTTTGCCAATGTCCACGCCGCACCATTTTTTTGGAATTCCGTCATAGCCAACTAGCTTGACAGGAGAATCTTCTTCAATCTCTTGTGTTACAACAACATCCACAGGTAGTTGAATTCTGCCACCAAGTTCTTCACTTTTGAGCCAAAGCTCCATCGCTGTGTTCATGGAATCTTTCTCAACTATGGAATTGCCAACTTCCATCCCAAGGTTTGCCATAAAAGTGAACATCATGCCGCCGCCAATAAGCAATTTATCGACTTTTGGTAAAAGATTTTCGAGCACACCAATTTTTGTAGAAACTTTGGCACCACCAACAACTGCGATAAAAGGTTGTGGCGGATCATTGATAAGCCGCTGCAGATGGTTGAGTTCCTCGCCCATAAGATAGCCTGCCACAGAAGGCGAAAGAAACTTGGTTATAGCCTCAACAGAAGCGTGCGCACGATGTGAAACAGCGAAGGCATCGTTCACATATACATCGCCATGTTTGGCAAGTTTTTTCGCAAATTCCACTTCGTTCTTCTCTTCTTCGGCATAAAAGCGCACGTTTTCTAGCATTATGATATCGCCAGGTTTAGCTGCTGCTGTCTTTTTGAAAATAGCGTCGCCCACGCAGTCAGTCAAAAAATCGACTTTTCTGCCAAGTAGTTCGGCAAGTTTTGCAGAAACAGGTTTCAACGAAAATTCCTTATCGTTTTTCGATTTCGGGCGTCCTAAATGCGACAAAATCACTATGGATGCTCCATCGTCGATTAGCTTGCGTAATGTGGGCAAAGTTGCGGTAATTCTGGTATCGTCTGTAATTGTGCCATCTTGCATCGGCACATTGTAATCGACTCTTAAGACAACATGCTTGCCCTTAAAATTCATGTCGTCCACAGTCATTTTGCGCATGAAAGCCCTCCGTTATGGCAATAAACATTTCCGCCAGTTCAAAACACTTTAGCGTTTCGCCTTTTAAATGTAGCGCGCTCGCGAAAAACGCAAGCGCGCCTTAATATTGTATCGAAAACCAAGTTGCTCAAAACAATGCATGAAAATAATGCGATTTTTTGTAAATGCAAGTTTTTATAGCATCATTCTCAACATGTCGATCATTCTGTTCGAGAAGCCCATTTCGTTATCGTACCAAGAGAGCAATTTAACTGTAGAGCCACGTTCACCAAGCACTTTTGTCGAAAGTGAGTCGAATATTGAACTATGTGGGTTGCCGACAATATCGGATGAAACAAGCGGGTCGGTGGAAAATTCGAGAACTCCAGCCAAAGCGCCTTCGGAAGCAGAACGAAAAGCACGATTTACCTCATCGGCAGTTACTTCGGAAGAAAGCTCGACAACAAGATCGACAAGTGAGCCATCCACCACAGGCACACGAAGCGAAATACCGTGGAATTTGCCTTTCAAATCTGGGTAAAGCACCGGAATCATCTTGTGCGCACCAGTGGATGTGGGGATTATATTCGCAGCGGCTGTACGCGCTCTACGAAGATCTTTGTGAGGTAAGTCGAGGATGCGTTGATCGTTGGTCATAGCGTGGACGGTGGTCATCATACCACGTTGCACGCCAAAGTTTTCGCGCAAAACTTTTATCACAGGTACAAGAGCATTGGTTGTGCAGCTGCCAATAGAGATGATGTCGTGCATGGATTTGTCGTAATCTTTGTCGTTGACACCAATTACGAATGTTCCGTCGCAATCTTCGGATGGTGCAGAGATAAGAACCTTTTTCACTCCTGCGGCAAGATGCTTGGCAGCGCCTTCGCGTTTGGTAAAAACACCTGTGCATTCAAGAACGATGTCGATACTATGATTGTTCCAAGGAATCTGTGTGGGATCTTTGATGGCATAAACGGGCACTTCTTTGCCATCGACGATGATAGCTGTTTCGGTAGCTTCGACTTTATGTTTCCATGTGCCATGTGTGGAATCGTATTTGAGCAGATGTGCAAGCACAGATGGTGTTGTGATATCGTTAATTGCGAGAAACTCGAGTTCGGGATGTTCCCAACCAAGACGAAAAACATGTCGTCCAATTCGTCCGAACCCATTGATAGCAACGCGCGTAG
This sequence comes from uncultured bacterium, assembly GCA_964443405.1. Classification (GTDB taxonomy): domain Bacteria; phylum UBP14; class UBA6098; order B30-G16; family B30-G16; genus CAYUDB01. The sequence continues at coordinate 5,817 of CAYUDB010000110.1, read as the reverse complement.
CCATAATAACCTCCTGTATGCAATTTGTAATTTCAGTGTTGACAAATACATTGTCAGTCGAAAATTTCGTCAAAGGTTTTGTTCTGTTATCAGATTCTACTATCGAATTTAACTGCTCAAAAAGCTTTGTCAAGCGCACTTTGAGAACGCACTATTTCTCCGAACATCTTTTTACAAGAATTCTTTCCGCAAATTTACCGAAACAAACAGGATGCGAGTGATGCTCACATCCTGTTTGGTTTGCGCTATCTTGAAAGTTATTTGCGATCATCCACATCGGATAATCGAGCTAATAAAGTCGCCAAGCACGTTCTTGCGTCGAAAACCATCGTCACTGTGATTGTGCAAAAGCTCAAACATGCCCGCGAGTCAAAATTTAAAGTTTAGCGGCAAGAGCAAAAAGTCCGCCAGCTTCGATGATATCACGCTGCACTGAGGTGAGAGGTTGAGCGCTCGGCAAAGGCTTGTTGTTTGTGATGTCGGCAATTGCACCTGTTTCGGTATCGATTTCGATGGTGTCGCCATTTTTAAGATGCGATTTCGCAATATTCGGTGCCACAAATACCGGCATGCCAGTATTCACCACATTTCGAAAATAGATAGCTCCAAAGCTTTCACCAACTATGGCAACAACTCCAAGTGCGATGAAACAGTCAACAGCCTGTTGGCGAGAGGAACCGGAGCCAAAATTCTCACCGACGATTAATATGTCGCCACGCTGAACTTTCTTTGGAAAATCTTGCCAGCTATCGAGGTTGCCAAAAGCAAATTGCGCCATCTCGTTTTGATTGGTGATGGCAAGGTGCCTGTTGTGAAAAATCATATCAGTGTCGATGCTGTCGATGGGCTTTCCGTTGGCATCGCGCACAACCCACACGCGACCGCGAATTTTCTTGTCCATGTTATCCTCCTAATCGTAAATTTTTTGTGCCGTGTTTTGTTAAACAATGCTGCCACACAAAACCTTATTGTAGCGCAAAAAGTGCAAGTTTTTTGGTTTGCAAAACACGCTCGCTATGCAATTTGCGTTTTCACTGTGGAAATTCTTAGTTTCAAGTGCGAAAGTCAATAAACAATTGCAAGCGCGCGTTAAAGCATGGGAAATCAATCTAAGCCAAAAACGCGCTTCGAACCAGCGATTACTTTTATGCGCAAATCTTCTAGATAGATGTAAATTATCGGTATTACTACAAGCGTAAGCAGTGTTGCACTGGCAAGACCACCGGTTACCGATATGGCAATAGGACCGCGCATTTCCGAACCTTCAGACGTCGAAAATGCCATAGGCAACATGCCCGCAATAGTGGTAAGTGCCGTTATTAGAACCGGGCGCAAGCGCAATTTGCCCGCAGTAACAATTGCTTCTTCGATTTTTATATTACTGTTGCGACGTAATTGGTTTATGAAATCGACCATCACTATGCCGTTGTTCACAACAATACCAGCCAAAATCACAATACCCATAAGCGATGGCAATGAAATCGCTGTGCCGGTTACAAAAAGTGCCAAAAGCACTCCAATTATCGAGAGCGGTTGTGTGAACATGATTATGAAAGGATGCATAAACGATTCAAACTCGGAAGCCATGACCATGTAAACCAAAAGAAATGCAACCAATACCGCCAATAGCATCCACACGTATAGGTCTTTCATCTGCTCTGCTTGTCCGCCAATAACAACATCATTGCCCTGTTCCCAATTCGCCGAAGTCATAAGTCGATTAACAACTTTGGTTACTTCATCTGTTGCTTTGCGCAAATCAGAACCTTCTTTAACGGAAGTCATCACTACAACTGTGCGTTTTTGGTCTTCACGTTTTATTTCGGTAGGACCCAAAACTTCTTCGAAACTCGCTACCTGTGAAAGCGGAATAGCTTTGCCTGTAGCGGTGATTATCGGCAATGATAAAATCTGCGCCATGTCGCGCCGTTCATTTTCTTTCATGCGAATTTTGATATCGAGTTGCTCTTTTGGAGTTACGAATCTCCCAGCAGTAGAACCTATAGTGTAGGTTTTTACTGTGTTTGCCACCTGTGCTGCGGTGATACCAAGCTGTGCGCATTTTTCCTTGTTGAGTACAATGCGCATTTCGGGTCTGCCTTCTTTAAAGGATATTTTAGCGTCGGAGATTGCAGGAAGCTTTGAGATTTCATCGGCTGTTAAATTGGCAAGGCGAGTGAGGGTATTTAAATCGTCGCCAAATAGTTTCACTTCGATGTCGGAACCAACGCCACCACCCATCATCTGTGAGTTCATGTCGAGAACTGTGAATTTTGCGCCGGCAATTTGCGGAAATGCTGCACGAAGTTTGTCGGTGATCTGTTCTGTAGATTGTGAACGTTCTTCTTTGTCTTTAAGGCGCATATATAGTGTACCCTCATTGACATTTGTGGGTGTGCCTTCTCCTCCGCCCATGGCAAGGTCAAACTCACTTCCCGAATTCACGCCAACTATCAAGCCGCGCACTAGAACATCTGAATCGTTTTCGAGAACTGAGAGAGTTTGCTGTGCCACTTTTCGTGAATCTTCGAGAGTTGTGCCCTGTGGAAGCGAGAAAAACACCTGTGCAAAAGGCTGATCCTGAGCTGGCATGAACTCACCTTTCAAAAACGGCGTAAGCGCTAACGATATGATAAATAGACCAGCTGTTATGCCCAAAACTTTTTTTCGATTTGAAAGTGCCCATGTTAAAGCATTGCCGTAAGCATTTTGCACTTTGTGAAACCATTGATCTTTGAGTTTATCGGCGTTCTTTTCTTTCTTGAAAAGGTTTGCCGCAATAACAGGGACTATAGTGAGTGCTACAAAAAGTGATGCCAAAAGTGAAAATGTAATTGTAAGCGCAAGCCCTTTTGCAAGTTGACCTGTGATGCCTGGAATAAAAAGCACAGGAAAAAACACCGCACAGGTTGTTAGTGTCGATGCAGAGATTGCCATAGACACTTCGGACGCCCCTTTGGATGCGGCAGTGAAACGGTCTTCGCCAATTTCTATTCGTCGATATATGTTTTCGATAACGACAATAGCGTTATCGACAAGCATGCCGACGCCGAGCATTAGTCCGACCATGGTCATGATATTTAACGTATATCCCGCCGCGAACATGGCAATGAATGTTGCCACTATTGATATTGGGATAGCAACACTTATGGCAACTGTCGGTCGCCACGAACGTAAGAAAATAAAGATGAAGATGATTGCTAAAATTGCACCGGTTATGCCATTACTACTTGTGTTGTTGATGATTTTCGTAATTGGTTCAGCCATATCAAACATGGTCAAAAGCTCAGTATCTTTGGGCAATACTTTTTCCAAATCATCGACTACTTTCCAAACTTTGCGCATAACAGTAACTGAGTTTGCACGCGATTCTTTTGATATCATTATCCAGAGCGCACGCTTGTTTTCCATCAATGCCAAACCACGCGACATCACATTGCCAAATTTTATCTCAGCTATGTCGCGCAGATAGATGGGTTTGTAATCGGCTGTCATGCCAACGACTGTTTTTCCAAGTTCGCCTATGTCTCGAAATTCACCATAACTGCGCAACAAATGCTCTTTCGCACGCTTCACTACATAACCTGCGGGCAAATTGACGTTATTGTAGAGCAATGCCATCTGAACTTGCTGAGCATCGATACCGAGTGCAGCTATTTTCATGGGGTCAACATCGACATGAACTTCGCTTTGATCCCAACCCCAAATTGAAACCGAAGCCACACCCTCAACGCGTTCAAGTCGAGGTTTGATAACATTTTCGGCAATATCGTGAAGCCTGTTTACATCGGTATTGCCGCCAAAGCTATACATGGCAACTGGCATCATTGAAACGTCGAATTTAAAAACAAGTGGATCGGTGATGTCTTCGGGTAGCATTTGCTTGTAAATGCTTATCTGATCACGAATATCCTGAGCTGCAAAATCGAGATTTGTGCCCCACTCGAATTCTACGGAAATTACAGAAATACCTTCACGCGTGGATGATTTCAGTTTCTTCACCCTTGAGACCATGGCGAGAGTAGATTCAAGCGGGCGTGTAATCTGTTTTTCCATATCTTCAGGCGCGGCACCTGTCCAAGTTGTGAGCACAGAAACTGTGGGATATGATATATCGGGCAAAAGATCAAGACCCAGATTTAGAAAAGAATATGTGCCCATAACCACTATAATACCTATAATCATCACAGCAGTGACGGGTCTTTGCACGGAAAATTCGGATATAGACAATTGTGCCTCCTAAGTTTGAAAGTCGATAATATACGCACGCGAACTTCAACGCAAAAGATTTCTTTTTAGCGTTTTCCCAGAGCAAAATTTTTGCTAACTAGCTTTGGGTATTGTTACTAATCATGGAATCTCCAAAATGTTTGCCTCGAAAAAGCACTATAATATTAACAAAACTTGCGTTTTAGGTTTGAAGAAATATTTTTGTTAAAAGGCAAACAGGTGGCGGTATGCTAAACAAAGTTTCCGTAAGCCGAATTCTGATACTCACATTCCTTGCACTGGCTTCTACTAACGCAAGCTGGGCACAATTTGGGCGCAACAAAGTTCAATATGATTCTTTCGACTGGCAAGTACTAAACACAAAATCGTTCAAGCTTTTTTACCCAAAAGGCTACGAGCATCTAGTAGATTTTGCGAATGTGGAGCTTGAGCATGGGCTTGAGCAGCTTTCCGACGATTTCTCATATCTGCCATCCGACAAACTGAGCATCATAATTTACCCAAGTCGTTTCGATTTTCAAGAGACGAACATCACATCATCGATTTTGCCCGAAGGTGTAGGTGGTTTTACCGAGCTTATGAAAAATCGCGTGGTTGTGCCATTCAACGGTGATTTTGAAGATTTTCGCCATGTTCTTGTTCACGAGCTTACACATGCATTCGTTTTTGATTTTCTGTATGGCAATGCACCAGCGGGAGTTCTGTCGCTCAGTCGTGTTTTTCAACTGCCATTATGGATGGCGGAAGGTCTTTCGGAGTTTGAATCACAAGGGTGGGACCCCGAAGCCGACATGTATATGCGCGACGCTGTTTTAAACGACTACATCATGCCACCAGATCAACTCGACGGTTTTTTAGTTTACAAGCAAGGGCAATCGATGTTCAATTATATTGCTGAGCGCTGGGGACGCCGTAAAATAGGCGAAATGTTCGCCAAAGGCAAAGTGGAAATAACCACCGACCGTGTGGTGAAATCATCCTTGGGCATAAGCATCGATGATTTTTATCGCGACTGGAAAATATGGGTTCGCCGCAAATACTTTCCACAAATCGACGGTCACAACATACCAAACGAAATCGCCACCGCCTACACAAACCACGAACGTGACGCAAGTTACATGAATCTCATGCCAGTGTACAACCCCAAAAAAGAACAAATTGCCTTTGTTTCCGACCGCAGTGATTATGCGGATGTATATTTACTTGACGTGCCTACTAAGTTGTTGCGCCGCATCAAAAAAGGCGAGCGCAGCGGTGATGCACAAAGTTTTCACCCGCTTGACGGGCGTTTCGGTTTTTCTCCAAACGGCACACTACTTGCCATGAGCGTCAAACATGGCGCATCAGATTTTCTCGTGCTCTACGACGTCCGCAAGCGAAAAAACCACCGCACAATCGACCTATCGAAAAGTGGAATTCGAGAGATAAACTCGCCTTGTTTTTCGGCGCAAGGTGACCGCATAGTTTTTGCAGCTTTACACCAAGATGGGCGGCGTGATCTTTTCATTTGCGATACTCTCGGAAGAAATCTCGAGCGTCTCACCAATGATGTTGCTGACGACATACACCCAACTTTTTCGCCCGCCG
>CAYUDB010000109.1:5776-9224 GCA_964443405.1 uncultured bacterium | reverse complement strand
AAGCTGCGCGAGACATGAATTTGGCTTACGAGTGGAAGACGCTGGTAGTGATGTGCGTTTTGTTGCAACTTTCGAAGGAGAAACACTTTACACCGATTATTTCGATTTGCGTGCCGATACATTTTTCTTTGCTCCGCCATTTAGCATTTCACATGGCGAAACTATAACTCTCGACATCAGTTCGATTTACGTGCACGATATCTTATATGCCTGCGAAGAGCACATCAATTACGTTATCGACACGCAAGCGCCAGTATGTGCGACAATTTTTCCTGCACCCGAAAGTGTTGTAGAGGATTTGGATAACATTTATTTTGTTGTGCACGAAGATTTTACACTCGACACAACTTCGCTTTCGCTCACTGTAAACGGCGTAAGCTTTGCGCTCGAGCATTCTGCGCTAAGTTTTTCGGGCGATACAATTGCTTTAGAGATGGCGCTTTCGGGCATGGTATTTGCCGATGGCGACACAATTTTAGCTTGCGTGCACGTTTGCGATCTGCCCGATTTTTGCGCACCAAACTGTCAAGTTTGTTGTACGCGCTTTTCGCTGAATTTGCCTACATTTTCGGCACATGCGCTTTTCCCGCCCTCTTTTGCCACACTTTCTTGCGCCGAAACCACTGCGATTTTCGTCTTCAACACCTCTGCGGGCGTGAACACCGCGTCGATTGTTGTGGAGTTCAATGAGACCACATACACCTTCCCATCACCACGCCTAACACTCTCGGGCGACACCTTGCGCTTTCGTTTAATAGCACCAGCCACAGACGGCATTGCCAACCTAACCTTATCTATGGCAACAGATACGCTCGGCAACATGCTCTCATCACCCGCGCGCACGATCTTCTCTTTCGACGTAACACCGCCGTATGTGCTTGCATTTTCGCCACATGCAACTGCGAGTTCGGCACCGCAAATTTGGTTCGTTCTCGACGATAGCACTAGCAACGTCGATTTCTCTTCGGTGCGTTTTCGAATTGGTGATCTCATTTTGCCGCCCACAGGCTTCGGTGCTCTCGACACTGTGTTCATCGATTGCGCCATGGCGGGCTTGAATTTCGCACCACCTGAAACGCAACTCTGTATCATATTTGGCGATACACCAGATTTTTGCACACCAAATGTTGCCGAAACATGCATCACAATTCGCGTTCTGCCAAGCGCCGACAGACCATATGCTTTTCTGCTCACACCACCAGACGGCAGCATTCTTTCGTGCGAAAACACCGTGATAAAACTCCTATATGCCTCGGTGTATGATATTGTGCCAGAATCACTTGGCATCATTCTCAATGGAACCGACCGTTACGTGGCAGCGCATATGCCACCGCGTTTGCGTATAAGTGCCGACACAATAATCTTCGATGGCACTGGTCTTTGGGAGCATGGGACCACAGTTCGTTTTGCGGCTTTAGGTTGCGACGAGCACAATCAACACTTTGCACCCGAAGAATGGACGATGACCTTCGATTTTGAACCACCACAACTTACACTTCAATCTCCAGAAAGTGTTTTTACACAATCACTTATACCATTAATTGTCAATCTCATCGACACGCCTGCGCATATTGATGCTCAAGCCTTATCGGCAGAGATTCACACGCCACGCGGCATTTGGTATTTCGATGCCGACAGCGCTGGTTTCAGCTTTGACGGAACTCAGCTTACCCTAATTCCAGATGATGCAAATCATGGTGAATCATGGTCTTATGCGCGAGATTCGATGTTGTTATATTTCCACGAGCGCGAGAGTATAGGGCTTTTTGTGCACACTTGCGATTTGGCGACCATGTGTGGCGAAAACTGCACACTTGCAACATTTTCATTCTGGTGCGAAGATGACGACACTTTGCCGCCACAACTTATCGATTATGAGCTAGTTTACGACGACGAATTGTCGGCACATTTGCAACTAACATGCTATGATTTTTCGAGTTACGGCAATTGTGCGTTTGCAATTGTGCACGGTGAAACTCTTTCGCTCACACCATCAGGCGCCGACACTTTCACTTTGACCAGCGAGCTTTTCGATGCAAATGCCAGCGAAACTTTGCACGTCGAAATCCATGTTTGCGACGATGATTTCGACTTTGAACTTGCCAGCGACATCTCGGAGACAAGTTTTGTGCTCACTTTTTTGCCGCGTTCGGGCGAAGGACCAATTTGTCTAATGCTCTCGCCACACCAGGGTGATTTTATCTCATGTGCGCAAGCGACAATGGCATTTTTGGTCACAGACGCCGATGGCGTGGACACAGCAAACGCGGTTTTTGTCTGCAACGATGACACTCTTGCTGCAACTTGGCATGGCGACACAGTTTACATTTCGCCGCAAACAGATTGGCAAAGCGGCGACACGGTTCACATACGTGCGTTATCGCTGATCGATGAGCTTGGCAACCCCGCGCCTGCTTTTCACTTTAGCTTTATGGTGGACTTGCAAGCACCACGAGTTTTTCACACTTCGGGCACTGTGCGCGACGGGCAGCTGAACTTCTCCGTTTTCGACTCGCTTTCGGGAGCACTTTCTGCGCAAATTTTCTGCGCCACCGAAACCCTCGACATGCCCTTGCCCGACTTCAGCATCGAACTATTGCGTCTCGAAGAGTGCACCGACGAACTTTTAACTGTGCACATCTTCACTTGTGACAGCGCCACATTATGCGAAAACAATTGCACAACATACACTTTCACTTTTGAAATGCCGCAAAAAATCCCTTGTGACGCAGCGCCTATTCCATTCACTCCAAACGGTGACGGCAAAAACGATGTAGCGTTTTTCGATTTCCCGAGTATGACATTCTCGGGCGCAACTATTTCAATTTTCACAATCGAAGGGATTTTGGTTACATCACTCAGCTGTGAGCCATCTTCGCCCAAAACTGCTTGTTTTTGGGATGGTAAAACCAGCGACGGCAACGATGCGCCGCCTGCAATTTACGCCTACATTGTCACCCGTGCGGGTAAAACCATCTGCAAAGGTGTTCTTGTCCTCGCTCGCTAAGGTGCCAGTGGGCACACCTAGTTGCGGCTAAACCAGTGGGCGCTTCTAGATGCGCCCCTAGCCGATGCCAGTGAGCACCTCTAGAGCGGCTACGCCGGCGCCAGTAGGCGCCTTTAGATGCGGCTACGCCGCCTGTTTCTAATTACGATTAGCGAAAACCTTAAGTAGATAAGGTGGCGTAACCACTAAAAGTATGCTTAAGTTCACCTTGCAGCCGGTTTTCACTTTCTCCCAACAGAGCAGAAATGGCACGAAGTGCCAATGAGGGGGCGCCAGTGTGGGCACCTCTTAGGACTGCGCCGGCGCCAGTAGGCGCTTCTAGATGCGGCTACGCCGGTGCCAGTGGGCACCTCTAGAGCGGCTACGCCGCCTGTTTCTAATTACGATTAGCGAAAACCTTCAATAGATAAAGTGGCGTAACCACTAAAAGTATGCTCAAGT
>CAYUDB010000109.1:0-5676 GCA_964443405.1 uncultured bacterium | reverse complement strand
TCACCTTGCAGCCGGTTTTCACTTTCTCCCAACGGGAGAAATGGCACGAAGTGCCGCCGATGGGGTGCCCCTGGGCTAAGTGTCAAAATGCAATGCTTGCGCAATGTAATAATTCAACACATTACTGTCTATTTGTGCTAATGTCTTGAATTTCAAATGCTTCGACACATTCCCCACACCACGCAACAAGCCAAACTTATCTTCAAATCGTGCACCATTTGTAAATGCAAAGGTTATATCCTTTTTGGTGGGGCTTATAACCGCAAATACATGTTGCGTACGATACGCAGGAATCCCGCGCCAGATAATCTCTTGCACATCAGGTAAATAGCTCTTCACAAGCCTGCGAAGCTCGTGCACAACAGGCTGAAACTCGGGCAGAACCCGTTCCACCACAAAATCATCAACTGTTATTATCAAATCTTGCTTCATAATCATCAGCGCTGCGGGCGTTTTTAGATGCGGCTACACCAGCGCCAGTGGGCGCCTTTAGATGCGGCTACGCCGCCTGTTTCTAATTACGATTAGCGAAAATCTTCAATAGATAAGGTGGCGTAACCACTAAAAGTATGCTCAAGTTCACCTTGCAGCCGGTTTTCACTTTCTCCCAACGGGAGAAATGGCACGAAGTGCCAATGAGGGGACGCCAGTGCACCTCTAGGGCTACGCCAGCGCCAGCGGGCGCCTTTAGATGCGGCTACGCCGCCGGTTTCTAATTACGATTAGCGAAAGGCATTATTTGGCGTAATCGACTGCACGAGTTTCGCGAATGACAACAACTTTGATTTGACCTGGGTATTCAAGCTCGGATTGGATTTTTGCAGCAATTTCACTCACCAAAACTTCGGCGCCCGGGTCGGAAACCTGTGTGGGTTCGACAATTACGCGAATCTCGCGACCAGCTTGTATGGCATATGTTTTTTGCACACCGCCAAAAGAGTCGGCAAGTTCTTCGAGCCTCTGTAAACGCTTGATGTAGTTTTCGAGCGTTTCACGGCGGGCACCAGGACGCGAACCCGATATGGCATCTGCTGCCTGCACTATCACCGTGTAAATCGAAAAGGCTTCAACATCTTCGTGGTGCGCGACAATGGAGTTGAGCACATATTCGTTTTCGCCGTATTTTTTCGCAATTTCGTAGCCAAGCTGGGTATGTGTGCCTTCCTGCCCGCGATCGACAGATTTGCCGATGTCGTGAAGAAGACCGCAGCGTTTGGCAAGTTTTACATCAACATCGAGTTCGGACGCAATATAGCCACACAAATGCGAAACTTCTTTGGCGTGTTCGAGCACATTTTGCCCGTAGGAAGTGCGATAACGCAATCTGCCCAAGAGTTTTACCATTTCGGGATGTATGTCGTGCATGCCAAGTTCAAAGCAAATCTGCTCGCCGGTTTCTTTGAAAACGTTTTCCATCTCTTTTTCGGAACGCGCGACAACTTCTTCGATGCGCGACGGGTGAATTCTGCCGTCCATGATGAGTTTTTCCATAGAAAGCTTGGCGATTTCGCGTCGAATTGGGTCGTAACCCGAGAGAATTATAGCTTCGGGTGTGTCGTCAACGATAACATCGACACCGGTTGCGGTTTCGAAAGCGCGAATATTTCGCCCTTCACGACCAATGATGCGTCCTTTAATTTCATCTGATGGCAACGATACTACCGAAACTGTTGATTCGACTGTAGTTTCGGCGGCGCAGCGTTGAATGGATGCGATGATGATTTCCTTTGCCTCGCGTTCGGCTTTGGCTTCGGTTTCCTCGCGAATTTGTTTTATGCGTTGAGATGCTTCGGCGCGTGCTTCGGAGATGAGGTTTTCCATAAGTATGCGCTTGGCTTCTTCTTGGGTAAGCCCCGCGATTTTTTCGAGCTTATCGTTTTCTTTGCGGAGCATATCGCTGAGTTCTTTTTCTTTATCGTCGAGCGCGCGGTCTTTGGTTTGGAGCTGGCGTTCGAGTGTAGTTATCTCGCGTTCGCGGCGGCGTAGAAGATCGGCGCGGCTTTCGATGGATTCGCGTTGTTCTTCGAGACGTTTTTCGAGGCGTTTGAGTTCGTTTTTCTTCGACTGGGTCATGCGCTCAAAATCAGCGCGCTGACGGGCACGGTCTTTTTCGAGTTCTAGCTCGAACTGACCACGTTTGTATTCAATATCTTTATGTGTTTCATCGAGTAATTTGTGTGCTTTTTCTTCGGATTGGGTAATGTTTTGCTTAGCAACAGCTTTGCCAAGAAACATGCCGAGCACAAAACCACCGATAACAGCAGTAATGGCGAGCAAAATGGTAACAACCATCCAGTCCCTCCTTATCGATAAACGAGGGCGGAGCAATAGCAGATATAAATGCAGAAAAACTATTCCCCGAAATACAAAACGAGGAACGCAAAAATGCCGAAAAACGGCTTATATACCGAGTTCGGCAAATTTTTCGAGCAGCTTTTTAGAACGTTCCAAAAGCTCGGTGTTCTGTGAACTATGCCTCTCGCGCTCTTTGTAAAGTTCGTCGGCAATGTTCATTGCGGCGATAATAAGTGATTTTATAGTGGGCGACGAGCCGGCATCCTGAACTTCGTATATTTTCGCATCCACATATCGCGCAATTTCTCGAACATATTCCTCGCTGTCTTCGGAACGAATTGTTAGCTCTTGGTTGAAAACTTTTACCTTGAGTTTTTCCGCAGGCGGCATATTCCTCCGCTCCTCTCGAAACGGTTAAAGTGTTAGTCGCTGAGCGCCTGACTTATTCGAGCGAGCAGAGAATCGAGTTTTTCTTTTGCGGCATCAGAGCTTTGAGCCGATTGCTTAAGGTTAGATACCTCACCGCGCAAAGTTTCAAGCTCGCCTTCCATTCGACGAATTTGCTCGGCAAAGTTTTCTTTCTCGGCACGCAAAGTCTCTTTTTCTTCGTTTGCAAGGCGAAGTTTTTCGTTAAGGTCATCCTTTTCGAGTGCAAGTAGCTTTCTATCTTCTTTCACGCGAACGTAGGAGTCCAAAAGTCGTTCTATTCCACCGAGCAACGCAACAAATGCATCGTCCACGGCAGCCTCCTTGGATAGTTGGATTTATGTTAAGGGCAATATGCCCACTAATTTATATCTTACTTACAAATGGGAACTTGGCAAGTATTATTTTCAGTTTTTTTAAGTAAATTTTTTAATGCCATGAAAATCAACGGATAAGAATTACTCGCGATGTTTTACCTGTTGTTTTTGTGCATAAATGCGCGAAATACATGCCATTCGGTAAATTGTCGTTGAAGTCGAAGTAACCCGAACCGTGCACTGTGTTATTTGTTAATATTTTTCCCGCAACATCAGTTATCGTTAGCACTGCATCTTCCTTTGTAACGTAGCGAAATGCATTGCCGAAAGGTGCAAGTGATATTTGAGCGTCATCGGGGTCGTTTTTTTCGGAAATGCCTGCAGTTTCGATTGTTACATCCATGCCATCGCCAAAATATCCGCCGCCGCCAATGAAAACATAATTGCCCCAACCCGACGGAAACATGCGGGAAAATTCGGTACCTGTTTCGCCATGTTCGGGTTCATAAACACCATCATAATCTTTATCGATATAATAAAAAAGCGTTTTAAAACCAGAGTTCAGCTTCACGCGATAGTTGCGCGTCCAAAGCATATATGTGGTTTCAACTTCCGCAGGCTGAGCCATTATGTTTGTAACTTCCAGACGTGCGCCCGGAAAATGCCCATCGTAGGTTATATAACCCGAAATATCTTTGCTGCGCAAAAGCTCGACGTTCACATCGGTAGCATTGCCATCTCGAATCCAAACCCATGTGGAGCAAAGCCCCATTGGTGAACCGGGTTCGGGTATGCTCATCGACTCGAGCTTAAAAGCGCAGACCATATAAGGCATGAAGTTGGTGAAATCGCCCTCGATGGTGTATGGACCCGGCATGAAAAGTTGTGTGCGCGGCATCGACATGAGCAGATTTACCAAATCGAGTGAATCGCCCGACGAAAATGCGTCGAGGAGCACATCGGGGCTTATCGCCAGCACAACGTAGATCCCAAAACCGCCACCAGGCGCTGTAATCGTGCCCGATATGGTGCCAGCTGCTGCGAATGTGGCGAAAAACATGATAAGCGCTATGCTTACATATTTGCGCATATTTCACCTCTTTTGAGGATTTAATAGAACGTTACAGTTTCAAAAAACATTCTTGCGCCAAAAGTAAAAGCGCAATCGCGTGAATCAGATTCAGATTGCGCCAAACCAATTTCCGTCAGATAAGTCGGCTTGGAATATGGTTTTATCCTCTTCGTTCGCAATTTTCTCGCCCAAAATTTTGGCTTTTTCGTAAAATTCTTGCGCTGCCGCGTGATTGCCAGAAAGAGCATATACGCGCGCTGCACTTTCGAAAGCATAGGCTAAATCGAAATCTTTCATTTCGTTGGGAAAATCTTGTGTGAGCTGCATGCAAAGCCCCGAATGATAAACGGCACCATCAACGCGCCCTAAGGCTATATGCACTCGTGCGATAAGCCATTGTCCGCGTTGGAGATGAGCTTTTGTGCCCACGTGAAGCCAATGGTAAAATGATGCGTATGCGGCACTTAACATTCGTACATCGTCATCTGCTGTGCGTTTTGGGTTTTCGAGCAGTTCCCAAACCTCGCCATTCAAAGATGTGGCAAAAAGTTCATGCGCCTGCCGAATGCTCATTTTGACTTCGTCGCTCATTTTTCCTCAAAAAATTACCGTGTTCTATTACGACTTGCCAGCTTTATATAGTTCTCTATGTTTCAAAAGCTTGGTGGACTATGATAGCAAGGTTTTTCTCCATTCGGGTATTACCCAGTGATATCCCTTCTATCATAACTGTTTGGGCTTCAATAGATTGAAATCCAAAGTGCTCGAAAAATGGTCGCGCAGTATGGCTTACGTTTGAATAGAGCTTTGGAATACCTAGTTCAGCTGCCCTCGCATGGATTTGTTTCATAAGCAAACGACCTACACATTGTCTGGCAGATGTGCCGGAGACATAAAAATGGTCGATATAGCCATCGGGCTGCAAATCCGCGTAACCGATTATTGTGCCAGCTTCTTCGGCAACAAATGGCTGCAGAGCACGCATTTTCTGTATCCATTTCTGTGCATTGAAGTTTGACGGTGCCCATGCATTTAACTGTTCGGGCGAATAATCTTTTGCCGCAACTATATGCACCGCAGAATGAAACACTTGTCTAAGCCTAAGCTCATCCCCTTGACAAAATGCTCGAATCTTCATAAATGATTCACCTAACAAAAATTACAAATCCATCTCCCAATTGCCCGAAACGCCGCCACCATACGTTAGCGAGCCTGTGTCAAAATCGGAAAAATCTTGGAGCATGTATTTTGCCTCAAAGTGAATGGAAAAACCACTTTGCGGCGTTATCTCAATACCAGCAAGGGCTTGCCCGCCAACAGTAGCTGTGTTGTCACCGCTCGAACGCGTTGTGAAGTACCCACCCAAGCCTGCGCCAACATAAGGGTCAAAAGCCTTTTGTCCAAGCGGGTGATATTCACCGTTCACCTGAACGGGCATCATGGTTGTGGTGCCGCCGTCGTCATACTGCGACCAACCCACCGAAGCTTCGGCGGTAATTTTATCCGAAACTCTATATCGTGCAGCCACTTCAAACAACAGTGCCGAAGAAGTTGATCCTGGCGGGT
>CAYUDB010000108.1:0-9285 GCA_964443405.1 uncultured bacterium | reverse complement strand
GTGGGGTTGATAACTATCGCTATAGAATCGGGTCCACCAGGCATTATATCGATGAAGGCAGAATCGACAAAAGTATCGACAGTGGCATAAATCCAAACTCTGCCTGTGCGCGTGCCGGTGGTGTATGCCGCTGTAAAACTACCCGAGTCGGTTGGCACAGTAAGCGGTATTATTCTGCCAAAATTCGAGCAATCGCCTGTTGTGTCTTCGCAACGCAGTGAAAGCCGCACTGGTGTGCCGTCGGCGATTGGATAACCTACGTCATTGTTCACAATACCGTTTATTGCTACTTGTGTCATGCCATCAGCTGGGGCACGTGTGGTATCGACCCACACCGCCACTTCTCCCACATTTGTTGGGAGCAAATCGATATTGGCTTGACCTGCGGCACTATCGGATGTGGCTATCACAAGTGCTGTGCCGGGTATCATGCCCGCACGGAAGTTTGCGGTGAAAGTGCCTGAAGCATTTGTGTAGGCAATTGTATCGACCGAGCCGAGCGTGCATTGAATTTTCACACGGTGCCCAGCACTAACTGCATTGCCACCGCGATCGAAAATGTTGCCCGTAACCAAAGACACATCAGCACCGTTGGCAAAAATGGCATTCGGGTCTGCGGTCATTTCGATGGAATATGGTTTGCCGGGCACAAAAGTTACGAATGTGGTGTCGGCAACTGTTGTAGATGTAGAAGCTGTTATGTTTGCAACGCCAGGTGTGAGCGGTGAACGCAAAGTAACTTGCGCTTCACCTTCTGTGGTGTAGGCATAACCAGGTATTAGCACGCCCAAAGAAGTGGTGAAACGAACAGGTGTTCCATCAGGCACAGCTGCGCCAAATTCGTCGAAAGGTATGGCATGAATTATCGTAGCAGATCTGCCATCAGCCTGCATTGTTGTCGAATCGGCAACAACGGTTATTGAGTGTGCCACAACAGGTGAGAAATATATAAGATAAGTGTTCTCTGCGTCGCCCGATGTGGCAGTTATTTGAACAGGTCCCATGGTTCTAGAAGATTGCAACATCGTGCGCACAATACCCGAATCGTTTGTAAAAGTGCGCGGCAAAAGCAAAGTTCCACCAGTTGTTGTGAACTCCACTTCACGTGAACGTCCCATGGGATTGCCATATTCATCAAAAACGCGAGCTTCGATGTTTACCAATGAAGCGCCGTCTGCAGGTATTGTATCCACATCGGATGAAAGTATAAGCGTGTATGGGTCGCCGGCGATGAATTCTACAAGCAAGCTCTCAGTGCTGCTTATGGGAGTATCATAGTCCATAGCAGTGGCATAAACCCAAGCTCTGCCTGTGCGCGTTTCGGAACGCAAAGTAACTTCTGCAATACCTGAAGCTGTGATATCTATCGAATCGATTATGCCAATTCGTGAATGTGATTCGTCGAGACAACGGAATGCTATCATGGTGCCATCTGCAACCGGCTGCCCGTATTGATCGAGCGCCAAGGCTTTGATCACAGCTGTGGATGCACCATCGGCGACTATGCGATTTGGATTTGCGGAAAGTATCATAAAATGCACTGTGGCAGTTCGAAATTCCACATTTGCAAATCCGCGTATGCCCTCGCAAGTTGCATCGACAAGCGCTACACCGGTCTCCATGCCAGCTACGAGTTGTGCTCGCACTTCCCCATCGTAATCTGTTGATGCAGAAGTAGGTATCAATGTGCCAAGACTTGTGCTGAGTGTTACGTTTTTGTTCGGTACTGGGTTGCCATACATATCGGTAACGCGAACCACTACTTCCATCGAAGAACGACCATCAGCATCGAGATATGTGCGCTCGGGTGTTACTGTAACTCTGTTCACAACATCGCCATACGAGCCTATCATTAGGGAATCCCAAGCTGTATCGCCACCAGCCACAGCCATCATCACTACCCAAAATTCTGCAGCGCGTGTGCCGGTGCGAATTACAGCCGAAAACCTTCCGGAAGTTTCACTTGTATGACCCGTATATACATAACTAGGCGTTATAATACCCACATTATACGGAACTGGTTCTCCATCCATTTTGAGCATAAAATAAACCGGCACCGGCAAACGAACAGGGTATCCACGCCCATCGTAAACGATGCCCGAAAGCACTAGCGAATCTCCAATAGCAATAATGTTGTTCGGTGAAACACCCGAACGTATCATCGATACATAACGCAATATAGGATCGACAGGATATAGATATACGTTTCGTGTAAGTGTGTCGTCACCGGCAATCATACGCAGCTCATCGATGAGTATGGCGCCAACGCTTTCATTTATGGCAGAATAATATGTCGCCATGCCATAACCGATTGAATCGGTAATAATTACATCATCTATCATGCCGAAATCGGCATTGAAATAAACAGGGTAATTTGGCACAGGGTTGCCATTGCGGCTCACGCGAACCAAAAGCTGTGATGTGGAAATACCATCTCCAAAAACAGTGTCGGGCCAAATGGATACAAGTTCCAAGTTCACAGTATCATACGGCGGCACACCGAGTGAATCGGTCAAATAGAACCACAGGCTGTCGCCTATGGAGCGATCGGCAGAAAGCGCACGCAACCAAACTTTGCCGTCGGTGCGTGGATCTGCTGCGTACCAATATGTATATGCAAAACCAAAAGAATCGGTGAGAGATGTCTCAAGTGTATCCCAACCTGGTCCTGGTGCTCCACCAATAACACCTTCATCACATGAGAAATGCACTGTTATGCCGGGTATGGGGTTGCCAAAAGAATCGGACATGGCAACACGAACCTTGAGCCATAAACCATTGCAAGTGTCACCGTCTTCAACCCAGCCACGCCATCTGTTGAGCTGTGGCGCATAACCGCCCCAAGTGGGGTTGCCCGAATACCAGGTTCCGCCCCATTGACAAAATGCGCAAAGCTCATCGCAAGATGTTGTTATTACACGTTTCATGGCAGCGATGGAAACTTGTCCCACATTGCCCGAAGATATATTTATGGCTTCAGAATACGACACTTCGGAAGAACCGTCGAGCACATAGGAAGCAAGGCGCACTGTGCCCGAACGATTACCCGACTTGAGCGTTGCTGTGGCTATACCCGAAAGTGTGTAAACTGTATCAGATGCCATGTAACCCAAATCGAGGCTCCAAGGTATCAGACGTGGACACGAAGAAAGACAACTGTCTGCCCATGTTGTGCACGCTTCCATATATGTGAAGGTATCGATGACGAACATGAGCGGTGTGCCATCGGCGACATTATTGTTGTATTGGTCAACAACTTTACAGTTTATGGTAGTCTGATACGGTGGGTTTCCACACGTGCGAAGTCGATTTGTATTTACCCACACACTCGAAGCACGTGCAATCTGCGGCACAAGAGACATAGGCGCAAAACCATAAGCACTGTCTGCGCGTGCAAATATATAGAATGAACCCGCAGCAACTCCGGGCGAAAAACGTGCCGAAAAACGTCCGAGACTATCGGCAATAACTGTGCGAGGTGTTATGTCGCCATATGAGCACGGGTAACACGAATCTCCCAAAACACTGTAGGCGATGAAAAGTCGCACGACACCGGTGTAACGAACAGGGTTGCCAAAAGCATCGACTATTTGCCCGTAGATTGTATCGGGCGTGAGACTGCCAACTGTATCTATTGATTGCGAAAGTCGCATGTCGATGCTTGCAGGTGTGCCGGCACCTATTATTAATGTAGCCGTATCGGCACCAATGCCCTCTGCAGATGCAATAATATTCACCGAACCCACGGCAGTGTTTGTAATATAGACACCAGTAAATTGACCATACGCATCCGATGACAATGAAAGACTGTCGAACCGTCCATAAGTTGTGCCGGCAGTTGTGCCATCGAAAAGTAAAGCGTTCCAGTTTATAATGGTAGGCGTGGTTATCGGTGCACCCATAGAGTTTCGTATTATGCCCGAAAGATGAACTATATCTCCGCCAACTGCGGGGTTCACATCATCTGCTGTGAGCGTAATGAAAGCAGGCAAAACATTTAATGTAACATGCGCAGTTTCAACCGATGCTATTACAGCATTGAGTATGAGTTCGCCGCCATAAGAACCAGTTGTGAATGAGTTTGAGAAATTGCCGAGCGTATCGGAATATGTTGTGTTTCTCGAAAAAGAGCCAAGCCCACTAAGTGGTGAACCTGCGCTATCGGTGGCATACCATGATATTGGCAAAGGTATGCGCATGGGCATACCAGAAGCATCGCGTATAAGACCAGTGAGATTGACAGTTTGTCCGCCAACATTGGGATTGTAGTTGTCGGAGATTAAAGTAACAGTGAGCGAAATTGCTGCCGGACGAGCATATACTTTTGCAAAACCAGTGTCGCAGCTTGTGCCAGCAATTGCGCGAACCGAATCGGCAAAAGTACTGCCAACAGCGTTCACAGCATAATAATGCGTGTAAGCTTTACCATCTGTGCCGGTAATGGCACTTTCGTCAGATATCCAACCGCGGTATGTGCGGAAGTTTACTGGATAATTTGTCAGCGGCAAATCGCCATAACCGAGATGAGCTACAACAGTTATCGAATCGGTGCCGTTGCCATTAACGGTATCGGGCACAGCAGAAACACTACGTATGGAAACGTTTTGGCAAGGGCGACAACATATTTCGCCACCTTCATAACGCAGGTAAAAGAACATGCTGTCCGAAATCGATATATTCTCACAGAAAGATTTGATCTTAACCAAACAAGAATCGAGTTCACGGCGATCGGATGAAAACCAATATGATGTGGCAATACCGTTTGTATCGGTGGTAAGTGCCACAAGTGGGCTGCCGGGCCATCCGCCAACAACACCTGAACTTGTTGTAAACCAAACAGATGCACCAGGAATTGGATTGTGGAACTCATCGGATACTATAGCCATAATTTCGAGCGGCATACTATCTTGAGTGCATGCGCCCCACATGTTGTTGTCGATTGGAGCCGAGAAAAAGTTTTGGTTTGGGTCTCCTGCTTGCCAGACCATATCTCCGGGCACTCGTGCCGAAAGAGACACGTAGTGCGGTTGTCCGGAAGAGATATTCACCACAGGCGACCACAGAACCAAACCACCTGTGTCGTGAACACGAATTTTGAGTCTCGCCACACCGGGCAAAGAGCCAGCTCTCATGCTAATAGTAGCCACACCGTTAACGACGCTCACTGTATCGGAGTGCAAATTATCGGCGCCAAGGGGGTAAAGGCGCGGACATTTCGAACATGCACTTGTATCGGAGCTTGAACATGAGTCGCGATGAGTGAATTCGTCAATTTCGAACGTAACTTTGGTGCCATTGCGTGCAGAGTTTCCAAAAATATCGAATAGATTGGCACGTATTTGGGTTCTGTCGTTGAGATCGGTGCCGCAACGGAAAACATGATTGGGTTCGAGCGTAACATTACCCGCATAAGCAGGTGCTGCGTTTATGATTATTTGTTGGAAGGCTCTTGAGCCGCCCGAAGCTTGCACATAAACTGTATCTACACCCGAAACATTCCCCACAACGTAACGTGTAGTACAAGTGCCAGCAGTAGTTGTAAATCTGCAGCTGTCGGCGAGAAAACCGAGGCGCGCTGTGGAAGTGGTGAAGCATAGCATTTCATCAGGTATTGGTTCACCGAAAGAGTTTAGCAACATAGCTACAATTGTAACCTGTCCGCCGCCTGCAGTAACGGTGTTTTGAGATACAGCGAGGTAGAGGTTTTGCACACCTTGTTGGTAGGTGGTGAATATGCGTGATTTTGTAACTTCGGTTACACCGATAACGGTAACTGCCACGCGAAGGTTGAGCGCATTTGATGGCACAAACACGTCGAGACAAGCTTCACCGGGAGTAGATGGGTTTGTCTCGTATTGGCTCATGAGTGTATCGAGCCCCATACCGCCGCTTGCGTTCATGGTATCGGCAACTATGGTGAAATACACAGATTGGTTTGTAGGCAATGGGATGAAATCCTCACCCTCAACTCTGCCGACACGCGCACAGATTGTGTTTAGGGTATCGGCGATAACTCTGTCGGGTTGCCCAGATTGTGTATCTGACCATATTTCGAGCACATCCCAGTCCTTGAACAAATCAGAAGGACCATCACCGGGTTGACATCCCCAGAACACTGCAACCAGCATTGCAAGCGACAAACCGATAAGAAGGACAATGCCTTTCGTACTACGCATATTTCAAACCCCCTTAATAATTTCCTTAAAACAAAGATGCTAATTTAAATCAATTCAATAAAATATACAAATTGCATTTCTGTCAAATAAAATTTTTACTTCAACGCAACTTTATTATAATTCTTTTCGTAAGTCAAATTGCAAGCCTTTTACACCAAAAAAACAATCACATCATCCACAAGGCAGCATGTGAAATTCTTGCAGTTTTGTTGAATACCACTTTTATGAAATGTATTTTGCAACAACTACGTTAATTTTCGTTTTCGGGATGAACTTGTGCATAAAATTTCATGAATGCCGTGCAAAGTTCATTCATATCAATACCTGTAAGGTCGTCGTAAGTTTTTGATTGCATGGCACATAAATATTTACCCCAAGGTTTCCACACAGAAAATATATCGGGTTTTCCAGTATAAAGACCAAATACTGGTATATTTTCGGCAGAACATAAATGAACTATAGCAGTATCAGGGGAGATAACTGCCGAAAAATACGGCAGCATAGCAGCTAAATGCAATATTGTTGGTGTATTTGGCGCTATCAACACGTTTTTCACTATCATGGATATTCTGTTTGCCATTGTTATTTCGGCAGATGTAGTAAGCAGCACAACCCAGAAGCCATGCTTTGTCAAAAAACTTGCAAGCTCGGTGTTTTGTTCAAAAGACATTTTTCGGTTTTCGCGAAAAGCCGAAAGGTTTAGTGCTATAAGCCTATCTTTGTGTATGGAGACAGTGCTGAAAAATTTTATCGCAAAAGCGCGTTCTGTGTCGGTATATCGAACACCACGTGAGATATCACAGAAATTTTTGTCGATTATCTTATCAAAAAGGTTATCGTACTTATCGACGATATGCGCAAGCGGGTCGGGATGTGCAAAAATATTGAAAGGTGTTGGCACATCTGCTGCCACACGCAAACGATACTTCGCCCCGCTAAAAATAGCATACAATGCCGACGTAACCGATTCTTGCATTTGCAAATCGATTATCACATCGGGCGCAAACTTACGAACCTCAAAAAGTGAGCGCAAAAACTTGTGTGCCAATTTCGAATAGCGAATACGCGATATGTTTTCGGGTTCATACGAAAAAAGCACATCGTTTCGCTCATTTGTAACAAGGCGAATATCTGCATGACGAAATTTTTGCGCCAGTGCACGTATATGCCCCAATGCCACTATCACATCACCAAGCCGATTCTGCGGCAAAATTAGAATTTTCGAAATTTTCGCATCGCTCGGTACGCTATCCATTTTTTTTGCGGGCGCAAAAAAACCAAATAGACGCATGAGCAGTTTTCTTCCTGCTCGCTCTATTTTTTTTATCGTTTGGTTCGCCATGTTTCCTCACATTTACAAATCCTATTAATATAATAAAATATTCCATTGAGACAAAAAGTTTTACGCCAAATGCTTCGAAAAACTCACATGCATCGGGGCTAGGCGAACACAGAAAAACTCATAGTGCACTGCGAAATGAGGATTTTTAACAATTACCATAATAAATAATTGACGCTGTCACTTTTATTTACATTGACAAATTTATGCAAATAAAATTTGCCTTTCGATGTACAATAAAAACCGAAAAAAAACTTTTTCTAGCCTTATAAATCGTTATTTTGACTGTGTAAATTGACATGCGAGGAAAAGATGAGAATAACCAAAGCGTTCTTTTTGATAGCTCTATGCGTGTTAGCCGGAGCCTTTGCACAAGTAATCTGGACAGAAACTTCATACTCCGATTTCGCCGATGGTAGCTGGGATACCGACTTATTCGTTTCACAGCGGGCAAATTTCGAAAGCACAGGCGGAGCCATAGAGTGGCTTGGGCGCTTCGATTTGGATAACAATGGCTATTGCGACTTCGCTGGCATAGAAGAATATGTTATCACATTATTCAACAATCAAATGCGCGTATGGTTTCTCACGTCTAGCGGTTACGAGCAAGGTGCTTATAGTCTCGGCTCGCGATACACAAGCATAGGCGGCGATATCCTCTTCGCCGATCTCAACACCGACGGCTGGCCCGAGATCATTTTCTCCGGCGAAGACCTTCCGGCTCGCATTTACTGGAACAACCCTACCGGCAGTTATGGTTCACATTTTTCTGAAAGCGATTACACTGCACTCACATACAACCGCGCCGAAGCTGTTGTAGTTGCCGATTTCGATCGCGACGGTTATCTCGACATTGTAACTCCGGGCGTCAACTCGCCTATGTATCTCTATTGGGGCGGACCTGGAGGCACAAAGGGTTGGCAAGTGGCAGCCACAACTACCATCGCCGAAGGCAGTTTTACGCACAATTGCGATATCGTCGATATGAACAACGACGGGCTTGTAGATATTCTCTTGCACAAAGCCTGGAGCACACCTCATTTGCGCCTGCTGACAAACACAGGTTCGCGCACTTTCACCGCAACCAACATCACCACAAATGCCCCCGATAGCTGGAAAGGTCTTTCAATCGCCGACCTCGACAAAGATGGCGACATCGACATTGTGGGCACAACTTACCTCAACAGCGGCACAGGCTCCGGACAAATGGAAATCCGTTGGAATAACGGTTCGGCATCTTTCCCCACTTACAGCACTCTCACACCGGGCGAATGCTATGCCGGCTCAGCTATCGAAGATCTCGACCTAGATGGCGATCTCGATATTGTGGTTGCACGTGGTGACGGCGACGGCATTTACACTGGCGAGCCGATTAAAATTTACTGGAATTCGGGTAGCTCACCATATTTCACCGAAGCCAATTCATGGTCAAGTTCGAGTGGTCGCAATGCCTCGGCGATAGTCACCACAGACGCAAACTCCGACGGTTATCCCGATGTTTTCATCGCAGGCAATCAGGACGACTACTCAATGATTTTCTGGGGACCTTCTTTCACGTCCACCTCCACTTACGCGCACAGATTTGCAATTGCCAATGGCATTTTGCACGGCATGTTCCGTGAACCAGGTCGCATACTCGACAGAGCCAAAAGTGCAAGCTACACAAGTTCCATCTTCGACGCAGGTGCTGCACCTCCAATATCGGGCAATGTGCAATGGGTAGCCTACGACGACCGCGATTGGAGTTCTGGTTCCATGCCCGACCCAATA
>CAYUDB010000107.1:0-9352 GCA_964443405.1 uncultured bacterium | reverse complement strand
GTAACGCGGTCGATGAGGTCTGCAAACAATTTTCTTCCCTCATCCAGGCGTGAGGTTTCTAAATCGGTCAAAGCTTTTTCAACAGCGTTGGTGGCAAGATTTGCAAATTTCGCCAAAGCTATTTCGTCGGGTTGCTTGCGAAAAACATCGGGTAGCGATAGAAAACGATCGAGCGAAATAGCAGTATTTTTGCCGTCAAAGCGCTCGCCGATTTGTGAGAGAGCGTTTGAATATGCCAAAAGTAAATTTTCATCTACAGATACGCGCCAGATATTCTCGCAACCTGTGGAATTTATGTTTAGCGACAAAACTATTTTTCCTCTCGCAAATTTTTTCCGAATTTGTTCAGCAAACCCGGATTCCATTGTTTGCAGAAGATTTGGCAAACGAATGGATAGTTCTAGGTAACGCGAGTTTATGGATTTGGCTTCTGCTGAAACAGAGATATCGTTTTCGGTGCATACACCGCTGCCGTAGCCTGTCATGGATTGTATCATTTTATTTACCGAAAAGTCCTTTTAGTGCGCCTTTAACGCCGTCTTTTACACCTTCTTTAGCGGCATCTTTAGCGCTTTCCTTGGCTGCTTCCTTGGCGGCATCTTGCAGAAAAGAGTTCATGCGAATTTGTTTTGGCTTTTCGGTTATTGCCGATTTTGCACCTGATGTGCCATAAGCCAAAAGTTTCATTTCGCCATCTGCACTTTTCATTTTGACAAGTCCGGTTACCGGGACTTTGGTTGAATGCCAAATTTCAGCTTTTTCTTTTGTATCTTTTTTGATGTAAGTGGTGTGGATACATTCGAAAGTGCCAGCTGGGACAGTTATGGTTTGCTTGTCCATTTTCCATTCGCCTTCGTCGTCGGAGAAGGACGTGGGTTGAAAATCTTCGATGTTGGTATTTGTTTTTTCCACAGTTTGGGTTTCATCTTTGCGCGTGGTGTCTTCGGGAATGTCGAAGATAAGCTCAGTAGCTTGTTCATCGTTGTGTTTTGTGATGATCGAAAATGTGCCTGATCCTTTGTCGAGGGTACCTTTCACGAGGTATTTCATGATGTCGTGATCGCCACTTTTCTTCCAAAACTCCATCTCGAACCATGTGCAATTTGTGGTACCACATTTTTCCATGCCTACAATGGAGATTTGAAAATCGCCCTCTTCATTGTCGTTTATTTCGTCTGTGTGATATTTCGCCCAAGAGCCGTCGATGATTTGAGGTTGTGTGGCTTTAGATGTGCTGCCTATGCCAAAAGGGTTGAAAAAATCTTGAGCATGCGCAAAGCTCAGTGCAAGGCAGATAACCATCAACACGGCAAGTTTTGTTCTCATTGTGCTCTCCTTAATTATGTTGCTAATCTCAAAAAATATACAACTGGCGAAAAAAATCAAGTGAAAACTCGGTTTTTTTGTGTGTATTGAGTTTTGTGGCATTTAACTTTTACGTGGCAGCTTGCCTGTAATTGAAATTGAACATAAAACTGTATTCAAAATGCAGATACAAAAAACCCTCGAGTCAACGAGGGTTTTACGCAATTCTCATAAAATCGAAACGTGAATTATGGGTTTAGTTCGGCGAACATGCGGGTGCGTATTTCGCAAAGCTTTGTTACGACTTCATCGATGTGCACGTCAATTTTCTCTTTTGTAGCGCGAACAACAAGTTCTACAAAACCTTCGTTCACGCGCTTACCCACAACTACTCGCAACGGTATGCCTATAAGCTCTGCATCTTTGAACTTGAACCCAGCGCGCAAATCGCGGTCATCAAAGAGCACGTCGATGTTTTTTGCGCGAAGCTCATTGTAGATGTTTTCTGCCACGCTCATAACTTCGGGTTTGGTAACATCTACAGCGGTAACAACAATTTCGAAAGGTGCGATTGTTATGGGCCAGACGATACCATCTGTGTCTGCGTGAAGTTCCACAGCAGAAGAGAGAATTCTACCCACACCTATGCCGTATGAACCCATGATAATAGGTTTCTCGGCACCATCCGAATCGGTGAAATTGGCGCGTAGAGCTTGTGAATATTTTGTGCCCAGTTTAAAAATATGTCCAATTTCAATTGTTGGCGCAACAGTAAGTGGTTTGCCACAAACTGTGCATTTTTCGCCATTGGCAACGAGACGAAAATCACCATACGCGTCCACACGAATGTCGTTAAGGGTATATCCCATTACGTGAAAATCTTTTTCGTTTGCACCTGTGGCGAAAGGTGTTGTTGGTGCAAAAGCTTTATCGGCAAATATTTTTACGCTTGCAGGTGCATTGATTGGTCCGAGGAAACCTACAGGTGCTCCAAAAACATTTTCAACTTCTTCGGGTTGTGCCGCGCGAACCTGTTTGCCTGTGAAAATCTGCAATTTCTCCTCGCACAACTGTGAATCGCCGCGCAACAATATCATAAACATTTCGCCCGAATCACGTGCAACATATACTAGTGATTTTAGCATTTGCGCCGGATTTAAGTTTAAAAATGCGCTCACTTCTTCTACTGTGCGCAGATTTGGCGTAGAAATTCTGCGTTTTTCGCCGAGGTCGGTTAAAAGCTCAACATCGTGCGCGATAGATTCTGCCACTTCGACATTGGCAGTGTAATGGCAGTTATCGCAAAACGCTGTCATGTCTTCACCTGCATCAGATGGCACCATGAACTCCTGACTTTGACGTCCACCCATTAGCCCGGAAGATGCGCCTACTACTACGAATTTCAAGCCACAGCGAGTGAAAATGCGGCGATATGCGGCATCATGTTTGCGATATTCGTCATCAAGTTGTTCCCAATTCGCGCAGAAAGAGTAGGAGTCTTTCATGAAAAATTCGCGCACTCGCAACAGACCAAAACGTGGGCGTGGTTCATCGCGGAATTTTTCTTGAATTTGATACCATGATTGTGGCAGATCTCGAAAAGAGCGAATGTGATCGCGAGATAAATCGGTGATGATTTCTTCGTGAGTTGGGGCAAGTGCGAATTCGCGCCCTTTCCGGTCTTTAAGTCTTAACATTATTTCTGCCATATCCACATCGCGTCCCGATTCTTGCCATATTTCGATGGGGGTGAGCGCAGGCATGAAAATTTCCTGTGCACCTATGGCACTCATTTCTTCGCGAATAATAGCCATAGCTTTTAACATAGCACGCCAACCCAAAGGCAAAAACGTGTAAACACCTGCAGAAAGTTGCCTGATGACACCTGCTCGTAACATGAGTTTGTGCGATGTCACTTCTGCTTCGGCAGGATCGTCTTTGTATGTTGGCAAAAGCGCTTTATTCCAATGCATTTTTGATACCTCCGTGAATTTTTGCAGGGCGCCCTCAGCGCTACTGCCTCAAAAAAGCTGAGTTGCAGAAAAAAGCCAATTAAATTTCAAAACGATGCTATGATAAACAAAATCACTGAGACAAAGCGAAAATAACCAGAAGTCGAAAAATGGTTATGGGCGATTGCCTTGTGAGGTGTAAATTTGTATTTTCTCGCGTGCTGCTTGGGCTGTGATATCGTCGGGTTTAGAGTCGAGAGCACGTTGCCACAGTTTACATGCATCGTTTATGCGTTCAAGTTGGATGAACATTTCGCCCATGCGGTAATAAAAATCTGCTGGCACAGAAGAACAGTTTTTTGCCAAAATCTTGTCAACAAGTTTTCCGGCAATTGTTATACGGTTTTCGGAGTAAGCTAGTTCTGCCATTTCTACAAGCAAATCGCATGCATTTGGCGCAGAATCGGCATAACGTACAGAAAAAGAATATGCAGAATCGGCATCTCCTAGTTCCCATATTGATCGTGCGAAAAGTTTTGCAAACGCTTTCAAGTTGGGATTCGATTTTGGAATTTCACTCCAGCGCTTACTGAGTATGGTTATAGCTTCAGAATACATTTGTTTTGCCATGTAGATGCGTGCTAGGCTTACAATAGCAGAATCTTTTGCTGTTTCGCTGCGAGAGTAGAAAATTATGTCGTTGAGCAGCTCAACCGACCGTTGTGAGTCGCCATTTTTTCCTACATGATTTGCCAGAATGATTGTGCCTTGGCTTTTGTATGGCTCTTCGGCATCAATTTGAAAAATACGGTATTCGGCGAGTGCTTTTACGGTATCGCCTACCGAAAGTGCTGCTCGAATTGTGCCTAATTTTGCATTACACCAATTGCTATCGCCTGGCAAAGCAGATTCTGCTGCTTTTGTATATACATAGATGGCATCTTGCCACATGGATTTCCCTTCGAATTCGGAACCTAACCCAAGAGCCAAAGCTGTGCCCATTGAGCTTCGCGGGCGTTTTGTCATGAAGTTGTTAAGAATATCGATAGGTTCTTTGTACTCGCCCGAAAGGAATCGTGCGCGTTCGCCCAAAAGCACGAGGCTATCGGCGAAAAGTGGGTCGGCAACAGTGGAGTTGAGCGCGTATTGGTCTGCCCATTGGATGACATTGTCGTAGCGATTGCGTGCAAACATGGCTCTTGCCGCAGAATATGCCATAAGCCCAGATTTTGGGTTTTTGGGAAATTTGTCGAGAAAAAACTCTGCTGTTTCGAGCGCACGCGCAGTATCTCCGCCATCGAGGCGCGACACAAATAGATAAAAATATGCATCTGCCCTGCGTGTGGAAAAAGTTTTGATATAATCGCTGAATATTATCTGTGCACTGTCGAAATCGCGGTCGAAGTAGAGTGTTTTGCCAACTTCGTAATAGGCTTTCTCGGCAAAAAGCGAATCGGTTAAAAGCTTTGACCAAAAAACACGAGCAAGAGTGAGCTTGCCCTGTTTGGAGTTTGCCCAGCCGCGTCCCCACCATGCATATTTCTGAACTGTTGTGTCTTTTACTAATGCATAGAGGGAATCTGCCTTGAAATACTCTTTGCTATTATAGGCACATTCAGCGGCAAAAAGAACTGCATCGTCGTTTTTGAAAGCGCTATTAGCCTCGAGAAAATTGAACATAGCCTCGGTATAGTTTTTTGCTGCCATCGCTTCCCAGCCGGCTTTCATGAGTAAATCAGCGCGAAAGGTGGATGGGAGTTGAGTTTTTCCTTTAGCTTCTGATTTGTCCTCGTAAGCGCGTATTAACATCGTCAAAGAGGTGAAATAGCGATTGTCGGTGATTTCTTCGGAAAGTGCTTTTGACATTATTTTTGCCGAATCTAGTTTGCCTATTTTCAAGAGCGCTACTGCATTGAGGAAATAAGCTTCGTCTGCCCACCATTGCTTTTCTTTTTGTATAGAATTGCGGTAAATGTCGATTGCCTGCGAGAAGAATTGCGAGGCTTGAGCATAATTACGTTCGTTGAAGTTGATATTGCCGAGACGAAATTTTATTTCCCCTGCGAGAAAGCTTTTTGGAAATCGTTCGAGGTTTCGAGCGTAAATTTGCGCGGCGGTGTCGGTTTTGCCAAAGCTTTGAAAGAGTACTCCGCTTCGATATGACGCGAAAAGCTTTACCGCTTGCGATACTGTATCGTTTTGAAGAGCGCCGTAGTCGAGCACTGACTGAGCTGGGTTTATGTCTTCCATGCGCAACGCTCTGAAGAATAAGCCCCACTCAGCGTCTTCTGGGAAATGGATTTTTGATGTGGTATCGAGCACGCCGAGCCAAAAAGCAGCCCAATTGCGAACCTTTGGGTCTTCATCATCAATGAGATAGCGATAAATTCTTGTGGCATCGTTGGTTCGACCACTTTGTCTTTCGGCTTCTGCCCAACGTGCAAGCATGCGGGAATTTTCGGGCATAGTTTCGAGCCATTCGCTCGAAAGCTCTGTTCCGCATGCGATTTGAACCAATGATGCCCAAATGAAAACAGCTATGGCAAGAAGGGTTCGTTTCATAGGTATATTGCTGTTGGTTATCTTGTTGTTACGAATAAATGAGCATACGCGCGAAAAGCAATCGAAATGAGAATTTTACGCAAGGCTTTTTCGGCATAATTTAGAAAGATTCTGACCCATTGCTGTTATGGGCACAATTAGCTAGAACATAAAAGACTTGATTTCATAGGAATAAACAGTAATTTTCAGAATAATTGTTAAGATGGTGCAAAGAAATGAAAAAGAGCGTGTTGCCAACTTTATTGGTGGCATCAATTTTATACATCGCTATGCTAAAAGCGCAATCTGTGCCCGAATCATCTGACGAGCGCGGAGTTTTATGGATCATAGTGGTGATAATGGTGTTGTCGGCTATAGCTACCTATTTTATTAAAAGAGCGCGTGACAGATATCTAAAAAATGCTGCTATACAAAAAACTGTTGGTAAAACTAGTCCAAAAGCACAATCTGCCCAAACGAAATCTGGAATCAAAGTTTTCATCGTAGCTTTGGTTTTTGTATTAATGTTAATGATAGCGCCAGGATTTGCAATTTTTGTGGGCATAATTGCTCTTGTGGTTTACATACTTTCAAAAAAGAAATCTGGTGAAAAGTTTCCGCAATTACTGCAACAGCTCTTTGCTGCTTTCAAACCGAAAAATGCACCTATCGACAAAACACCTTATGGCGCAAAACCTTTGATTTTACACGGTGTGCGCATCGCGGAAAAACGCGTACAGCGCAATAATAATCTTGATGTTTTTGCCGCCAACCTTTCGTCGCTCACTGCTGACGATGAAGATTTCCTTTGGGGGATCGAAATTTTTGCCAAAACTATCGAAACTGTTGATCTTTCTTCGAACATGTTCAAAAAGATAAACCTAGCGCCACTTATCGTGTGCAAAAAACTAAATCGCCTCAACCTAAGCAACAACCTGCTAGAAACCATCGATTATGCGACGCTCGCAGCATTAGACACAATAACTCACCTTAATTTGTCATCGAACTTATTAAAGAGCTTCGATTTTAACATACTGGGCGAAATGGAATCGCTTATAGAACTGGATATATCCTCGAATGATTTCGATGCCACTACGCTCGAAAATCTCGCCAATGCTGTTCACAAATTCGAAAAAGTGCACATAATATTCCATAAATAAAATTGAAAGGAGTAATACCATGAAATTAGGATCGTTCTTCGAAAAAGGACTTATACGCATACCGCTTCGAGCAAAGACAACCGAAGAGGTAATACATGAGCTTATCGATGAAACAATACTTTCTGGGCATCCCGAATTGGACGCCAAACAGATTTTCGAAAACGTGATGAAAACCGAATTTGATACGCGAAACACAGTAGGTGCTGGTGTGTTTTTCCCGCATGCCCGAATAGATACACTTGGTGATTTTATTCTCGCGTTTGGCATTGCGCCACATGGCATTGATATTCCAACTCCAGATGGTATGCCTGTGAATTTCGTGTTGTTGATAATATGTCCTTACGAAAAAAACACATTGCTCTTGCAAATGCGCTCGGCATTTCTAAAAGTGCTTAATAATGCCACAAATCGCAAGAGATTGCTCGCGGCAAAAAATCCTTCCGACGTGGTGCAAATCCTCGAAGATGCAAATATCGAATTGCGTCGAGAACTCGTAGCTGGCGATGTTATGCGCACCGATGTTGTTTCGTCAAAGCCCACTTCCACGCTCGAAGAGATTTTGCTCATAATGCTCTCAGCGAACGTGGATACCGTGCCAATCATCGACGATAAAGGCGTATTCTTAGGTGTTGTTAATGGTGGCGGGATCTTGCGTATCGCGATTCCCAAATACATGGACAATGTCCGCAGTATGCGTTTTATAACTTCTGATGAACCATTAATGGAAATATATAATCGTCGTAAGGACCTTACTGCTAACGATTTACTCGAAAAATCAAGTGAACTGAAAATAGTCCACCAAAGCACAAGCATAATGGAGGTTGCATTTCGCCTTGTTCAGTCACCTGGAAGAATTGTTTATGTTTGCGAAGATGAAAAGCTTTTAGGCATAATCACACGTCGTTCACTGCTCACTCGACTTATAATCGAATAGAGATTTTTCACAAGAACTTGTGTCATACTTATGGCACAAGGTGTTTTCATGCAAACGATTATCGCGAACTCACATCACATGTTCAATCATCTAAACGAGGTCTAAATGTCTTTCGCATTTATTGCATCGGCTATTGTCTTTGTAGTGGCTTATGCCATAGTCATTTCCGAAAAGCTAAATAAAGCTTTTGTCATGGTAGTGGCGGCTTGCGTTCTGGTGAGCATGCGAATCATGTCTGCCGAAACGGCTTTCGAGGCAGTAGATTTTGAAGTTATTTATCTTTTGGGCGGCATGATGGTGCAGATAGGTATTTTGGCAGAAACTGGTTTCTTCCAATGGGTGGCATTGTCATTGGCAAAACTAGCAAAAGGAAGACCGGTGCTTTTGTTAATTTATCTTGCGTGCGGAACGGCAATGCTATCGGCATTTCTGGATAATGTCACAACAGTTTTACTTGTTGCACCAATTACTTTTCTCGTTTGTTCCACTCTTGATGTTCCAGCAACACCTTTCTTGATAGTTCAGGCATTGGCATCGAACATCGGTGGTGCTGCAACACTTATCGGAGATCCTCCGAATATAATCATTGGCAGTGCTGCTGGCTTGAGCTTCAACGATTTTATCGTTCACATTTCCCCATGTGTGCTGATTGTCAGTATCGTGTGTATTGGGATGCTATACTTATTTTTTGGCAAAAAATTTTCGGTGTCGCGCGAAAAAGTGGCATCAATTATGGAAATCGATCCTAAACAGGCAATAAGCGATTTCCCCCTCATGTGGAAATCGCTTATCATATTTGGCATTACAATCGTAGGTTTTGTGCTTTCCAAAGCCATCGAAATTCCACCTTCGATTTTAGCGATGACAGGTGGTGCAATTCTAGCATTGTGGCAAAAAAAGCTATCTTTCGAGCATATGATATCAAAAGTCGAATGGGACACGATGCTGTTTTTTGTGGGATTATTCATGCTTATAAGCGGGCTTGAAGCTGCTGGTGTCATCGCATTTTGTGGTGAAAAGCTTTTGAGCTTTACGGGTGGTAATGTGTTTGGCTTGTCGATGGTAGTACTGTGGTTTTCGGGTATTGTTGTAAATATTGTTTCGAGCACGCCCCTGGTTACGGCAATGGTCCCTGTGATTCAACATGTTATTGAGGCATTACCCGCTGGAAGTGCTGAAAACGTTACAACAATATGGTGGGCACTTGCGCTTGGCGCTGGTCTTGGCGGAAACGGTACTGTTTTGGGAACACCAGCTACCATAGTTCTCGTTGGTATAATCAACAGGCAAATGAAAAACAAAATCACGTTTTTCGAGTTTCTAAAATATGGTATTCCAACCGTTATAGTGTCACTTACCATTTCTGCAATCTATCTTTGGATAAGATATTTTTAGCGAATATCATTCTCTAATTCTACAAAAGCTTTTGGCGCAAAACAATAACCGATGATCCGCAACCT
>CAYUDB010000106.1:0-9407 GCA_964443405.1 uncultured bacterium | reverse complement strand
TTACAAAAGCATTATACTCAAAACAGATTGTTTGCAAATATATTTGCAATATTAATGTAATATGCGAAAATTAACAATACTTTTGTTGTTTTGCACGATAGCTATGGCACAATTTTCGCAGAGTGATACTGTGCGAATGGTTTTTGCTGGTGATATGATGCTCTCACGTAATGTTGGCGTGCAGATGCTTGTTTTTGGCAATACATTTCCGTTGGCAAGTGTTGGGCAATTTTTACGTGAAGCTAATTTGGCGTTTGCAAATTTGGAGTCTCCATTTGGAACTCAAACCAAACATATGCCCAAAGAATATTGTTTCCAAGTTCCACCAAATGCTATAGATGCGCTCTTATGGGCAGGATTCGATGGCGTGAGCTTGGCAAACAATCATTTTTTAGATTATTTTAGTCCTGGTGCTGCAGAATGTGTACAACTGCTTAGAAGTGTTGGAATTGAACCAATTGGTGGTGGTGTGAACGCCGATGATTTTTTTACTCCGCGCTCATTTTATTCTGGCAGACAATGGTTCGTAATCATAGGGTTAAATGATACAAAGGCTGGTTTTTGGCGCCAAAACGAGGCTGGCTGCGCTCCCTCTTGGACTGATTGGGGTGAAGCGCGTGCTATTGAACAAATAGCACGATGTTCGAAACTTGGAGCAAAAACTATAGTAATTGAACATTGGGGAGAAGAATACATTGAATTTCCAAATGCACGTATGATACAACTCGCACACAGCTTTATCGATGCTGGCGCTTGTTTGATTATTGGATCGCATCCGCATCGCATTTGTGGTGTAGAGTTTTACAGAGGTTGTGCTATTTACTATTCGCTTGGCAATTTCGTGTTTGACCAAAAAGACTCTTTGGGTAATGTGGGCGCGATTGCTCAACTTGATTTTATTGAAGGACTTCCAACAAATTACTCTATGGTTCTAACTGAGACTCATTCCATTGCATGTTGCCCACAGTTCTTTGATGCTACAGATTATATTA
The DNA here is from genome assembly GCA_964443405.1 of uncultured bacterium. Lineage (GTDB taxonomy): Bacteria > UBP14 > UBA6098 > B30-G16 > B30-G16 > CAYUDB01. The sequence goes on along the minus strand of CAYUDB010000106.1, from coordinate 8,415 downwards.
GTTATGTTTCGCGACTATGTAGTATTTTTACAACAGAAATTCAATATATTGACAATGTTTTTTATTTCTCGTCAACGGTTAAATAGCTTATAAATTCGCGCAAACTTACATCTTTAAATAATAGTGTGGCTAATTTTTATTTGATATAGAAATTTTTTACTGCGAGAAAAATTTAACACTTGATAAATTTTTCTTTATTTGTGTCAAATGCTTCTAAATTGAGTTCTATATAATTTAAATCGGAGGAACACATGAGACGCTGCACAAAGATTTTACTTTTTTTGTTTACTTTAGCTTTGCCATGTTTTGCTCAGGATACGCTAAAAGTTGGATATTATGAGCATATGCCTCTGGCTTTTACCGACTCTAGTGGTGTGCCTACTGGTTTTTTTGTAGATGTGCTTGAAAAAATTGCTGTGACTGAAAAATGGCAACTCACATACACATTGGGATCGTACGATGAAATTGCGCAAAAAGTTAACAGCGGTGAACTGGACATTATGCTTGGTGCTTCTACAAAATATGTTAGCACTGCCACGTTAAATTTTGCTCGTGAACCTATTATTGCCGATTGGGCGCAACTATATGCAGCCAAAGGCATTGACGTTTTATCAGTTACTGATATCGCAGGGTTGACAGTTGCGGTGATGAAAGGCGATCCGGCGTACACAGAGTTTTTCGATTACCTCGATTGCTGGAATATACCTGTGCAATTTGTTGAACTTGAAGATGTTGCCGCAATTTTCGAATATGTTCATGCCGGTAATGCCGATTTGGGTTTCGCCTCACATCTTTCGGGAATGTTTTACGATTCGGCTTATGTATTTGAACGCACAGCCATTTACTTTTCGCCCATCAACTATACTTTTGCCTCGGGTAAGAGTATAAGTCGCACATTTATTGGAACAATTGACAAACATTTGCAGCAAATGCGTGCCGATGGGAGATCTTATTATTACAAGCGTTTCGATTATTGGATTGGTGGACGTGCAGCTCAAGAAGGCGGTGCGCTTTCGAAAATCTTTGCCGATAAACGTTATGTTGCAATTTTTTGTGGGCTTTTTGTGGTTTTTCTGTTTTTCATTGCGTTGGTTATTTGGCGTGCGTATTCTCGTGCACGTGATGCCGAGAAAGAATATGACCGCATGCAAACTCTCCATGAAGAGACAAAAAAGTTCAACATGGACGAAATTCAGAGATTGGAAGTGGGTTTTGCAGATTTTCGCGCGAGTTTTGCACGTATTCTTGCAAAACTCGATCAAATTGTGTTTGCCACAGATGCCGAACGGCGAGTTACCATGCTTGGTGGTGGCACCGAAAAACTGTTCGATATAAAATTTTCCGAAGAGCTTTTGGGAAAGCACTTGTTCGATATTTTGCCTATGAACCGAATTTCCAATGAAACGCTCAAAACTGCTGTGGATAAATATAGTTCTGCCAAGCTCAGTCGGCAGAAAAATTTCTCATTCGAGTTGCAAATTTCAGTGCGTAACGAAAAGAAAACTTTGTTGTTCAATGAGATTTCTCTGTTTGATGCTAACGGTTTTTTTATTGGAACAAATGGTATCGTTACAGATGTTAGTCTTGAAAAAGCGCAGTTAAAAGCGCTCGAACGTGAGCTTGCTTTCAATGAGTGCATAAACGAAATGTCCAAAATGCTCGCCAATTCGCGCGGGAGTATCGAGAATATCGAGAAAGTGCTTATAAGTGGGTTAAAACGTTGTACTGAATGCCGCAACGTTAAAATTGTTGTTCGCAACTTTATCGATAGCAACATGGAAAGCGCATTTTTTGCCATAACAAATGCGTTTTCCAAAAAACATGCGAACATGCTCGATGCGGTTTTAACGAGTTCGGTTTCCGACAATGCCGGTGGTTGGTGTGATGAAGCACATCTCGAGAACAGTGGCAAAATAGCCGAGGATGAAGCAGTTCGTGGTGCTGCGGCACTTATAAATGAAGGTATTATAATCGAAAATTCCCATTCGATACCGTTGATTTTGGGCAACGAGAACATAGGACAAATACTTCTGGCTAATGCAGCAGAGGGTTTTTCGCAGCGCGAATTGGAACGCGCGACGGTGCTCGCGAATTTCTACACGCAGGCTCTTCTCACTGCTAAGACTGAAATGGTCTTCGAGCATTTGTTATACAAGACTTTCGACCTTTTCGACGGTTACAATCAACCGGTTTACATAAAAGCAACAACTGGGAATTTCATGCTTGTTAACCGTGCCTTTGAACGGTGTTTGCACATCAACCGTCGAGAAATTATCGGGCGCACCGAAAGCGAGGCTTTCGCTTTGTCAATAGCGCAAAAGCTTTCGGATGGTGATGCGGAAGTGCTTACTGGAGAAGATGTTATCGACACTAAAACCATAGATTTTCCCTCAGGCGAGCTAAATCTTCAAATAGTAAAAAAGCCAATAATATTCGATGACAAGTGTGTTGCTATATTTGGCACATTATTTGACAACACAGCCGTTGAAATCGCTCGTGCCAGCGAAGAAGAACTTGAACGCAAGTATCATTTTGAGCAATCAGAACGCGAGCGTATTGAACGTGAACTTAAAAACTCGCAAACGCACGTTTCTGAACTTGCGGACAAATATCGTGCGGAAATTGCCGATCTGCGTCAACAGATTGCGACATTAGAAGTTACATTGCCAACAACTCCGGCAGTTGACGAAAACGAGCTTGCCATGTTGCGCGGAAAACTCGCCGAAACCGAAAGCACTTTGGCAAACGAACGCGCGCATTTTGCCGACGAGCTGGCAAATTTGAACACACGCATCGAAGAGGTTTCGAATGTGGAAATTGATCGCGCAAAGCTCGAAACGAAAGTTGTTTACCTTGAAAACGAGAACATGCGTTTGCAAACGACTCTCAACGAGGCAGAAAACCGTCCCGAAATGCCACCTACGGCAACTGTGACGGAAGATATTGTTGCAGAGCAGCTTACGCAGTTGCGCGAAAAGCTTTCTGCCGAGCACGAAGACTATATTGCGCGTTTGCGCGAGACGCACACTTATCAGCTTCAGGCAACGCGGCTTGAGGTTTCTGAACTTGCGGACAAATATCGTGCGGAAATTGCCGATCTGCGTCAACAGATTGCGACATTAGAAGTTACATTGCCAACAACTCCGGCAGTTGACGAAAACGAGCTTGCCATGTTGCGCGGAAAACTCGCCGAAACCGAAAGCACTTTGGCAAACGAACGCGCGCATTTTGCCGACGAGCTGGCAAATTTGAACACACGCATCGAAGAGGTTTCGAATGTGGAAATTGATCGCGCAAAACCTTTCGAACCAGAAGTCGCACAACCTATTGCGCAAGATGAGCCTTTTGTCGCGCAGAAGACCACACCCGACGTTGATGACATGTCAATCCAAACTGCGCCAGATGTGCCACTCTTCGATGACGATTACGCTATCCGTCTCACCGCAGAGAATCGACCTGCTTATGTGATTCGTGACAGCTATATAGTTTTTGCCAACGCTAAAACCGCAGAAGAGTTTGGTTTTCTTGAGGATGAGCTTACAACTGCACCATTCAGCACTTTTGTGGCTTTTGAAGATCAATTTACTGTGGAAAAAATCTACTCGGATGTCCAAGACGGCATTGATCTTCCGGCTACTATGAGGTTCAAAATAATGGACTGGAACGGTTATGAGCGCGAGTTTGAGGTTGCTTTGGAACGTGTGCGCTTTGCTGAGGGCTTTGGGGTTGTTAGCTTTGCCGAATATGTTGCGCCGCAAGTTCATGAACGCGAAGACATTTGGCTCGACTCAACCGATGATAAGCCGATTGATGCGATAATCAATACCACGTCCGAGAATTTACGTGTTTTTGACGAACTTTTTGCAGCTGAGCTAGTTTCCTCGCCAAGAGCGACACTGATAATACAAGATGGTATGGTTAAATTCGCAAACGATGCCGCGCTCGAATGCCTTGTTTCTAGTGCTGCACAGCTTTTGCAAAAGCATGTGACAGAATTTGTTATGCCGTCGGATGTTGAGAAGACGCTTACATACTACATGGACATACAATCGGGCAAACCACGCGAAGGTTTTTTGCGTCTAACTGTAATTACCGGTAATGGTGGCTGGCGTGTTATTGAGGCGATAACTGAGCCGATAAAACTCAACAATCGCCGTGCCACATTGAATTTTTTACGCGCCATAACTTAAAAAGTTCTTGACATTTTCGACACGCGCAATAAACTATTCCCATTCCGCGCCCGTAGCTCAATTGGATAGAGCATCTGGCTACGGACCAGAAGGTTTGGGGTTCGAGTCCCTTCGGGCGTATTCCCCCTCGTGGTTACCATGAGGGGGATTTTTATTGGAAAGAGTGCTGAACTTTTCGATAGATGCCCAAAGAACGTGCTCGCTTCGAGATACTTTGTAAGCGAGATGCTTTGTCAAGTGATCGGCAAAGGTTGTTGTTTTGTTGAGGATGGGTATTTCACCATGATATGAGTGGGTTTGTCAATATGCTTTGCAGTGCCAAAAGTAAACAAACTCGCATTTGCCACAATGAAATTCTGCTTGCCCATAACAAAGCGCGATGGTATAAGTTCTTTTTGCCTCGAAAAGATGCATAAAAAAAACGCGACAGAAGCCGCGTTTTTTTGTTAGGTATAATTTGGGTATTATTTCATATAAATAATGCGCGTCGGGGAAGGTTGTGAGGCAGATTTGGCAAAATAAACTCCAGCGCTTACATCAGATGAAGGATGCCATACAAATGAACCTGTATGCGAGGTTATGGTTTTGCCTGAGATATCGATAATTTCGACTGTTTCGCCCGAAGGTGCAAAAATTGCGCAAGCAGCATTGAAAGGTGAGGGGTATGCAAAAAGCTTAGTGGCTGTGGGCAAAGATGCGGGCTTCTCGGTAATGTTAGTCAGCTCGAAATCGAGAAGTGTTGAAACAAGTGTATCGTAATCGCCCGACATGAGCGCATTTGCCAAATCAATGCTCAAATCTTTTACCATGCCCACTTCATAGGCAAACTGTGTCTCGTTCACAACGGTAACGCCGGAGTCGCTGCGGAAAACGGTGCCGCCCATGCGAATTGAATAGCGCCAATCGGATGTGGAGACGATTTTTATGCAGTCGGAAAAAACACCTGCGGGCACTGTAATGTCTTCCATGCCAACAAATTCGGATGTTGTGTGGATGCGAATGTCGAGTATGGCGCCCATGTCCACAGTCATGGAAGTATCAACATCGAAAACTGTCCAAATGTCACCATTGTTAAGCCAACGCGGCAGCATGAGCATATATACGGGCATTGAGTCGAGCTCTGCGTAGTAAACAATGTGATATACTCCATCTGGACGAATTTGATAGTAATTTTTTTCGGGACTGGCAGTGTCACCTTGAAGCACCACATAAGTAAGGTAGCCATCCATTTCGGTTTCGCCGGCGACAGTGGTGAGGTTGAAAGTCTCTGTGCCCGATGTGAGCGAATCGTTGTAAGTCCACTCGTAACCCACAGCACAAGGGAAATACGGTGTAGTGTCGATGGCGAAAGCCAATGTGCAAAGCGCCATCAAAGCCATAGCCAAAACCTTTTTCATTTTGCCACCTCATTTAAATCTTTGTTGTCAATAGTTTCGTCACAAATTTCGTTTTTCACAACAGAAATCTTTGGGGTAAAGAAAAGTTCTTGTAATACGAGCATTATGATACCAAGTGTAACAGCACTGTCGGCGATGTTGAAAGTGGGCCAGCGTGAATCCTTGATACCGAAATCGAGGAAATCAATGACGATGCCGTATTGTAGTCTGTCCCAAAAATTGCCCGCATAGCCGCCTATCAAAAGCGCTATGCCCAAAAGACCAGTGGTGTGATGTTTTTTGGCAAAAAGCCACACAATTACGGCTACTGCTGCAAGTGTGGAGGTAATGAGGTAAAAAACATTGCCGCCAAGTTTGGTGCCAAAAGCTCCACCAGGATTGTGTATGTATATGATGTTGAAGTAGTTTTGTATTACGGGAATGATTTCTCGAAAATAAAGATTGGCAACAACGAGGTTTTTGGTTATGCGGTCGAGAGCTACAATGCCCGTTGCCAACAACAACAGTTTTGCGATGGTGGATTTCTGCATATCTTTTCCGGTGAAAGTGTTACAAAAAAACCCTTCCCGCACAGGGAAAGGGTGGAGTTTTGGTAAATCCGTATGCGGGTTTTGTGAAAGTGAGGGTAGTTGGGGTCGAACCAACGGCCTACGCCTTAAAAGGGCGTTGCTCTACCAACTGAGCTATACCCCCGCAAAAGTCTGTGCCTACGTCAACAGCTTTGCAAAGGTATGCGAGTTAGCTTCTTTGTCAAGCAAAAATTTGTATTTTTCGCAATATAATCAAAATATCTCGCTGCATTAGTCTGTGATTCTCGCCCCTTTTTGTGTTTGAACAAAAACAAAACAAGCATTTCAGTAAAAACTTGACTTAAGCTTACGAGAAAATATTTTGCTACACGAACAAAAATCAGGAGAGGTATATGTCTGGAATCATAGGCGTTTGGGCGAGACAAATTCTCGACTCGCGCGGAAACCCTACAGTCGAAGTTGAAATGGAATTAGAGTCTGGAGCAAAAGCTACAGCTGCTGTTCCTTCCGGTGCTTCCACAGGCAAACGCGAGGCTCTAGAATTGCGCGATGGTGGCGAATTTTGGCACGGCAAAGGTGTTTCAAAAGCTGTTGATAATGTGAACGATAAAATTGCTCCAGATATTATGGAATTCGAATCGCAAGATCAACTTGGGCTTGACAGGCTTCTTCTCGAGCTTGATGGCACCGAAAACAAAGAAAAACTCGGCGCTAATGCTATACTTGGAGTTAGCATGGCGGCGGCAAGAGTTTCGGCGATGGAACTTGGCATGCCTTTGTATCAATATTTGGGTGGAGTGAACGCCAAACTTTTGCCCGCGCCTCTCATGAATGTCATCAACGGTGGCGCACATGCCGACAATAACCTCGAAATTCAAGAATTCATGATAGTTCCTGCCGGGCTTCCCAGCTTCACCGATGCATATCGTGCTGGTTCCGAAATCTATCATACTCTCAAAAAGTTACTTAAAGATCGCAAGCTTGCCACTGGTGTCGGCGATGAAGGCGGGTTTGCACCCAATTTAGGTAAACATACCGATGCATTGCAGCTTTTAGTCGATGCTATCGAAAAAGCGGGTTACAAGCCAGGTGAAGAAGTGTTTATAGCCCTGGATGTTGCCGCATCGGAACTTTATGACGAAGGTAAATACACTTTCGAAAGCCGTGTTCGCACAAGCGAAAACATGATCAAATATTACAAATCTATCTGTGCCGATTTTCCCATTTGTTCCATAGAAGATGGACTTGCAGAAGATGACTGGTCTGGCTGGATAAAGCTCACTGAAACCCTTGGCAAGGACATACAACTTGTCGGTGACGATGTTTTTGTCACAAACCCGAAGATTATAGCGAAGGGCATAGTAGAACACGCAGCTAATGCTGTTCTTATCAAGTTGAACCAAATAGGCACTGTAACCGAAACACTTGACGCTATAGAGATGGCACACCGCGCGGGCTGGAATACAATAATCTCGCATCGTTCGGGCGAAACTGCCGATTCGTTCATTGCCGATCTCGCTGTTGCAGTGAACGCAGGACAGATTAAAACAGGTGCACCTTGCCGCACAGAGCGCATCGAAAAATACAACCAACTTTTGCGCATAGAAGAAGAGCTGAGCGTTGTGGCACGTTTCCCCAGCGCGGACATGCTCTACAAAAAATAATGAAGAAGCTCGTGAACATAATGATATTGGTAGCCGCGGTTATTTGCACCGCGGCTCCGTATCAATCGGATGAATTCGATGTTGCCTCATCGGCTATGAATGCTGGCATTGGCGGCATTCGCACGGTCATCGATGCTAATGGACTTACAGCACTTTGCAACCCTGCACTAGTGGCAAGTTTTGATGCGGCGAAATATACTTTAGCTGGCGGCTCATATTATCAATCTATGGTGAACGTTTTTGTGGGTGGAGCAGTATTCAAACTTGGCAAAACGTCTTGTGCGGCAAGTTTTCGTTACATTGGCGGTGACGACATACCAATAACCGAACTTTCCGACACAACACAACCCATGTCACCCGACAATCGCCCGCAGATAATCGGTTATGACAATCATTACACACTTTCGGCGGATTTTGCTGCTGCAAAAAGGTTTGGCGAAAAAGTACATGCTGGAGCATCAATACGCGCTGTTCACAAAAAACTGATACAGCATTCAGCTTGGGGCTTTTCTGCTACAGCGGGTGTTACCTATGATGTTTTTGATCGTGCAAAGCTAGCACTAATGCTTGGCGATGTGTTTGGTTATGCACTTTTTTGGGACGATAGCAAGGTTGAATATGCTGCACCCGAGGC
>CAYUDB010000105.1:0-9469 GCA_964443405.1 uncultured bacterium | reverse complement strand
GGCATTACTACTAACTATCGGCACAGTAATAGTTTGCCTTTTTTTAGCAAAGGTTTTAATTGCACAGTTTTTTGCTGATCCTTCGCAGCCACTTATATTAAAAATTGGCATATTGGCACTAATTGCGGGCACCATCGTTCTAGTAATATCAATTATACGAGAACGTATGTTCGCTAAAAAACATGAACGATATGAGGGAGTCGAATTATGATCGTTGCAACTACTGAAACCATTGCGGGCAAACGAATTACAAAAACGCTCGGATTGGTTCGCGGAAACACGATTCGTGCTCGGCACATTGGGCACGACATCATGGCAGCACTGAAAAACCTTATCGGCGGCGAAATCTCCGATTACACAAAGCTTTTGGCAGAAGCACGCGAACAAGCCCTCGATAGGATGACTGACGATGCGCTAAAACTCGGTGCGAACGCAATTGTTTGCGTGCGTTTCTCAACTTCATCGGTAATGCAAGGCGCTGCAGAGCTTGTGGCTTTTGGCACAGCTGTTATCATTGAAGATGATAATTAGCAAATGTTTACGTGAAATATATTACATACACGGTATTTGAAAAACACAGGCACAACGAACTAGTTATCTGGTACAGGATCGAAGCCGCCTTTGCAAAATGGGTTGCAACGTAAAATACGCCAAACAGTTAACGCCAATGCTCGAAAAAATGAAAATTTTGCGAAACACTCAATCGCATATTCTGAACACGACGGTACAAACCTACACGATGGCGGAAATATTGGCGATATGACGTATTGATATACTCGTATAATTGCTACTGTAATTTTGCGCATATTCGAATAGTATGACCAAATTATTAAGCCTACTTGTAAATAAACCCGCTAACCAAACATTGGCGGGCTTTACTGCGTATTAAAGCTCTGCAACAACAGAGATCTCCACTTGCGCACCTTTGGGCAATGCACCAACCTGAACTGCTGCACGAGCAGGCTTATGATCGCCAAAAAACTCTGCATACACCGCATTCATAATTGCGAATTGAGATAAATCTGTCATGTAAACATTTGCCATAACCACATTTTTTAACGTGAGTTCGGCGGAATTTAATACAGCTATTACGTTTTTCAAAACCTGTTCGGTTTGCTCCTTAACACCACCAATAACCAGTTCTCCGGTATCAGGCACAAGTGGTATTTGACCCGATACGAAAAGCAAATTACCAGTTCGCATCGCCTGGGAGTATGGTCCCACAGCTTTGGGCGCGTTGCATGTTGAATATACTTTCATTGTAACCTCCAATATAGTATATATTTTTTACTCGATTATAGTGTATTCTTCGAATGTGCGAATAACCTGCAACATCGCAACACTTAGTAAATCTACAAAAAAAAGCAGACGCACAGACCAAGGCAGTGCCGATTGCTTATTATCGGCAAACCATTGTGCCACTTGCCAAAGCATCCAAATTTGAGTTACTGCTACTGTAAAAAATGTAATGAAAATTGATGCAGAAACGATAGTTATTTCTCCCATTGCTTCGGAAATTGCACCAAAATTACCCAAAAAAATAGTCATACCGATTATTGTAAGTAGCTTACCTGCAGAAAGTTGCAAAATTTGACCATTTATATTGCTTTTATGTATTCGATTTAAAAGTGGCATTATGGCGGCAGACGATATTATAAATGGTAAGCACATGCCCAAAACATAGGTTAATAAATAATATATTCCAACATAAACAGTTTCAGTGTCGGACGTTAGAGAATATATGTTTGCAAATGTTGGTCCCACACAAGGCGTCCAAGCCGAAGCGACAAATGCCCCCGAAAAAAATGCTCCCAAAAACCACGCCACAAGCTCGGAAAAATGATTGCGGCGCACATCGAAAAAGGTGTCCATTTCGGCTATACCTGACGAAGCAAGCCCAAAGAAAACAATGGCGGCACCTCCTATTTGCACGAGAAATTTCGATTGGCTGAGCAAAAAAAGAGAGAGTTTCCACACAGTAACATTGTTTATCAAAAAAACTATGCCGAAACCCAGCAAAAATATCGCCGCTAGCTTTACAGGCAAATACGTATCGTTGCGAAATCGACGACAATATTGAGAGATTCCCATTATATACGCGAAATACACTGGCAATATTGGCAATATACACGGCGAAAATACCGAGCCTATGCCACCGAATAGTGCAGATATTATTGTTATATTCGAAACATACATAAGCAATTATATATGGGTTTCTTTGTATATCCCAGAGTGTTTCAATATTGTATCGTGTAGAAAAGAATTTTCCGTATTTGGAAAATCGCTCACATAGTGCAATCCACGGCTTTCTTTACGTAACAGTGCACAACGAATCATTGATTCGGCAATATATGCCATGTTGCGAAGCTCAAGAATCTTCAGGCGCACGGGATTTTTACGATAAAACTCGTCAATCTCCGACCACATTAAGCGAACACGGTCCAGTGCTCGTTCAAGGCGCGAAATCGACCTTACAATGCCCATGTAGTCCCACATAATGGCTCGCAACATTTGGTAATTGTGGCGTAAAATAACCCATTCTTTTCTATCGAAGGCGCCAGAATCATCCCAGCTTGGAATTTTGGGCAAAATCTCTGAGTCGAAGCCACAACGACAAATATCGGCAAAGCAAAAGTCGGCAAAGGCAAAAGCCTCTAAAAGTGAATTTGAAGCCAATCTGTTTGCGCCATGCATGCCTGTACAAGCGCATTCACCGCACGCATATAGGTTTTCGATATCCGTATTCCCCCATTCGTCAACCACAATGCCACCGCATAAATAATGTGCCGCCGGAACAACTGGTATCAAATCGTGGGCTATGTCGATGCCCTGTTCAGCACATGTGCGGTAAATCGTGGGAAATCTTTTGCGCAAAAAACTTTCCGATTTATCGCGAATGTCTAAATATACAAATCGTTCGCCCGATTGTTTTAACTCTGTGTCGATGGCACGAGCAACGATATCTCGTGGTGCCAATTCCGCCATGTCATGATAATCGCGCATGAAACGTTTGCCATCAGAATTGAGCAAAATGGCACCTTCACCGCGTACTGCCTCAGATATGAGAAATGACGGCTCGTCATCGTTGCGCACATCGTATAGCACTGTAGGATGAAACTGCATGAATTCAAGGTTGCCAATGCTCGCACCAGCACGAAATGCAAGAGCTATGCCATCGCCTGAAGAGACGTTTGGATTTGTTGTGTGCAGATATATTTTGCCAGCTCCACCTGTGGCAAGAATTGTCTTACGCGCTATAACAGTATGTACTACTTCGGTTTGTATGTCGAGAATATATGCGCCATAGCAACGAATCGAATCCCATGGTCGCATTACATAGCCTTCGATTTGATGCTGTGTAAGCAAATCAACTGCCATGTGGTATTCCCAAATCTCAATGTTCGGCTCGGCGCGTGCCACTGCCAAAAGTGCCTGTTCTATGGCGCGCCCTGTGAAGTCGGCAACATGAACAACACGGCTGCGACTATGTCCGCCTTCACGAGTGAGACCAGGTGCAAAACCATCAGGACCTTCATGTGGTTCGCCGGGTTCCTCGCGCTTTGTAAACTCGACGCCCAAAGCTGTTAATTGCTCAACTACTTTTGGCGCATATTGCACAACTTTCTCCACCACAGTACGTTTGCAAATTCCGGCACCTGTGCGCAATGTATCTTCCACATGCAGTTCAAAACTGTCATCACGATCACCAGTGGGCAAAACAGCAGCTATCCCTCCCTGCGCAAGTGCTGTGCACCCAATTTCGGCACGTGTTTTTGTTACAACGAGAACTTTGCCCATTTTCGCCGCTTTTAAGGCAAACGATAAGCCCGATATCCCCGAGCCAAGCACAAGAAAATCTACAATGCGAGTTTTAGAATCCATGTGTCTGTACCTTGTTGTTTCGCTATATCCTAAGATTTATTATCGTATGCGCAATAGCTTTTTTGCGTTTCGCATTGGCAAACCAGGTGCACATTTTCACATGTTTGCACATATATGTCAAATTTGCTATTTTACTAAAAGCCGCTTGACTAAGCAGTTCATTTAACTAATTTTGGAGTTTTACAAATCATATGTTGGAGGAACCATGCGTAACAGTTTGATTTTGGGCATTCTTCTGCTTTCGGCTGCATTTTGCCAGCACGAATACATAAATGGAGCCGAGCCACCTTGGGTAGCGGGCACGGTGCTTGTCGCTTTTGAACCCGAACCCGAACTCAGTTTTACAACAACTAAAGATGGCGTCAAATGTGGCATCGCCCAAATCGACAATTTCCTGCGTGAATGCAAAATCACAAATGTGCAAAGGCTTTTTCCAAAACCAACAAACCCAAAATTCATTGCCAAAAACTATGGAGTGCGCAATTGGTTTAAGTTCTCCACCACTACCGATAGCATCGACATACCAGCTCTCGCCAAAAGGCTCGAGAATTGCCCACAAGTTTCTATGGCTCAAGCCGATCACATTTTGAAAAAATACCGCACACCAAACGATCCCATGTATTCCACACAATGGCATCTGAGCCGCATCTTCATGCCCGTAGTGTGGGATTTTACAACAAATGCCACCGATGTAACTTTCTCAGTGCTCGAAGGCACCGAATGGTATCATCCCGATTTGCAAGAAAATATATGGGTGAACCCGGGCGAAGACATGGACGATGATGGTGTCGTCATGGATCCTGATGACATGGATGGTATCGACAATGACGGCAATGGATTTATTGACGATCTTATCGGCTGGGATTTCACCAGCAGCGATAATGATCCTGATGACGACGACATCGGACATGGCACCATGTGCACCGGAACTGTCGCCGCTGTTGGCGATAATAGCCGTGGTGTAAGCGGTGTGGTTTGGCGTGCCAAAAGCATAGTTCTCCGCAGCGACGAAGAAGACCATCACGTCGAATCGGCGGTTTTGGGTTCTATTCAATACGCTCGCGGCATGGACATGAATGTTTACAGTCTTTCCTATGGCAGCACATACGCCTCACCTATGCCTCGCGCACTCTACCAATCTGCTTACAACGACGGCGCGGTATTGCTTGGCGCTGCTGGCAATGAAAATATCTCCGACATATCATACCCAGCTGGTTACACGTTTATCCTCGCCGTTGCGGCTACCGACCAACACGACCTCAAAGCTGATTTCTCATGCTACGGCACGTGGGTGGATATTTCTGCACCTGGTGTTGGCATTCGCACAACAGCGCTCGACGGCGGTTACGATAACCCTGATGGCACTTCGTTTTCCTGCCCATGTGCCGCAGGATTAGCCGTTTTCCTAGTTTCAATGTTCCCCGACAGCACGCCTGCCTCCATCTACCGCATGATGCAAAACGGCGCCGACCCCATCGACGAGTACAACCCCAGTTATGTCGGCATGCTCGGCACAGGAAGAATCAATGCTGGCAAAACACTCTACCAATGGCGCTATCCATACCTCAACATCGACTCGCTCAAAACCGTCGATGCCGCAGGTGGCGATAGAGTTTCCTATGGCGAAAACGGCGAAATGCGCCTTTTCTTCACCAACGACCCTGCTTGGCAACCCGGCACAAATCTGATGCTCAAAGTTCGCTGCTACAACCCACACATCACCATAACCGACTCCACCGCCACACTTGGCAGCGTTGCCCCCGGCGCTAGCGTGAACAATGCCACCGATCCTATCCGTTTCACTACCAGCCCAACCTATTTCGAGGGCGACTCCATCGAATTCCACATCATCATCACCTCCACTTCCAGTGATTACCGCAAGTACGACGTCCAAAAAGTGCTCATCGGATACTACCCAGTTTTAATCTACGACCTCGACGGAACAAACCGTTACTCTTCATTCATCACTCGTTCGCTCAATAGCCTTGGCATTGAGAATGAAGTTTGGGTTCGTGCCGCATCAGGCACTATTGACGCCACATTTTTGAACGCGCAATTTCAAACAGCCATCGTTCTCGGCGGAAGCGCCAGCACCGAAGTGCTTTCCAGTACTGAGAGAACCATGTTCAGCGCCTTCGCTCACGCTGGCAACAACCTCATCTTCTCTGGACAATATCTCGCCGACGAACTTGGGCACAGCGACGCAGCAATGTTGTCCTCCATTTTCGGCGCCACCCACGTTGCCGACTCAATCGATCGCTCTTGGGGCATGACCGTCGAAGGCATCGCCGGAGATCCTATCGCCGGCGGCATGACTTTGCGCTGCATCGGCTCAACCGACGCTGCCAACAACCAAACGTCCTTCGGCAAATGCGCTTCAACTGGCTCGGGCACAGCATTTCTCCAATACTCCGGTCACACTGGCGAGTTCTGTGCTGTGCGAAACTTGCTCATATCTGGTGCAAAAACCGCCTTTTTGGAGTTTGGACTCGAAGGAATCACAAACGGCTCCCCGGGAACCACGCGTAGGAACGTTTTCCTCGACAGCCTACTCACCTGGATGGGTCATCTACGCATTGACGAGGCACCAAAACCCGAGATCCCAAACCAAATTCGCCTACGCGCCTATCCAAACCCCTTCAACTCCGAAGTGTCCATCAACTTTTCCGCTGCCGGCGAATACGACTGTGAATTATACAACGTGCGCGGTCAACTCATCCGTCATGTTGCCGCAGGAAACCAACACGGCGACGTTCAAATTATCTGGGATGGCACTGATGACTTCGGCGTCGCGGCTCCAACTGGCGTTTATTTCGCTGTTGCCCGCGCCAAAAACCGAACAGCTGTGTGCAAATTAACACTCATCAAATAGGGAGGCGAGCATGACCACGACATCCATCTTCATAACCGGTGTGGGCGGGCAAGGCACCATTCTGGCATCGGAATTACTTTCTGATGCGGCGCTCGAAGCCGGGTTCGACGTGAAGAAATCCGAGGTGCATGGAATGGCGCAACGAGGAGGCTCGGTTGTAGGTACTGTGCGCTTTGGCGAGAAAGTATTCTCACCGGTTATATCTCCGGCAGAGGCAGACGTGCTTTTGGCATTTGAGCCTCTAGAAGCGTTGCGCACGCTTCATTATGTGAAGCCGACGGGCAAAGTTGTTGTGAACACGCGTCCGATTATGCCTGCAACAGTTGCATCGGGCAGCGCGAGTTATCCGCCCAATGTGTTTGAGCTTATACGAGATCAAGTGCCGGATGTACTTATTATCGATGGCTTTGAGCTTGCACGACAAGCGGGCACAGTTAAAGCTGTGAACGTTGTACTTTTGGGTGCGCTATCGAAGTTTCTGCCATTTGATGAAGCACATTGGCAAAAGGTCATTGCGGCGCGAGTGCCTGCGAAATTTCTCGATGCGAACATGCGGGCATTTTTGGCTGGGCGCAATTTCTAAGCCTCTGTTTGCTTGGCGCGAATGCGAAATTTCGCGGCATTGCATGATATTATTTTTACTTAAAACCCGTCACGGAAACATGGCGGGTTTTACTTTGCGCCGATATTTTTTTGTTGAGCAGATGTTTCCTATCATCGTGATTTTGAATGGCAACACTTTCTCGTCTATTGAATACTTTTTCGAATTACACTTCGCCTGCTCAAAATTCCAGTGTATTTTTTCTTAACAATTACTACAAAATCTTTCAAAACTAACTTCATTGCCACACAAATTTCTCATACCACATCTAACTTGCAATATCAGCATGCATAACAGATTTCGCATAAATGTAACAAAAATTTTATCGTAAATAAACATCTTGTGCAGAAATATTATTGCTCAATGTATATTCGCTTTTCTCATAAAACTCACTCAAAAAACGTCAACTCGAATAATTTTTATCATCACTCACAATAGAAAAACCACCACTCTCGCGAATGGTGGCAAATAGAAATGTCAAAAATTTTTGTCGCACAATGTCGGCACAAAGAGGAAATTTACCAAGTGCCGCCACCACCACCACCAAACCCACCACCGGAAAATCCTCCACCCGAAAATGCACTCCCACCACCTGCGGCGCTGCTCCCTCTCGGATGCGAAACAGCTGCCTGGTTGAAAGAGGAAATCGCGTTGCCTAAGCTGTGAGTGAACATCATACCGTTGAAAGCGCCAGCACCAACATACCAGTTGGGGCTTTGTTTTAGAAAATCGGAAAATTTTTCAGCCCAGCTGTCAGCGCAACCGAGTATCATCGCATAGGGCAAAACTCTGTCGAATATTTTTGGGTCTTCGGTGGCGAGAACTCGGATTCTGTCCTTCTCCACTTTCTCGATAAACATCTGGAAACCAAGCGCATGCAACATCGCAGCAGATCCGCGGCGGGTCTTTCGTGGCATGGCGCGAGCGAACACCACAAACAACAAACCCGATGCCACAAAACCAAAAACTGGCGCCGCGTTCCTGAAAATAAACGCCGAAGCAATACCTAATATTACAGCGACAATACCATATCCAACGTAGGTGGCGCGCACTGATTCGGGATTGGCGGGGAAATATTTGCGCATGACTAAGCTTGAATATAGCATAGACTTAAGCGCTTCAAGTTTGGCATAGAATTTTTGCGCGAGCGACGATATTAGAACAACAGCGGTGCCCTCAGGAACACCTAAGCCTGAAGCCGTCATGCCGCCGGAATCACCAACTTCGAAAACGTATTCGATGAACTTGCGTTCAAAGTCGTTGAGTCCCGCGTCGTCGGAGAGTTTTTCCAATTTGACTAAAGCGTAATCGTTGTTTTTGAAAAACACTAGCTTCTCAGAGTGGACTTCCACGATTTTGAGGTAACCGCGAACTGCAAGGTCAACGAATGTTGCGGCGATGTCGGACGGATCTGCGCGTTCGTCGAGGATGGTACCGAGTTCGGCGGGGTTTAGGTCTTCGGGTGGTTCGTAGCGCACCATAATGGCGGAATCGCGAAGCGGGTCAATGCCGTCTCGTCGCCACTTGTAAAAAAGTAACGCGAAGACAAACAATGGTAACGGGGCGAAAACAAGCCAGAACCAATTGTCGGACAAAAACCAACGAATTTTTTGCCAGTTTGATGCCTCACGAACAAAACCGTGTGGAAATTTGACCGCCACTGAAAATCCGTCTCCAGAGTTCAGAAATGGTCCGTCAAACTCGATTATGTTCATGGCTTTAGTCCATTGGCAGTCGGAGGAAGTGCTTCCGTAACTGCCGGTGAAACATGTGGCGACGATGCTCTCTTCTGGAATTTCGGACGGAACCATAACGGAAGCATAGCATTCGTGAATGGGCATTTCCCAGTCATGCCCAGTGACTTCGAGCCATAGTTCGTCGTGATTGGAAAAGTATTTTACAGCGCGGTTCAGCCGATATGATATGACGTAAGTGTGAACACCACTAACGGTGCTTTGTGCATCGCCGATCTTAAGTAGCACGTCTTTGCCTTTCCTCGATACCTCAACGTGGTAATCCTTACCGTATTCGTCGCACACACGGTCGAGTTCGAAACGCAGTTTGTAGGAATTGTTGTACTGTGTTCGGTATTCGATGGGGATTGTTCGGAAGAT
>CAYUDB010000104.1:0-9482 GCA_964443405.1 uncultured bacterium | reverse complement strand
AAAAGGAGTTTTTTGATGAGAACATTTTTTTTAATAGCGCTTCTAGCAAATGTGGTTTTTGCGCAAACGGAGCAGTTTAAACTTGAAATGACATTCGAAGCTGATAAAACTCAAAAGCTTACGATTGGTATGGACAAAAATGCAACAAACGGTTTCGATAAAGGCATCGATGCACCAGCACCGCCAATTTCAATGATGCCGCCAATTGGTTTTTATCCCATAATTGTTTTTAGCGATGCAGATATGCCATATATCGATGCAGCATGGACGGATATGCGAGCGCCATCGACAAATGCTACATGGAAAGTTTTGCTACATGATGCACGCGAAAAGGTAATTGTAACATGGGATACAAAACAGTTGCCGCAAAACCGCATCACGGTCAACGGAATAGAATTAACAAGCCTTGCGGGCAAATATGCCGTGCCGACACAGGACTCGATTTTGACTTTTGAGTATTCTCAGGGTGTTGCATTGCCTCAACACACCACAATAATCAGTTTCAAGATTCTTAAAAATGCCAATGTAATTGCCAAGATTAAGGACACGTCTGGAAAACTCGTTGATACTGTTGATTTTGGAACATTAATTGCGGGTGAGCACAGCAAGAATTGGGCACATAAGAATGTGTCGCCAGGAATTTACGTTTGTGAGCTTTACGCGGGCGACGAGCTAGTTTCTTACGTGCGACTCGCAGTAGTGGGGAACTAATCAAATCTGTTAGTTGGCGGGGTTTACTGGTCGGCTGGCGAGGTTTGAGCTGCACACTTGCGCCGCAAAGCATTGTTGTGTCTTTCGACAATATCCGCAGCTTGCGCGAGCGATATAGTGTGCTCGGCAGGGTTCTGGGTTCGATGATTTCTTACATACGATGATATAACCCCCACGAAAACACCAATGCCGGCTGTTGCTATGACGATAGATCCTGCCATATCGAGAGTAGAGGGGTCGGTCTTTTGCCAAGCGCTTAAACCCCAATATGTTCCGCCACCTACCATGACAATACTTAAAGGGATACCGAAAACCAGTTGGTATGTGCTACGGCGTTTGTCTGCAGCGCGCCCGAGTGAAAGTTTTTTGGCAAGTTCAGTTTGCCCGGCTTTTTCCAGAAAAGTCTCATCAGCTAACGCACCGCTTTTGTCGCTGGCGAACCACCGCAAATCTTTCTTTGTAAAGTCCAGAGCACCTGCGCGTGATTTTGCCCAGTCGGCACGTGTTTCAAAGCGCTCGGCAGTTTTTTTATCGCGAACAACGAGCCAGAGTTTTTTAGCGTCATAACATGTTTCAGATGCGAAAAGCAATGTTGTATAGGCGATTATCAACCATAGATTTCTCATTGTAACTCCATTTTACACGAAAAATTTACTTTCAATCGCACATCAAAATAGTTGAATTGTCATGCGCAACTTTATATATATGATATGCGTAAAATCTGTCTCAACGCGAAAGTCTGGAAGCAAAATACGCAAGAAAACATGAATAACAATATTTTTTTCGAAAACATTATGCAAGATTTTGCGCACGGCAAGTTGCCCGTTGAAAGGCTGTTTGGTGGCTCGGCGCGCGACTTTTATCGGGCAAATTGTAACTCGCAAAGCTATGTGCTGCTTGTGGATAAAAACAAAAGCGAGTTGCGGCGATACATGGTCTTGTTGCAAAATCTCAAATGTCAAAATATACCGGTTCCAGACGTGTATTTTCTTGCAGAACATCATGATACACTGATAATGCAGGACGTGGGTAAATTATCGCTCTTCGAGTGGGTGCGCATGTGCAACGATTTTTCCGTTCATCTCGACGCGGCGAAAATTTTGGCTAAAGTGCATTCTCTCAAGCATATAGCGGGGATGATGGAACATGACTTTAGATATTTCGAACTTGTGTTGGAAACCCAATATTTCTGCCGTCATTTTTTGCAAAACTACGCGCATTTCAACGCAGATGAGTGCGATTTTATTTATCCCGACTTGCTTTCAATCGCACACAAAGTGGCAAATTCACCTATCAGCTTGATGCATAGAGATTTCCAGTCGCAAAACATTTTGCTCAACCAGCAACAAGTCGCAATCGTAGATTTTCAGGGCGCACGCAGCGGGTATTCCATTTACGACGTTGCGTCATTTATCGAAGACCCATATTTGCGCATTCCACACAACTTGCGCATTAGAATTTTCGACGCGTATCTTTGCGAAAGTAATTTGCCTAATTACTTGCGCAACAATATGATCGAAACTTATGATTATGCAGCGTTACAAAGGCTGTTGCAAGCTATCGCGGCTTACTCGTATTTGTCGCAAGTCAAGAAAAAAGAGTGGTTCGCCAGCAATATTGTTCCCGCACTTGAGCGTTGTTTGGAAATTTGCAGCTCGCATAAAGAATTTTACGCCATGCAAAAAATATTGACTAACGCGCTGAAAATTTGCATAGATAAAAAACTTTGCGCGCACAGCTCGTATTAATTTGTCAATAAACATCAGTTTATATTATTCGACCCACAAAACTTTTTGCACGACCATCGTTCCATCTCGTGCGAAAAGTTTTATAAAATATATGCCCGTATTCTTTGGACGCACAACATGCATTCCTTCACGCTCAGCCAAATCAAAATTAGTTTTGCGTCCCATAAAATCATAAATCTCAAACGACATATTTTTACCGGGTATGTGAATTCCATATGCGGTGGTAAAAACTTTTCGCTCAGCTAACTCCTTATCATGCTCAACGATACGAGTTGCAGGAACAATCATCGTTATACAGGAATCAACAGGATAAAACGCTTTTCTACCAAACGAATCTTCAGCAACAACTCGTAACATTAATGTATCGCCGCTATGTTCTGCAATTTCAAATTGAAACTCAGCACACCCAATAAAATTTCCTGCAAAAGTCTCCATACCATCGCAAGTTTCAACATGCACATTTGCAAGCGTCGCCGCATCGGCAAAAATTTCGGCGGTAAGTTGTGCATCAGCGACGCGTACATTATATATTGTAGGTCGGCGATCTTCAAATTTCTCAAGTAAAAAGTCGTCGATGAACCAACCGGCGCGCGTTGTGTTGTTATCAGTTGCAAAAATCAGTTCAAACTCCACAGAACACGGTCGCGCAACTGCAAGAGCGAAATGCACTTTCTGCCAAGCCGTGCACGCGAGTGTTCCAGCGAAGGCAGGTCGCATAGATAACACTGTATTGTAGTCATCTATGTGGCACGAATATTCTCCGATGGGTATCAAAACTTTTTCAACGACTCGCGATGAGTCAGAATCGGGTATCCAGGCTACAAATGTGCCTCCATCCCAAAATCCGTTATCAGTAGCTTCTGTATCGTAATATTGCGCGAATGATATTGCGACCGAATCTTTTACAAAAACGGGTTGCGTTTTTAAACGCGCGCCTCTGTCAAGTGTATCAACGATAGAATGATAAGTATCAGCGAGCATCGTTGCCCAGCACGCAACCCCCGAGTATGCATGTTCAATTCCAAATGATGGCAAACCGTGTTGCCAGTCTCCAGACGCGACAAAATATTCTTCAGATTCGAAATTCACACATTCGCGCGCGGCTGCAATTATGCATTCATCGGAGGGGGAAACATAAATATCAGCTATTTTGAAATTCGGCGCAACTATCGAATATACTTGACCAACTCGTGGAATTTCGAGAGCGACGCAACCAAAATTTCGCACGGTGTCCGTTTTATTTATCCAGAGTGCAAAAATATTTTCACCGGTGCGCGAATTTTTTGTGCAAACTTGCACAGTTTCACGCTCGACAGGCGATGGTGCAAAAGTCACCGTCGTTGAATAACCATCGAAATGTAAAGTTTCTGGTGCGAAGTGCGAAGATTCAAATATCAAGTGTGTTGTTGCGCGCGGAATTATAATTGTATCGCCGGCGACTCGAAACTTTAAATTATTAGGTAGCGTTCGTAAAATTCCGTCCGTCAATGAGTTCCACACGAGCGTACACATTTCACATGCGGCAAGACAGCTTGCAAAAACGTCGGGAAATCCTTCGCCGTACTCATTATCTTTTTCGGGAGCGCCAAGATCTTTTGCACAAGTCTCAATGATATTTTTTATTTCGTAATGCGACAATTCAGGATTGAGTTGCAATATTAATGATGCGAGTGCAGTTGCATGCGGACAAGCCATCGACGTTCCGCTTTTCGTGTTCAATCCTCCAGGAATGACGCACGAAAGTATTTTTGCGCCAGGTAAAACTACGTCGGGCTTGGTAAGTCCTGGCGGATAGGGAAAATCGTCCCAAAAAACGGGTCCACATGATGAAAAAGTGGCGCGCGACATTGAATCGGTCACCGCACCGACTGAAATCACCTCCGGCAAGTCTCCTGGCGTGCGTATATTGTCTGGTTCGGCGCCCATACCTTCATTTCCGGCGGCAACACAGAATGCTAAACCGAGTTCAATTGCGTTGGAAACGACTTCACGCCATGCAGGTCTGTTGGGTAAACTTGAATGCCTCCATCCAATTGAAAAATTTCCGACTCGCACATTATTTTCGACGGCGTACTGAATTGCAGACCACACGCTCGCTTCTTCGCCACTGCCACTATCATTTAAAACTTTGAGTGATAAAAATTTAGCAGCGGGTGCAATTCCTGTGCGTTCGACTCCACAAATTGTTCCTGCGACATGCGTTCCGTGTCCTCTGTCATCATAAGGGTGGCATCTGATGCGATCATATGCAGAATCGGGGCAAAATATAAATCCCCACACATCATCGACATAGCCATTGAGGTCATTATCTTTTTCGTCGAAAATAAGTTTATCGGCTTCGAGTGTAAAAACATTTGGTGCAACATCCGGAACATGTGGACCGACTCCCGAGTCAAAAATTCCGACCAGCACATTTTCACCATCGACTCCAAATTTTCTGCGCACGGCTTGTATTTTTAATGAATCGAGTCCCCACAATGATGAATCGACCCAATCTTTTGCATCGGCGACTTCATACTGTGCACACTCGGCAAAATCTTCTGCGCACACGGCAAAATTATAATCAGAAAACACTTGCGCAAGTTCTTGCACGACTTCATCTTTTGCATAGAAGACTATGATATTTGCAATCCAGAGTTGTGTTTTTACCTGCACAAGTTTAAGCTTTTCAAACTCAGCAAGTTTTTTTACAAGCTCAAGCTGCTCATTTTTACGCACAATGCGCAGACTATCAATCACAAATAGCTTTTTTTCACTTGTGAAGTGCGAATTTTTTTGAAGCACGCGAGACTTTTTATAAGCATTATACAGCTTAAAATTTTCGGCATGCGAAATATTTAATGCGAAAAGCGCAATTACAAACGCGATTTGCCAAATTTTTTTCATGAGAATACACCTTTATTTTATGATTAGCGAAATTTTTATGCTGTATTTACTTTAAAAAACTACGTCATGCGAAACTGAAAACTCAAGAACTTTTTTTGCAATTGTAAAATGTAACTTTCAAAAAGGCATGAAAAACCTTCAGAAAATGTAATACAACTTACATTTTTCGATATGCGAAATATATATTGTGCAAAGCGCAAGTAAAAGCGCAATGCGTAAAAACTATTTCGCAGAAAAAAATATTTATTCTGTAACAAGTGAATCATTTTTTTCAATCATCGCATTTTCATTGATTTTACGCACTTTATATCTTATGAGTGTCAAATATTTTTCGGGGTTCCCAGCTCCAAAAATTGTGGGTCCACTTAAGTAAACTTCCTCGTGCGGTCCAGCAAACTCGTATCCATTTTTTTCAACGAAGGCTTTAAGTTTTTCGACTGTCGGCATCTCTTTATCATAGGCGCCCACATGAAGTATTTGAGCGGTTTTACCGTATTCCCAAGTGGAAAGCGAAACTACAGGCTCGGTAGTATCTTTAGTTGATGGCATTTGCGAAAAATCATCAGGAACAAGTAATGCTATTTCGCCGACAAACGATTTTGCGCTATCGACAAGCGTTTCATTCCATCGCGCATGAATTGTGTAGAACTTGAAATCCTTTGGTATTCCTTTAGCACGAAACTGAACAGAATAGAGTTTCTTAATTGCAGGCGCGACAATCGATTCGGCATTAGTGCCACTAACTTTGCAGGAAATGACATTACGTTTTGGCAAATCGATAATTTGTGGTTCGACAAGATGTTTAACTTCTTCGAACTTAGGTCCTTTTGGGTAGGAAACGTAAAGCGCAATAACAGCAGCGATTACTACTAATACAACGACGATGAAAATTACTACAACCTTTTTCATAAAAACCCCCAGCGTGAATTGTTAACCATGAAAAGCGACTTGCCGTCATGCAATAGTGAATAGTATTTTGTTGCATGCAGCAAGCGAAAGTTTTTGAACGTATGTGAGAACATTTTGCTCAACTCGAAAAACATTTCGACCAATTGTAAACTTTTCGCAAGGAATTCACAAAAAATTTCATCTAGTAATATGAAAAGCAAACGTGTCCGTAATAAAATTTTGTCTAACCGTAACTTTTGCAAAAGATATTCGCGACAGTACATGAATAATGGTAATTTGTACACAAGGCACTTGAACTTTTTACAAAGGCACTTGTAAAATTGCAAGAGCGGCTTGTATTTTGTCGAATGTAACAATGAAATTTGCATGAACAGCTTGCATTTTTGCAGAACCGACTTGTATTTTAGCAAAATCAACTTGAACTTTTTTGGAAACAACTTGTATTTGCACATGTCCGACTTGTAGTTTTGCAAAGGCAACCAGTATTTATTCAAACACGACAATAATTTTTGCATAAGCGACATGTTTTTTTGCAAAGGCATGCAGCATAATAACAAACATTTTGCGCACAAAAAATGGCACAACTTGGGAAAGTGCGCACTTAAATTGCATTTTAGCATATGCGAAGTGGGGCAGTTACAATGCGAGCAAAAACTTGTATGACATTGTGCGGTAAGCATTTTAGGCGATGGTGATATCATTATTGCTGGATATATCTCGTGAAAACCCAACGATACCAATATTATTGCCGGCGGTATCGACCATTACGGCGGCTGAAAGTAGTGCAGGAAACACTGTGCCGTCTTTGCGTTTGTTGAGAATCTTTTTTACAACGGCACGCTTGTGTTTTGTTTCGGTGTAAACATTATTTCCTTCAACATTATCGGCGTAAAGAATGCTTACATGTTTTCCCAAAACCTCATGCGGAAGATATCCAAACACTCGCTGAGCTGCAAGGTTGAATTCCACAATATTTCGCTCGGCATTCGTTGCTATAATCATGTCTAGCGAAAGGTCAAGTATGTGTCGCATAAGTTTTTGCGAGGCTCGCAATGCATCTTCAGCGGCTTTACGTTCTGTAATGTCGGTGAGCATTGTCAATTTCATCGCAGTGCCGTCTTCGCGCACAACTCGCGAACTTACCGAAGCGAAGCACGAATTATTTTTTGCGACATGCGTTTCATAGCACACGACTTTCTGTTCCAACACTTTTGAAATCATGCAGTTGGAACACGGTTGCTCGAGATCAAAAATGGCTTTGTAACATTTTTCGCCCGAAAGATCTGCATGCAACTCGGCGATAAGTTTTGCATTCATGAATTGAATTTTGTAATCAGCGGTGTTCATATATACGTAACCATCGAAATTGTCTATAATTGCGGCGAGGAGTTGATCTTTTTCGGCAATCTTTTCGTAGCTTGCGCGTAGTTGTTGTTCGGCGATGCGTTTTTCATACGCAGCAGCAGCGATATTTATGTAAGTCTCGATGGTAGAACATATTTTGTCGTCGAGAATTTGTTGCGAAATGATGTGCACCCCTCCGTGGATGACCTGATCTTTTAGCAACCCGATGCTATAAACTGCACGGATGTTCAGCAATTGTGCAATGGCGGCGCAAATTGGTTCTGGCACGAATTCACCGGCAAATTCTGCGAGTGTATTGAATTTTGAGAGCGTGCCCTTTTGCATATTTCTCACTTGCAATTCTGTAATCGGGGTAATCTTTCCTACAGGATCGTAATGTAATATATTTTTTCCGCGTTCAAAGATAGATCTCTCGGCTCCAAACACTCCATGAACGATGGTATTTTGATGCAATTCGTCTGTTCTATCTACAACGACGATAGAAGTTTGTAAAAATTCAGCGAGCGAAGTTCCAATGAACGTGAGTATATGTTCTGGCGCGTCGAGGTGTAATAATTTTGCGGAAGTTTTGGATAAAAATGTGAGTGTAGCTAAGTTTATCTTGTCAAGCTCTTGCGCATGAGTTTCGGCAGTTATGTCGCGAAAGGCAATAAAATATTCGCACGTCTCAGGATTTTTTGCAAGCCGTTTGGTAATTTTGACAAACATGTGCGTATTATTATCCGATTCGAATTGCGCAACTGCCGGTTCGACATCATGTTGCGCAAAATTCATACGTGACACTTGCTCAAGAACTTTCGAGAACAATTTGGCAGGCAGTACTTCTTCCAATGCGATGCTCGGCTTAATCTCAGTTGCAAACATTTTTGCAAACGCTGCATTAAAAAAACCGATCTTGAGTTGTGAATCTATAACCACAATGCCTTCGCATTGGTTTGCGAAAAGCTCATTTAATTGTTTTTGCGTCGTGCGTACAGTTTGGTCGGTAATTTGTTTAGTTGCAACTAGTTTTCGCGCAAACATAAAATACGAAATACAGAAAACGCCGAGCAATAAACCAAACAGCAGATATCGTAATAAAAGATAATTATTGTAATTATCCAAAAAGAGCTGCGGATGTTCAACAGCGAGAATTGCAATTTTCTCGCCGGCTGAATTCGTTATGGGAAGGTGGATTACGAGTTTTCCTACGGTGTTATGTGTTGCGAAAGCTGTGGGCTGTTTGGTTGCGAAAGCACGTAGAATTTGTGGTGGTGCATCTTTGTCGTCGCGCATGTAAATTTTCGGTTCACCAAGAGCATACGGTGCTTTCTCCATTGTGAAACGCTTATCTATTTTCTTTTGTAACACTACGATAGCGGATTGCATGTTTTCTGCAGTTGCTGTCTGCGTTTTTTGCCCTACGGTGAGCCAGACGTCAGTGGAAGTCGCCATGAAATCGGTGAATGTCTGTTCATTTTGCATGTGGGCGAATGCCTGTTCGAAAAGTTTCTGCTTGTTTTCTGTAGTGTTACTTTGAAAAAGTGCCTTTCCATTTTCATCGAGAATTGCCCAAAAGTCAATTGCTCCGATTGCATCGTCATTCTGCATTTCCTGCAAAAATTTAGCGCTCGCGTGATTGCGCAGAAAGTCGGCGAGTGTTTGCGAACTAGCATATTCTGCTGCTGCTGCTTGGAGCTGCGCTTTCTCTATTGCTAGTTTTTGGAAAAAATCCAAAGCGAGCAATTGAGCAATTTTTTTGTCGTTCGTCTTCGCATCACTCGCAAATTTGTGATTGAGTACTGCAAAGGCAGCAATGGCAAGAAGCGCTAAAGCAACGCCGAGTAGAAATATTGAATGTTTGGTTATGTTCATGCGAGAAGG
>CAYUDB010000103.1:0-9634 GCA_964443405.1 uncultured bacterium | reverse complement strand
GTACCTCTCCGTAAAAGATTTTCAAGAGCAAACGAGCACTTCTCCGTGCCCACAGTTCACATAAAGTATTGTGATTTCCTTTTTTGTCAACAAAAATATGAGGAAAAACAAAATTTTGCGCCCGCACAAAGTCTCCATTGCCACGCACCTCACAAAAAAACCTCGCTCAAAAAGCGAGGTTTTTGCATGCAAGTAGTTAACAGAAAATTACTTGCCACTAATCGTATGCGTTACAGACACTTCGAAACTTGAATGGTCGCCGGTGGCTTTGTTGCCAACAAAAACAAAACGCCAAGGTCCGGTAAGTATGTTTCCAAGGTGGTCAAATTTGCAATAACCCATGTCGGTGTCTTGAAGCGCAAAGTTTTGATCACGAACGTAGAGCGTGTTGCCAAGGTTGTAAGTGAGTTGAGAATTCGCAGGGTTCGTGATGCGCACACTAACCATGCTCACATCGTGAGTGGTGGGACGCGCAAAAAATTGCAGCCCAGCTTCTCCACCATCGAGTGTAACAGGTTGGCTGTAAACGGTGAATTGCGGTTCTGGGTCAGATGGATCGTCGTCGCCGCAACCGATGAACAAAACACCAAAAACGGCAATCGCAAACAGTAACAACAATTTTTTGGACACTTTACAGTTCCTTTGTTTATGCTTCTTCGTCTGTTTCTACAAAATCTTCGCTCGTCTGAGCGGTCAGGTTCAAAAAGCCGAGCCTGTCGCGAACCTTTTTTTCCAAATCGGCAAGCATATCGGGATGTTCTTCCAAAAACGCTTTAGCGTTCTCACGCCCTTGACCAATACGGTCGCCTTCATAGGTGTACCAAACACCACTTTTGGCAAGTATGCCAACCTGAGCACCAATATCGACAATTTCGCCTGTTTTGGATATGCCCTTGCCGTATATGATTTCAAATTCGGCTGATTTGAACGGTGGTGCAAGTTTGTTTTTTACAATTTTTGCAACTGTATGTGCACCAATGACATCAGTTCCAACTTTTATGGCTTGACCACGGCGCACTTCGATACGCACGGAGGAGTAAAATTTCAGCGCAATGCCACCAGTTGTAGTCTCTGGGTTACCATAGGCGATACCAATTTTCATGCGCACCTGATTTATGAAAATGAGCGCTGTGTTCGATTTGCTAACAACACCGGTCAATTTGCGCAGAGCTTGTGACATGAGACGTGCCTGCAAGCCAACTTTCTGGTCGCCCATATTGCCGTCGATTTCATCTTTTGGAACAAGTGCCGCCACTGAATCGATGACAACGATGTCCACTGCACCGCTTTTGGTAAGCGTTTCGGCAATTTCAAGTGCTTGTTCACCGTAGTCGGGTTGTGATACCCACAAATTATCTATGTCCACGCCTATTGTGCGGGCATAATTTGGATCGAGCGCATGTTCGGCATCGATAAAAGCCGCAACTCCACCTTGCTTTTGAGCTTCGGCAATTATGTGCAGGGCTAAAGTGGTTTTCCCCGAAGCTTCCGCACCATAGATCTCGATGATTCGACCTTTTGGAATACCACCTGTGCCAAGTGCATGATCAAGTGTTATGCTTCCTGTGGAAATGATGGGAACCTGTTTTATCTCATCGTCACCAAGTCGAATGAGATAGCCTTTGCCGAATTGTTTCTCGATGCTCGCAAGCGCGTCTTGCATACCCTCGACTGTTTCGGCTACAACCTTCTTTTTCGCCATATTTTTCTCCCATGCTCAACGCAATGCGAAGAGCTTTGAATTCATAAAACACATTCTATAGTAAAATTCGTTTAACTGCTTCGTAAATAGGTCCTGATGGAGTGAGCGTACTGCGAAACAAAACTAATTCTGCCACTTCGAAAGGTGTGTTTTGAAGTTTTTGGCTTTTGATGGCAGATAGAAGTTGCGAAGAGTTTATTGAAGTTTTCGGGCGTCCTATTGTTATATGAGGCGAAAATTTCTTGTCGTCGGCATCGATTTTTTCGGTTTTGCAAATCTCCGTCAAAACGCCCGACATAACTTCGAGGCGCGATACATCTCCACCAATGCCAACCCAAATTACCGATGGTGTTTTTCCACCAAAAGTGCCAGCTTCGGTAAGGTATAATTTTGCCTTTCCTGTGGAAGTCAATAACTTCTCGGCAGTTGCAGCAGCAGCGAGCATTTGGGTTGGCAAAATTTCGCCCAAAAACTTCAGGGTGAGATGCAAATTCTTCGGTTCCACCCACTTGACAGAAACAGGTAATTTTGCCAATGGCGCAATAACTTCTCCCTTAATGTAGCCCTTTAGCCCATCAGGTATTTCAACGGCAAAAAAGCAACGGATTTTTTGGGGCGCTACAGACATTATTTCACCGTGGTGATAATCTCTTTTGCGAGGATTGGCGGCATGTCTTCACCAAGCCAAAGCGACACATGAGCAGCGCAAAGCTCATCGACTTCGTCGGTTGTGGGATCCATAGGTGCCCAGCCAATTTCTTGTCCCAAATAAACTTCTACCCAACTATGATCTAAAGCTACGTCGAGCATAAGCATGCCACGAACTACACGAGCGGGCAAACCCACAGCGCGCAACATCGAGGCACAGACCAAAGCTTTTGTGTGCGAATCGCCTTTGCCTTTCTGCACGGCATCTTTTGCGCCATAGCTTTCGCGTTCGTATTTGATGTTACGATTTGTCCAAATGCTTATCGCACGGGCGGCTTCCCAAATGGTGGGTGCTGGCTCAACAATTTGTTTTGCACGTTCGATAATTGTGGGGTCGTCAGAATCGATGCCGGGTGCCGGCGATGTATATTCTGGGTCAACGGCAAAAGGTGCACGCATAGGCCATTCGGAAGCAAGCGTAACTCGATGGCTCATTTTCTTGATATCGAAAATACCGTTGAGCGCATTAGCCTCTACCGAACCTGTAAATGTTTGGGCACGACGTTGGAGATAAAGCCTGTCGAGCTTGTTTTTTGGGTCAAACGAGATCTCCAGCTTCATTTTTTTGACTTTGACTAGATTTTTGATAAAGTCTTTGTCCTCTACTTCTGCTTTGGAAAGCGGGTTGTAATTGGCAGGGATTTTTTTCGCGGCATCGTCACCGGCTTTAATCTCGGCGAGTTTCACTTCGAGTTTTTGCGTGGGCAATTTCACCATGACTATGTGCTTGTCGGAAGAAACCCACATTTCAATCTCTTCATCGCCAAATGTGCCTGAGAAAATTGTAACATTACGATCGTTTATCTTGCGCTCTTCTTCGTTTTTGAGTGCAAGCTTTTTAACAAGCATTGTCTGTGGCACCAAGATTGAAAGCTCGATATTGCCCACTTTTGGGTTTATGACATAACCAAGCACCCAGAGATGTCCCCAGTTTTCCTGATCGAGTATATAACCTGTCGATGCAAAGGGAATTTCTTTGTCGGTGCTGTTTATGCCCATTGAGCCTTTTATTTTTGCAACACCGCGCTCGACTACGGCATTGATTTCATTGGCAGCACCGCTAGTTTTCTGTTGCAGTTTGTAAGTTGTGGGATGATAGCCTGGGTCGAGATAAGTTTGTGAAGTAAAAGCACCAGTTTTTGCACCGTTTTGTGCCACCGGATCGAAAGTGGTAGTTATAAAGTAACCCAAAGGCTGTTGCGACATTGCAAAGCTAACAGTGCCAGCAAGTTGTCCAGAGCGATAGACTTCATAAATACCAGAAAACTGCGCAAAAGCCATTGCATAAATTGCGCCCAATGCAAAAAACACCTTTCTCATAAATCCTCCTTTCTATTTTTCTTCAAAATCTTCCTGTTTACAAAATTACAAAAAACATTTGTTACTTTTCGAATTCGCGAAGAACATTATCTTTTTCGTAAGCAAGAGGCGCAATAGCCCGAGCCTCCATTGCTATGGTCTTGGAAACTACAACATGCACTACCGTTGTTTTATCTTTGAAAGTAACGGCTCTTTCTACTGTGCCTTTGCCCAAAACTTTCCCATTACGCGATAGCACATCAACGCTTTCGCCTTTTGCAGGAACAGGCACGAATTCATGTGGGATTTTTATAAGAGCATTATCGGGCGAGAATGAATAGTCAATCACGAAAATCGCAAGTCCGGGACAGGCAGCAACGCAAAGTGCACAACCGTTACATTGTTCGTGATCTATCGTGGGCAGGTCGTTAATATTCGAAAAAGGTTTTATAGCACCATGTGGACAGGATACGGCGCAAGGGTCGCAAGGGATCTCCTGAAAACACTCGATAAGTGCCACTGCAGATTTGTTCAATCGCGTTTCTGATGGTGTGATTGCGGAAATATCTTCTCGCATTGGAATGCCATTTTTCGAAAGCATATACTCCTCCAAATATGGATAGTGAAATTGCAAGATATAAAAAAACCCAATGTTGTCCAGAAAAATCTGCATATAGCCTTGCGCTGTTTCGAGCAACACGATATATCGATGATTGTGAGGCATAAAATGGGTTTGCCAAAAACTGTTTGCAAAATAGCAATCATTCGCATTTTTGTTGCTCAACAGCCAAAAATAGATTATGATGATGTTTATTAATGTGAAACATGGAGGTCCAAATGAGAAAAATCTATTACTTTGTGTGCGTTTTGCTGGCAAATGTTGCGTGGTGTCAGGGTGTAGAACATAGCGCGAAAAGCTTTTGGCAAGGCGAATACTTCGAGCAACCAAATCTCGACATGGCTCGATTCGAAAAGCAAAACACAATTCGCGCTTTTGTCTATGGTGCATGGCAAGTTTTTTCACCACAGCCACTTCCCGAATCATTCATAAGCTGGAGCGCTGCCAAACGCAAGGCTATGCTCGACGATATAAAAAGCGGAAATATGCCCCAACTTGCAGGTCCTCACAATGCTATGGTTGCCTCGCATGGCATTTTGCGCAACGACACAAAATTCCTCATCAACAATGCCGTAAAAGGTATGGGCTTTCTGCCAAAACGCGAGCATTTGCAAAACATAATAACCATGCTTAAACAAACAAAAGAAGATTCCCTATCGGTAAAACTACAAACTCTCAAAACCCTCTACGATAACGCCGATTCAATCTTCGACAAAACAGTACAAATTTCCCTAGAACTTTACGCAACTCCAGATTTCGAAACTGGCACTTTTTTGAACCAAATGGAAAACCCTGCGGTATCAATTGTATTTTTAGACATGAAATCTTATGAGATTAAAGCACTTGCACAAATGTTGCACCCCAAAAACCCCAAGCTTACCGAATACGAAAAACAAATAGTCGAATATGCCAACCTAATTCACAGTTACTTTCACGGACATTTCGACAGAGATTTCATCGCTGTAGTGTATCACGTCATAGAGGTATTTGACAATTCACCGGGCAAAGGCGGTAAAGGCAAAAAGATCTAGCCTTTATCAACGCTATTTTTAAACATGAAACCGTTTTCGAAAATCAGTTTAAAAGGAGTAAACATGAGAAAAGCACTGGTTTTGAGCGCAGTTTTAATTGCGAGTCTATGCCATGGCTGGGCATATTTTCGCACATGGACGGGCTCAGTTGACGATGGTCGCGACATAGTGCTCTGTGCAGATGGCGGCTATTTGATGACAGGTCGTTCGAACAACTGGGCAGTTGGCGGATACAGTTACAACCCATACGATTACGAAGCCTTTTTAATAAAGGTTGACGCAAACGGCGAACATCTATGGTCAAAGCATTTCGGACAAAATGGGTATTTCCTTTCGGGAAGCGATGTGGCAGGTTACTACGACGCGGGTTGGAGCCTCGAAGCCACACCCGATTCGGGTTGCCTGATTGTCGGAAAATCTCAGTCGCCAAATTACACTGTTCCATACACCGGTATGCCTGATGACTGCATAGGCTACGACAATTTACTTTTGGTGCGTGTCGATAAAAACGGCGACACACTTTGGACAAAAGGTTATGGCGGATATTACTTTGATCGCGGTTGGTGGGTAAAAACCATACCCGGCACAACAGATTTCTTCATTGTAGGCACAACGCACGATGTTGGTCCTGGCACACCAGACGAAACTCAAAGCAATATATGGGTTTTGCGCATCGATAAGGATGGTTACATTCTTGCAGAGAACGCATGGGGCGTTGCAGGGTGGACATCTGACGGAAGGTGGGGCGCACTATCATCCGATGGTGGTGTTGTAGCAGCAGGTTGCACGCACATGCGCGATACCACTTACACCGATTCCACTGGCACAGCTGTAACTCGCCGCATTTCCGACGCGACAATTGTAAAATTCGATTCGGAGTTAAATCTCGTGTGGAGTCGCACATATCCTTCAGGCTACGATTCTTACACTCGCGGCATAGCGCCCTACCCTGGTGGCGGTTATCTAGTCTCGACATACAGCGGCTACCCTGCGAAAACTTGGGTTTGGCGTGTGAATGAAGATGGCGACACTCTTTGGACAGGTTATGTTGGTGTCGATTCCACCACCGGCAACGCTTATGCCAACTACAACATGGTCATAAATGCACCTGACGGTGGCTTCTACTTTGCAGGCAGCGGCAGGGGTTACGGGCAAATTTTGCACGTTGACCAGAACCTAAATTTCGTTTGGGAAGCCGAATATGATTTCGGTTCTGCCACCGAACTCTTTCTTTCGTGCAAACTTACACCCGATGGCGGTGTCGCTGCCGTTGGACAAACATACTCTTTGCCACCTGCAGCATATACCGACATCTACGCAGTGCGCTGTAATGCCGACGGCACCGATTATATGGGCATAAAAGAATCGCGCCGCACGCCAACACTTTACAACATATCCGCTTACCCAAATCCATTCAATGCCTCAGTGGAGATTTCATTCCCCGCAAACAATGCCACTGTTGAGATACTCGATATTGCGGGCAAAGTAGTTTTCACCTCGAAAGAAACGCATTTCAAATGGCAGCCAGAGCATAATGTGCCTTCGGGCATGTATTTTGTTCGCGCCACTGGCAAAAATTTCTCGGCGAGCAAGTCGATACTTTTTATAAAATAATGAATTGCAAGGCATAAACTTTGTCAGTAAAAAAACTCCCGAGCAAACGGG
The DNA here is from genome assembly GCA_964443405.1 of uncultured bacterium. Lineage (GTDB taxonomy): Bacteria > UBP14 > UBA6098 > B30-G16 > B30-G16 > CAYUDB01. Next base: position 2,610 of record CAYUDB010000103.1, on the reverse strand, counting down.
AGTTTTTTTCACAGTAATCACAACTTTCAGCAGAACAAAGTATTACGCAAGCAGAGATGATTCATAATTTGCAAAATCACTCTGTGGGTAAATCTGCTTTTTTTATTTTTCGATAGACTTTACCGTCAGTGGTGCGCGACAAATGCTTGTTATCGATAAGCCCACGGCGCAACATGGCAATATCACCGAAAGTGTGCCAACTTGAGATAATCCTGTTGACATCCGGCTCTGCATAATCGATATTTTCCTCAAATTTTGTCGCAAGCATCTCAAATACAACAAGTTGTAATGAGTATTTTGCAGGCATTTGTTTTAGCTTTCCTTCGGCATCGAGGAAATTCTTCAAAGGTAACAAATCCATTTTCCCCTCCTGAGTTTAAAATATAAATAGGAAGTTTAATCAAAATGTCAAGGCAATATCATATTTAATATTAGATATTTTATAATAAAAAGATACAAGATTTTAATAATGTAATTTATTAAATTTTCTATGTAACAAATTAATAATAAAAGAGTAAAATGATTTATACTTTTAGTGAAAACATAAAAATGTGTAACAAGGTTTTTGTTGAAATTTGCACCAAAACCTATAATTTATTGTGATGGAAATCACACAAGTGTTAAAAATCTCATACGATGGAACTAATTACTTCGGCTGGCAGAAACAACCGCAAGTGATTACTATACAATCGGCTATCGAAGCTGCACTCGCAAAACTATACGGCTGCGAGATTAAAACCACCGGCGCCTCGCGAACAGATGCAGGCGTTCATGCGCTTGACCAAAAGGTCTCGTATGTTTTCGAAAAACGTTACGAGCCCTGGATAGTCAAAAAGGCGCTTAACGCTTTCTTGCCAAAAGATATAGCTGTCGATGAGGTGCTTTACATTGATGCGAAATTCTCGGCACGTTTTGACTGCTGCGGCAAACGTTATTCATACAAAATACTTGGGCAGCGCAATGCCTTCGAACGCAATTTCAGCTGGCAAATGACAAACCTCACCCGCTTCGACCAAGACATCCTTGTCGAACTTGCAAATTACATTCGCGGTGAGCACGATTTTGGAGCATTTGGCATAAAATCGAGCCTACCCGAGAGCACTATATGCGTAATCTTTGATTCACAATGGCAATTCTACAAAAATGCCCTGATGTTTTCAATTGAGGGTAATCGTTTTTTACATAAAATGATACGTAATCTGGTAGGTGCACAACTTGCTTGCGCTTCACAAAAATTCACCCTTCATTGTTTTATGCATATGCTCCAAACTGGTGTGCGAAATGTAGAGTTTCCAACAGCACCACCAAATGGGCTTGTTTTGGAACAGACTTTTTACAAAAACAGTAACCTATTAATTTAAAACACGTTACTACTATAATAGGTCGATAAAAAAAGGTCAATTTAAAAATGTTTACAGGTTTAATTGCAGGAATTGGCGAAATAGTCGATATCGAGCAGCTTGATGCTGGCAAACTCTTCAGTATATCTCTGCCGCAATGTTCACAGAAAATCCCAGAAGGCGGTAGTGTCGCCATTAACGGAAGCTGTCTTTCAGTTACCAAAGTTATAGGTGAGATTTACAATTTTGTCGCTGTAGCAGAAACTTTGAGCAAAACAACGCTGAATATTGCAAAAATCGGCGCAAAAGTGAATTTTGAGCTGCCTGCAACCCCAACCACATTCCTTGACGGGCACATGGTTACTGGTCACGTGGACTGTGTTGGCAAGGTGTTAAAAATCGAACCAATTGGCGTGCAGCATCTTTTTACTTTTGTGCACGATGCTATTTTTTCGCGATACACAGTTGACAAAGGTTCTATCGCGATAGATGGCATAAGCTTAACAATTGCCAAATGCTCAAATGGCACAATATCGTGCGCGGTAATTCCCGAAACTCTTTCTCGCACACGCCTTCACTATCTACAAAGTGGCGATCCAGTTAATATCGAATTTGATGTTTTCGCAAAATACGTCGATAAAATTTTGCGTGAAACACCATTGCCAAAAGACGGGCGCGAGGATGTCTTCGCAGCAATGTTTTGACGTTACTCATTTATTTATTTATAATTAGCATTTGTAGATTGTGTAAAGTATTCGATGATCTGTATAACAAATTTATTTATATTTAGTTACGTAATTCATGCGTATTTTATGCTAGTAAAAGACAAACACTTGCTTTTAGCAAAATTTCTTTCATACTATTTACAACTTTTACAGGAGATCCCATGCGCCATATCTGGACAAGCTTCTTTGTGCTTCTTTTCGTGACAAAGACATTTGCACTGCCTCTGCCATTCTACGACAATTTTTCTGATAGTGCATATGATGGCTGGTCTGTTTACGATGTAACACCTTACGAGGCAGGACCTTCCAATTGGTATGTCGAAAGCGGCTGCCTACGCCAAAACTCAAACATCTACACAACAACTGATGAATACTCTGTTTTTACCGGCACTCAAATTACCACTGGTGACACTACATGGACTAATTATTCCTTCAATATCGAGCTTAAATCCACAGATGACGACGGCATAGGCATAATTTTCCGAGTGCGCAATAATTCAAACTACTATCGTTACTTATCAGTTGCAGATCCTGCAAACAGAGGT
>CAYUDB010000102.1:0-9662 GCA_964443405.1 uncultured bacterium | reverse complement strand
GATGCCGCGATTGTTGTCAAGGCAGATGTTCCGGGCATGAACAAAGAGGACATAAAAATTTCGCTGTCAGAAAACGTCCTCACGATTTCGGGCGAAAAAAGAGTTGAGCACAAGGAAGAAAAAGAGAACTTCCATAGGCTCGAGAGAGTTTTCGGTAGCTTTGAACGCAAGTTTTATATTCCAAACACAGTCGATGCGGTGGCAATAAGCGCCAAATACGACAACGGCGTTCTGATGGTAAACCTACCGAAAAAAGAAGAGCAAAAACCTCTGCAAATACCCGTGAACGTCGAATAAATGCACGTAAAACGACTGCCGGTGAAAGCCGGCAGTCGCCATTATGGTTCTTTGAAAAATTAATGTGATGATAACGCGAGACAATGTCAGCGCGAAACATGCCAACAAAAGGAAGGTAAGCTTAAATATAAATATAGAAATGGAGGTATTATGGTTTTTTTGATGCTTATCGTTAGTATATATCTTGTGTTGTCACCAGAGTATTTGGATATACTTGAAAAAGCGGCAGATATAATAGCCAGTTTAATAGAGCCAAAAGAGATAATAAAAGCAGTAATTTGCGAAATATTTAAAGACATATTATGTGAACTACCAAAAAAAGCATTATTTACACTATTAGTTAAAATTAAAAAAAGCAATAAACGCGAAGCTCATTATTTTATCATTTATTTTATATTTTCCACGAAAAAACTATTTATAAATACATCACTTCGCGTTCAACAAAAAAGCATAACAAAAATTGAAAATCCACAATTAGGAGCAAAAAATGGCAAAAACTCTCGGCATCGACCTCGGCACAACAAACAGCTGCATGGCTGTTATGGAAGGCGGACAACCGACGGTCATCACAAATTCCGAAGGCGGACGCACGACACCGTCGATGGTTGCCTTCACAAAAGACGGGCAACGCCTTGTCGGCGTTACCGCGAAACGACAGGCTGTAACTAATCCAACCAATACCGTTTTTTCGATAAAGCGTTTTATGGGCAGAAGTTATGGCGAAGTGCAAAATGAAATAGGGCAGGTTCCATATCCCGTTGTTGCAGGATCTCGTGGCGATGCTCGTGTGCAAAGCTCAAATGCCAGCAAGGATTTTGCCCCGCCAGAAATTTCGGCTATGATACTCCAGAAGCTTAAGGCAGATGCTGAAAGTTATTTGGGCGAAAAGATAACCGAAGCGGTTATCACAGTGCCCGCCTATTTCAACGACTCGCAACGTCAGGCAACGAAGGACGCAGGTAAAATCGCAGGTTTTGAGGTGAAGCGCATTCTCAATGAACCAACCGCTGCTGCCCTCGCTTACGGCATGGACAAAAAAGGTCGCAATATTAAAGTCGCGGTGTTTGACCTCGGCGGCGGCACTTTCGACATCTCCATACTCGAGATGGGCGAAGGTGTTTTCGAAGTGCTCTCCACAAACGGCGACACGCACCTCGGCGGCGACGATTGGGATCAAGTGCTCATCGACTGGATGGCTGCTGAGTTCAAAAAAGAAACAGGCATAAATCTCGCGGGCGATCCCATGCCCATGCAAAGGCTCAAAGAAGCCGCAGAGCGCGCAAAAATTGAACTTTCCTCGGTTATGGAAACAGAGATCAACTTGCCGTTCCTCACCGCTGATGCTTCGGGACCAAAGCACTTGTCCATGAAACTCACGCGCGCTGCGCTAGAAAACATGACCCGCAATTTGCTCAATAGAGCCATTGAACCATGCCGCAACGCCATGCGTGATGCCAAGCTTACAAATGCCGACATCGATGAGGTGATTTTGGTAGGTGGCATGACTCGTATGCCCGCAGTGCAGAACATTGCCAAGGATATTTTCGGTCGCGATCCGCACAAAGGCATAAACCCCGACGAAGTTGTTGCCGTTGGCGCGGCAATTCAAGCTGGTGTGCTCACTGGCGAGGTTAAAGACATACTTCTGCTCGATGTTACACCGCTTTCGCTCGGCATCGAAACTCTCGGCGGCGTGAACACAGTGTTAATTCAACGCAACACCACAATACCAACTCGCAAGTCCGAAGTATTTTCCACAGCTTCCGACAATCAGCCATCGGTGGAAATACATGTGCTGCAAGGCGAACGTCAACTCGCTCGCGACAACAAGTCGCTTGCACGTTTCTTCCTCGACGGCATTCCGCCAGCACCGCGTGGTATTCCACAAATCGAAGTTTCGTTCGACATCGATGCGAACGGCATTTTGCACGTTACTGCCAAGGACAAGGCGACAAGCAAAGAACAAACAGTGCGCATCGAACCCACCTCTGGTCTTAGCGATGGCGAAATCAGCCGCATGGTTGACGACGCGAAAAAATTCGAGGCAGAGGACAAACAGGTTCGCGACAACATCGAACTCAAAAATCACGCCGACCAACTCGCCTACACCACCGAACGTCAACTTGCCGAACTTGGCGAAAAAGTAGAACCGGCATCACGTGCACTTATCGAGAACCTTGTGAAAGACTTACGCGCAGCCATCCAAAGCGACAACCATTCGCTGATGAAAGCAAAAATGGATGAACTTGAAAAAGCACTTCACGAGATGGCGGGCAAAATGTACGGTCAACCTGGTGGCAATGCTGGTGGTTTCGACCCCAATAATATGGGTGGCGGCGGAGCGCAAAACGCTGGCGGAGCCAAAACTGGCGGCGACAATGTCGTCGATGCCGACTACACCGTCGAATAATTTTTCGGCACACACAAGCTTTACTAACACGTATTGCGGCAGCGTTGCGAAAAACTAGTTGAAAAATGAAATTCCCCCCGTCTCATTCGGTGTGCACTTTATAGATGAGTGCAGAATGTGCGGGGGGATTTTATTTAGTGTTTTGCCGATGAGATGATTGTTCTTCTGCACGTGCGCTGCAATAGAAAGCATTGAGCAAAAGCTTGGTGATTTTTTTATTTGAGCGCCTACTTAAGCAGTGATAAAAATCGTTGGGCGAGATATGCTGCGTTTTTTGCACCAGTTTTGCCGATAGCCACACATGCTACTGGCACACCGGCAGGCATTTGTGCGATGGAAAGCAGTGCATCGAAGCCGTTTAGTGCGCCTGATTGCGCAGGCACACCGATAACAGGCAAGGTTACTCGTGCGGCGATGGCACCCGGTAATGCTGCCGAAAGTCCTGCTATCGCAACGATGGCGAAATATTTCTCGTGAGCTTGCGCGCAAAATTCGTCGAGTTTTTGTGGATCACGGTGTGCCGAAATGATGAACTGTTCATATTCGATGCCCAGTTCGGCGCAAGTTGCGGCGCATGTTTCTCCTAGCTCGGTGTCGCTTTTCGAGCCAAGAACAATGGCGAGCTTGTGTGGCATGTTTCTCCTTTCGCTTTTCGTTTGCAATAAGTTGAAATGTCATTACATTGCTAAAATACAGACGGAGGCGATAATGGCAATATTTTCCAAAAGCGAACTCACCGAAATTTTTCCCATCTTCAAAACTAAATACTATTTCGATACCGCCTCTACGGGTATTGTGCCGCGGCAGTCATTGGAGGCAATGTATAAGTTTTTGGGCAAATACGAGGGCGAAACCATAACCGATGCGCAAAGCTATGCGGTTTTGAACATGCTGCGCGAGAATTTATCCGAGCTTTTTGGCGCACCTGCCGAAAATTTTGCTCTGATTTTCAACACATCATTCGGTTTAAATGCGTGTGCTGCGGGCATCGATTTCGAAGAGGGAGATGTTATTGCCATTCCGCCAAACGAATTTCCTGCAAATTTTTACCCTTGGTACGAACAACAAAAACGCGGTGCACGACTCAACGTGCTTCCCAAAATGCATGAGAGCGAATTTGGTGTGCGCAAATTGCGAGCGGCAGTTTTTTCGTGGGTGCGATTTTTCGACGGTTTTCGTTTCGATATTGCGCGAGTTTCCGATATCGCTTTGCGTTTTGGTGCCCTTTCTATTGTTGACGGCATACAGGGTGCGGGTGTGCTTTCACTCAATCTCGCAAAAAGTGAATGCGATGCGTTTTGTGCGGGCGGTCAAAAATGGCTGCTTTCGCCATATGGCACAGGCTTCTTATATCTAAAACCCGATGCACCCATATCGCCTGTTTTTCACGGTTGGCTCTCGCGCTACGACCCGCCCGGCAAATTCGACTCGCTTTTGGAGCAAATTTATCCTCGTGCAAAGGGCGCAAAGGCTTTCGAAGTGGGCACTTTGCCATATCACAACCTTTGGGCAATGGCGGTCTCCACATCTATTCTGCTCGATATTGGCATCGACAACATCGAACGCCACGCAATATCGCTTTCGAGTGCATTTGCGCGGGAAGTTGAATTAATTGGATATCACGTTTGCTCTCAAGGTGATACGCGGCGCTCGGCTATTGTATCCATACAATGCGACAACCAAGACGAAGTGGCAGAATTTTTGCGTAACGAGAACATTATTTTTGCCCAACGTGAAGGGATGCTACGTTTTGCATTTCACATTTACAACGACGAATCGCAGCTTGCCTATCTTCTCGATAAGCTCAAAGCCGCCAAAAGCATCGACAATACCGTCGTTCATCGTGGGCGTGGCAGACCGCGCAAAAACGCCGGTCAGTAGGCATATTGCAGTGATTTCTGCATTAATTTTCCAAACAAGCTGGTCAAGCACATCTTCGAGCGGGTTGGTTTTGGTGTCCAGCCCGCAACTTGTTTTGCGATACACTTCTCATCAATCCACAAAGCATTGAAAGCGCGCCCAGCTAACAAATGGGCGTCCAATTAGTTGAGTCATATAATCTTAAAGGCAGAACCATAAGCAAGCACCAAGCTTTTGCTCGCATCATTGGTGTCTTGACATTTTGTGATTTGAAATTACCTTTCATGATGTTTCGCAATATTAGATCGTCGCATTGCCGTTAAAATGCGATATCTAAAAACACAACGGCACTGGCGATATCGTTGCGTTTCAATATGCATGTCAAATAAATAACGCTTACTTATCTATTTACGGCTTTGACAAAAGGGAATACTATGTATGCGAAAGTTCGTTCGGCAGCGGTTTTGGGTGTGGATGCGTATGTTGTTGAGGTTGAGGTCGATTTGCAGTTCAAATTGCCTGCTTTTAGCGTTGTGGGTTTGCCCGACAATGCAATTAAAGAAAGCCGTGAACGCATTACTTCCGCCATAAAAAATTCTGGCTATCCTTTTCCACAAAGCAAAATTACAGCGAATTTGGCACCTGCCGATATCAAAAAAGTGGGCAGCGCTTTCGATTTGCCGATGGCAGTTGCTATTTTGTTGGCATCGAATGCTATAGCTGCGGGAAACGTTGAGCGTTACATGATAGTTGGTGAACTAGGGCTTGACGGCACAGTTTCGCCTGCACGCGGGGTTTTGGCAATGGCGATGACAGCCAAAAATGAGCACTTCGATGCCATTATTGTGCCCACCGAAAACGCACGCGAAGCGGCAGTTGTGGGCATTGATGTTTTTCCTGTTCGCAAACTAAACGATGTTGTTGACATACTTGAAGGTGATTCGCAAATCGCACCGTTTCGGTTAGGTTCGCGCGAGATTTTTGAAATAACTGCTCGCACCGAAGCACTCGATTTTTCTGATGTTCGTGGACAAGAACAAGTTAAGCGTGCGCTCGAAATTGCTGCCGCAGGCGGCCACAATGTTCTGATGATAGGTCCACCAGGCTCGGGCAAAACTATGCTCGCACGGCGTATAGTCAGCATTTTGCCGCCAATGACACTCGAAGAGGCAGTGGAAACCACAAAAATACATTCCATAGCGGGCATACTTCCAATAAATGCTGCGCTTGTTGGTGCTCGTCCTTTTCGAGCACCACATCACACAATCTCCGATGCAGGACTCATCGGTGGCGGCGCTTATCCACGTCCAGGAGAGGTTTCGCTTGCGCATAACGGTGTACTGTTTTTGGACGAATTCCCTGAATTCCGTCGCAATGTCCTTGAAGTTTTACGCCAGCCACTCGAAGACGGCATCGTTACGATTTCGCGGGCAATACTTGCACTCACTTTTCCTGCAAAATTCATGCTTGTTGCCGCTATGAACCCATGCCAATGCGGTTATTACGGCGACCCATACCACACTTGCACTTGCACGCCTACTCAAGTAAAACAATATCGTTCAAAGATTTCTGGTCCCATACTCGATAGAATCGATATGCAAATTGAAGTGCCGTCGGTGCCATACAAAAAACTCGCAAAAGACCCGCCAGGTGAAAGTTCCGAAAAGTTGCGCACACGCGTCATCGAGGCGAGGCATAGACAAACCGCTCGTTTCAAATCGCTTGCGGGCATATATGCAAATTCACACATGACATCCAAACTGGTTCGCCTGCACTGCACGCTTTCGCCCGAATGTGAAGAAATAATGCGCATGGCTATGACGCGTCTTGCACTTTCGGCACGCGCATTCGACCGTGTTTTGAAACTCGCACGCACAATTGCCGATCTCGATGCATCCGACAATTTACAGCCACACCATGTCGCCGAAGCCATACAATACCAAACACTCGACCGCGAATTCACTTCCTCCTCTGCTTTGCTAAATTCGTAACCTATGCATACGCCTATCGTCTGTTTTACATTTTTTGTATTGCGAACATATTGTGATACAAACAATTACACTAGTGCCACTTCTGAAAACAATTAGCGAATACTTGTGCTCTCCCTCTACCACGTTTGTGTGACCCACTTGCTACAAAAACTGACCTCAAAGATCTCTGTGATATTTTTTGAGGGTGAGAGTTAGATTTTTTTCGACGAAATTTGTTACAAAACCGTAATCGCAAAATTGTAGTTCGAGACAATTATGAAATTTCGCAATGAAATGCAGATTTTTGCTCATCGGCAGAACTTGTGGAAAACGCTGATTAGCCTAGCATCTGTTTTGCATTTTTCGACCTCACGAACATTCTGAACGAGAGTTACCCATAAAGCACAAGTGCCTGAAAAACATCAACTCGGCAAAACTAATCAAAATCATGATTGCTTAGTTTAAAGCGTTGTTTATCTTGTGCAAATACTTGGAGGAAAAATGCTAGCACAAATATTTAAGGTGTTCATAACTGTATTTTTAGCAGAACTCGGCGACAAAACTCAGCTTGCAGTTGTGGGTTTTGCTGCTGGTGGCAATCAGTGGGCAACGTTTATCGGTGCATCGCTTGCCTTGGTTGCGGTCACTGCTGTTGGCACCATAGCAGGAAAACTTTTGGGCAATGCTTTACCCGCCAAATATATACAAATAGGCTCTGGTGCATTGTTTATTATAATCGGTGCCATTTATATAATTAAAGGCGTAAAGGGAGCATGATGTTTCATATCGATTTGGCAAATTGTGTGAAATGTCTGGGTTGCATGGGCGTTTGTCCTAGTTCGGCTATTGAGTTCGCACAAACAGGTTTTATCATCAATAGCGATTGCATAGACTGTGGTGCCTGTAGAGCCGCATGTCCCATTGGCGCTATAAAAGAGGGAGGCTTTAAAGAAATTGAGCCTTCGATTTACGATGAGACAATTAGCACGGTCGAAATGTCTTTCGACTGCGCAGTTATTGGCGGTGGACCTGCTGGCTTGTCTTTCGCTTATCATGCGGCAAAATGTGGGTTTCGGGTTGGGATTTTTGATACGAAGCAGCAAATAGGGTTACCTGTGGCATGTGCCGAAGCGATTAGCAAAACTGGTTTGGAACGTGTTTTTCAACCAAAGCCCGAATGGATAGCATCACGCATAGAGCATGTGGATGTTTTTGCGCCTTCGGGGCGAGTGCTGCACGTTGAACACCCAGATGCAGGTTATGTGCTCAATCGTCCAATTTTTGAATCTGATTTGGCTAAAAGTGCCGAAGAATTTGGCGCGCAACTTTTTCTCAACACGCGCGTTTTGCATCTTGTAGGTAAATCTGAAATCGACTGCATGATTTGCGAAAAAGACGGCGAGCAGATAACTGTTCGGGCGCAAGTATTTATTGGCGCAGATGGTATTGGAGGTTTGTGCGCCAGGTTTATCAGTAGGCAAAACTTTCTTACGACAGATGATTTTGAAAGCTGTGCGCAGGTTTTGCTCGAAACTCAAAAAATGCCCGCACCCGAAACAGTAGAATTCCATTGGGGCAGTCGTTTAGCGCCAGGTGGATATGCGTGGGTTTTTCCGAAAAGCGAGCGCACAGCCAATGTAGGTTTGGGCATCATGCCATCGAGCAAAGGCATAAATGCCAAAAAATATCTCGATACATTTATCGCTAAACGTTTTCCCGACGCAAAAATCATCGAAGCTCGGCACGGTATTGTGCCATGCTGCACACCAATTGCGCAACCTTACAAGGCGAATTTGCTGCTTATTGGCGATGCTGCTCGTCTTGTGAATCCAATTTCGGGTGGCGGTATCGATTGGGCAATTCTTTCGGGCAAAAGTGCTGCAGAAGCTCTCTTGGCAGCCAAAAGTGAGGCTTCATCTGTAAACATAGATTTATTTCATCGCTCGTATATGGCAAGCCTCGACAATGCAAATGTTAGCATATTAAATATTTACGCAAGAATTAAACCAGCCATATCTTCACTGCCCGACGAAGACATCGATACGGCAGCAATATTTTTGGAGAAAAAATTATGCGGCAAAGTATGGCACGGTATTGACATACCAGCTCTAGTTTTCGACACTGTAAAAAACTTACCGCTATTGTTCCCAGTAGCTAGGAATTTGGCGCTGAGCTATTTCTTTCCCAAAAAACGATCGATTTCACCAGCAGCACGCGAGTTCCTCGAAAAAAAATACGGCATTAAATAAACGATTTCGGAAAAATCACCATGTTTCGAAAAGCTAAAATCGGGTTTTTAACTGTGCTTTGCATTGCCACAACGGTATTTGCAGGCGAGCCATTACGTTTGGTGCATGTTCCAACTGCGGGCATATTGCGACACGGGGAACTTAGCTGCAAAACGTACAATTTTGGTGGTGACGGTGTTCGCGCAGGCGCAGCACTCGGGCTTTGGGATAGACTTCAGGTCGGAGTTTCCTATGGGGCACAACGTATTGTCGGGCGCGGAGATATAAACGTTGATCCCTTGCCAGCTTTTGAAATTCGCGCACGAATTTTGCACGAAGAAATAAAGCGCCCCGCTGTGGTTTTAGGTGTCGAAACGTTCGGCTATGGTGAATACATCGATTCTCTTTCGCGTTACGAACACAAATCGCGGGGAGCATTTGTGGTAGCTAGCAAAAATTTTAGACTGTTATGGGGAAACTTCGGCGTCCACACGGGTATGAATTACAGCTTCGAAGAAAAATTCAATCACGGCTACTCCCTTTTTCTCGGCTTCGATAAAGACTTTTTCGATGCTTTTGGTATGAACATTGAATATGACCTTGCCCCATCCGATTGGAACGACCCATATGGTGAGGGCTATGGCTATTTTTCCGCATCGCTATTCGGCAATATCACACGCAAAGCGCAGCTTTCCTTTGCGTTCTTCGATATCTTCGGCAACCTCAACGGCAAAAAACATCCCGCGCGCGAGGTTTTCATCCGCATCGATCACATTGTATTCTAAGTATTCTAAGGTGCCGGTTGGCAACCTCTAGCGGCTCGCTAAAGATTAGCGTAGAGTTTTGAAAGGTAAGGTGGCGTAGCCACTAAAGGCACGCTCCGCGTGGTGCCAGTTG
>CAYUDB010000101.1:5722-9714 GCA_964443405.1 uncultured bacterium | reverse complement strand
GCTTACATCGGCTTCCACAACGGCATATCGCACATGATAGAAGCCGGCTCCGACATGTTCCTCATGCCATCGCGCTTCGAACCTTGCGGACTCAACCAAATGTATTCGCTGCGCTACGGCACGCCGCCAATTGTGCGCAAAACCGGCGGACTTGCGGACACAGTTATCGACGACGATTTGCACCCTGGGCTTGGCACCGGCTTCGTCTTTTCCGACTATGTTCCCGAAGCGTTGCTCGATGCGATAAAACGGGCTTTATTCGCCTACCGCGAGAAAGCACGCTGGCATTACGTTGTCTCACGCGGCATGAAAAAGGACTATTCCTGGAACTCATCGGCATTGCGCTACATCGAACTTTACGCCAAAGCACGCGAACTGCACAAATAACCTGTCGCAGCACGCTTTGTCGCGCACGAAACTAAAACAGGCGTCAACACTTTCGCAAATGCCTGGAACGCAACAAAAATGCCCGCCGAAGCGGGCATTTTACTCTCAAAATCAGCCGCCCGCGCTATAACGGATGCCGGCATTGTCTGCCTCCCACACCGTAACGGATGCAACGCGCATCGACGAGGGTGCTTCGGAGGAAGCGCGGTTGTAAAAGTGCAGTGCCAACTGTTCGGCGGTTGGGTTCTTGCCGCCAAGGACGCCGTTCTCGTTTAGAAAGCTGTGGTCGAGCTCGGCAAGTAAGGATCGCAAGATCCCTTTCGCCACTCGAAAGTCGAGAGCCATGCCCAATTCGTCGAGAGCGCAGGCACTGAAGATTATCTCGACGGTCCAGTTGTGCCCGTGTAAGCTAGCGCAGTTGCCAGCGTAGTTCTCAATGCGGTGTGCCGCCGAAAACTTGTCGCGAACGATGACTTCAAACATTCTCACTCCGAGTAAAACATCTTCATAAACGTTTCCTTGTCCGACTCATACGAAAAATGATCCTTCACCGTAAAAGCATTTGCAGCGTCCACAATGCGCGATCTCAACACACGCGCGCACTCAATCTTGTCCGTAGCGTAATCAAATGCGTCGATAATGTCGCCGAGCTGCGAACACGTGAAGTAAGCCTCGCCAGAAACACGACGAACCAACTTCATCTGCGACGTAGAAAACGTCTCCCCCTCCAAAGTGCGCAAAAACTCCCCAAATGCACGCGAATCCATGGCACAAGGACCCGCCGAACCTCGCTCATCAACCACAATAACGTTGTCCATGCACGAAGAAGGCAGCAAAACTATCAGCGCAACAAGCTCAGTCAACAGCGCATTCGCCTCCGCACGTATTGCAGGGTAACGAGAACACAACCTCTCCAAACGATCAATGCGTTCAAACATGTTATCCACCAAAATACGCGTCGAAATGTCGCGCGAAGGAAGATTAATCGCCACAGCACCGCGATTTGTCTGCACATGATACTCGTTCGCATGCGCCGTAAGCACAAAAACCAATGTCGCAAGCACAATTGTCAGCTTCTCCATGTTCGCTCCTTGCAAAGTTTTGCCACAAATATAGCACGCAACGTGCCAAATTCCAAACGTTTTGTTCAAAGTTGACGGCGAATTTTTCGTCGCCAAGAAAGTAGCGTTTTGCACATAAAAAGTGCAAGCATTAGTTGCGAAAGTGCACAAAAAATTCACCGAAGAACAAAAAAGAGGTGCCAACTCCATGATATTACGCAAAAAAGCCGAAAGATTTGTCGCGAACCTCACCTGGGGGCTCTACTTAGTAGCGGCGTTGGTCAGCTTCCACGCGGCGTGGTGGCTGAGATTCTGCTCGGGAGTCGTCAGCGTAAGGGAATTCCAACCGTACGAATACTATATAGTGCCCATCATGTTGGTGTCGGTCATCTGGTTCTTCGTGTTTGGCATGAGGCACGACCACGAACCCGCGCTCTCCTCGCCGAGCGCCAACGAAATCGGCAGCCTAGCCATCTCCGCCGCCATCGCCATCATCATCACCTTGGGACTATCCTTCTTCTACCGCGGCTACTTCTACTCGCGCCTGGTGTTAATCTTGGGCGCAGCGTTCGCAGCGGTGTTCACAGCTTTCGTGAAACTGGGCGCCAAGGTCATTGTCAAGAAACTCGTTCTCAAACGCGTGGGCGTAGCGAAAAAACTCATCATCGGATGCGGAGAATTCGCGGCAAACGTGTGCGAAGCCATCAAAAACGACCCGCTTGAATACGCCGGAGTTTGCGGAATGGTGTCCCTCCCGAACGAAAAGTGCGTCGCAGAGGCGCGATATCTCGGCGACGTGACCGAACTTAAGCAAATACTCATCGACGCCAAGATCGACGAGGTGATACTCGCGCACAACAACCCCGACGCCGAGACAATCCGGCGCATAGTGTACGAATGCCGCAAAGAAGGCGCGCAATTCGAGCTTGTAGCCCCGTTCTGGGAGCTTATGCGCGGCAAAATCGAGATGCAAGTGGTGGGCGAACTGTCAGTCATCGCCTTCACCGACCTTGCACTCCGCAAGTGGCAGCGCTCAGCCAAGAGAATCATGGACATACTCGGCTCGGGAGCGATAATTGTTGCGACAGCTCCGTTATTTGTGGCGGTCGCGCTGGCGATAAAGGCGACGAGCCGAGGACCAGTGTTCTTCCTCCAGGAGCGAGTTGGCAGAAACGGGCGCAAATTCAACATGGTAAAGTTCCGGTCCATGTTCGTAGATGCGGAAGCCCGCCTCAAAGAGCACTTAGCCGACAACGAAGCTTCGGGACCCATCTTCAAAATGAAGCAAGATCCGCGCGTAACGTCGATAGGCAAGCTTCTCCGGCGGTTTTCCATCGACGAACTGCCGCAAATCTTCAACGTATTTTCGGGAGCCATGTCGCTGGTGGGACCACGCCCGCCACTCGAGCGCGAGGTTGTGCAATACGAGCACTGGCAATTGAAGCGCATCGACGTAACGCCGGGGATGACGGGACTTTGGCAGGTTTCCGGGCGGAGCGACTTGCCATTCGAGAAGATGGTTGCGCTCGACATCCACTATGTCGAGCACTGGTCGCTCTTACTCGACATAAAAATACTCTTTCTCACGATACCTGCGGTTCTCACAGGGCGCGGAGCTTACTGAGCGACGACATCACCTTACCACATAGGCGGCAACGCCGTCACAGCGAATAAAGATTGGTTGTTGGTTTCCGACAACCAATTTTTTATTTTCAAAAACTCTTTCCACGCGCAAAACTACTTATAACTTGTTGCAATAAACGAATGGTTATTGCAGATTGCCTCGTCGTTGTCAATGAAAGAAGCGTCGATAGTCATCATCGTAGCGCCGATTGTCTTGAAAGTAGCGCCGAGAGCCGAGAAAGTAGCGTCGTGTGTCTTCATCGTAGCGCCGAAGTTCATCGTCGTAGCATCAAAGTTTATCATCGTAGCATCGAAGTTGTGCAAAGTAGCATCAAAGTTCATCGTCGTAGCATCGAGGTTCTGCAAAGTAGCATCGATTGTCATCATCGTAGCATCAAAGTTCATGAAAGTAGCACCGATTGTCATCATCGTAGCGTCAAAGTTGTGCAAAGTAGCGTTAAAGTTCATCGTCGTAGCGCCATTTTCCTTCAAAAAAAATTTTTTCGATGGCATTTGAAGCTACTTTTGTGACCTCGAAAGCTACGTCGATGACAAATGATGCGTCGTAAGTGGCTTTAAACACTACGATTATGAGCATTGTTGCGGCTTTGATTAACTTTTGTGCGAATTTGTTAATCATCGTTTCGTTTTCGTCAAAATTTGTATCTACGATATTTTACAATCTCACTACGATTGATAACTAATTTTCTACTTCACTAAGCCAGTTGGCTTCTTTGTCAGAGCCGTTGGCTCTTTTTGAAGAGGCTACGCCTCCTGGCATTGCAATCGCTTGGTTGTAGTTTGAAAACCACAAAGCGAAATAGGCGCCGCAGGCGCCTACGATGACTTTGGATTCGGGTTTAATAATGTAGCGAAGGGAATTGTAAAGTTCGTAAAGCTCTTCGCCTATCTCGAAACCGT
>CAYUDB010000101.1:0-5622 GCA_964443405.1 uncultured bacterium | reverse complement strand
ATGTAGCGAAGGGAATTGTAAAGTTCGTAAAGCTCTTCGCCTATCTCGAAACCGTAGATTGAAACAAATAATGCGAGTTTCGGAAGTCACCATAAAGCGAAATAGGAGCCGTTGGCTCTTTTTGAAGAGGCTACGCCTCCTGGTCTGACTTTCGCTTGGTTGTAGTTGGAAAACCACAAAGCGACATAGGCGCCGCAGGCGCCTATGTGGACTTTTGATTTGGGTTTAATGATGTAGCGAAGGGAATTGTATGAACAGGCGGCGTAGCCGCTGAGCCAGTTGGCTTCTTTGTCAGAGCCTACGGCTCCTGGTCTGGTAATCGTTTCGGCTTCGTAGTCAAACTATAAAGGGAAATAGGCGCCGCAGGCGCCTACGTGGACTTTTGATTTGGGTTTAATAATGTGGCGAAGGGAATTGTAAAGTTCGTAAAACTCTTCGCCTATCTCGAAACCGTAGATTGAAACAAATAATGCGAGTTTCGGAAGTCACCATAAAGCGAAATAGGAGCCGTTGGCTCTTTTTGAAGAGGCTACGCCTCCTGGTCTGACTTTCGCTTGGTTGTAGTTGGAAAACCACAAAGCGACATAGGCGCCGCAGGCGCCTATGTGGACTTTTGATTTGGGTTTAATGATGTGGCGCAAATCTTTGTAAGGACAGGCGGCGTAGCCGCTTATAAATCACTTGGAGAAGGCGAATTTGCCAAAGAATTTGTCGCCAGACGGTAACTCGATGCGGTAAAAGTAGATGGCGTTCGCAGGATATTCACCGTTTTTCGCAACTCCGTCCCAAGGGAAGAGTAACCGGTCGCCAGCCGCGAACACTTTCGACGCCGCGAAAACCTCCTCCAATGCGTAGTCGTAAACGCTGAGCTTCACTTCGCCGGCAATCGGACAGTTGAAGACGAAAAACATCTCGTCGGTGTGCGATGGCGAAAATGGGCTCGGAAATGCATACGTTTCGCTGCCAACTGGCTCGACGATGTTGAAGAGAAGGTTGAAGGTTTCGCCGCCATCGGACGAGTTTGCGATGCCAAAGTCTGTTCCGACCCACAGTTTTTCGCCTGCGGAGGCAACTGAGATGACTACGTCCACAGGTGCGGCGATTCCGGTGGTGGCGTCGATGATGTCGATCTTGACTGCGGAGTCGCGCGCGATGGCTTTGTAAAGTCCCTGCTCGCATGCGAAAAAGATTTCGCCGGCATGCTCCGCGATGTTCCAGCATGTGACGCCGGTGATGAGCGTGTCCCACGTGCGCCCGTGGTCTGTCGAGAAGGAGATGCCATCAGATTGCCCGTCGGCTTTGGCTCGCGACGATGCCCAGATGACTGACGTCGCTTCGGTGTATTGGACGTAAAGTGCGACGCACCAATCACCTGTGAGTCCGCGGGCTGTGCTCCCGCGTTTGTAGTTGTAGCCCTTTACGGAGAAGATGCCGTCCGCGGTGCCGACGACTAACACTGTGGTGTCGGCGGCTGTGTCTGCTGCGACGGCGAAAAACTTGCGGTTGTCGGCATTGTTGTCGATTACGAACTCGCGGATGGAGTCGCGGATGGCGGGGACGGTGTCCCAGGTCATGGTTCCGGCGGTGTCGCCGTAGAATGCGTACCAGAAGAGGTGGTCCCACGTCGCTCCCCCGTCGAACGAGCGAGAGAGTCCGCCGTACCAGTTTGCGGAGAAGATGGCTGTGTCGCCGTTATACTCGACTGCGAGGAGGTCGTAGGATATTAGCGCCGGGAAGGACACGCCCGACACCAATACGAAGGGCCATGGCGTCGATTTTGTGAAGACTATTGGTTCGGCGTTGTCTGCCACGTAAAATCCTTCGCCGATTGGCACAGTTTCGCCGGCGATTGTGGAGTCGTATGTTGAGGCGCACATGAATTTTCCGTAGGCGTAAGTGAATGCGGAGAAGGAAGTTGACGGTAAGTAGGTGACCCATGAGCTTCCGCCGTCGCAACTTTTGAGGAGTCCTTCGCCTGTTGCAGCCCAGATGCAGACTCCGTCGAATACGAGGTCGCCAAACGAGTTGGACTTGCGAACATTGTCTGCTGCGTCGGCATCGATGGCGTATGGTATGGCGAACGATATTTGAGCGATGGCAGCAATTAGTAACGCTACGGCTTTAAAGCTTGGCATGTTTGGCTCCCGCATGAAGTTGGAGGTTTGTTTTACAAGGTTTTTCGGTTCGCGCGGCGCGTTTTCGACGGCATTGAGCTATACTTTGGCGGCGCCGATAATGGAGTTGAGCGTATCGATGGTTATGTTAGCTGCGTCGTCCCAGGTGAACTTGCGAGCGTTAAGTAATCCACCTTTGGCGAGGTTGTTTCGAAACTCGTTGTTTTGCAGCACCTCGACGATGCTTGCGGATAACTGTTCGCGGTTGCCGTATTCGTAGAGCAAGCCCGTTTCTCGGTGAATAACGGCATCGCGCAAGCCGGCGGAATTTGCCGCGACAACTGGAGTGCCGCATGCATTAGCCTCTGTCATGGTAAGCCCCCAACCTTCTTTCGAGGAGGTGCTCACAACGACCCAAGCGCGGTTGAGAATGCGCACTTTTTCCTCTTGCGACACGAAACCCAAAAACTCAACGGCACCGGAGACGTTGAGTTCTACTGCCATTTTTTCGAGTCGCTCCTTGTCGTCGCCATCACCGACGATAAGAAAACGTGCGTTTGGAATTTTTTCGAGAATGGTCGGCATAGTTTCGACAAGGTGATCGACACTTTTGTAGCGTTTTATCCGCCCCAAATAGACGCACAATGGCACATCAGCCTTTGGCACATCGGGCAAAACGCGGTAAAGTGAAAGATCGACAGCAATTGGAACGTAGTGAAAGTTTTTTTCGGGAAAACCCTGCGCCAAAAGTTCTTTTTTGGTGCTTGGCGAATAGTACAAAATGGGCTTTTGACGATAAAGCTTGAAGAAAACTTTTTCCGTCCAGTAAACATAATGTGCCGCAAATTTTGAGGCTTCGAGGAAAATTGCCTGCCCAAAAAAATGATGGACGATAACAGCCTTCGGCGTGCCTGTTAGTAGCGGTGAAAAAAACGGTATTTTGTTCACATCCAAAACCGACACATCGAAATGAAATTTTCGCAATTGGCAAAAATAAAAAAACGGAAACACAAAGTTGAAAGTCTCACGATTACCAATTCGTATAACCTGAATGCCATTAATGACTTCACGCTTCGGAGCATGAGGAAAACCACAGCTTACAAGCACAACTTCGTGTCCGTGCGCTACAATTCGCTCGTAAATTTCGTGCAGGTGAACTTCGGCACCACCTGCAAGTGGATGCTTTATATCCTGCCAGTTTACCAGTAAAATTTTCATCTTTTCAAGTTTGAAAACAACTTCATCTTGCGTTAAGACTTTTGTTTACAAAAAAAACTTAATCCAATTTCGAAACTGTTCGAAGCACAGTTTAAACTGAATGTTAATGCGCTTTCACAAAAATGCAACAGAAATTAGTGCACAATTTTTGTGCGCAGTTCTTTGCAAAAAAAAATTTCTTAACTGCACCTTTCAAATTTGACAACTTTTTTTCATCGTTGATTTTAAACAACTTACAAGTTTAATGACTTTGGCACAAAATTTGCTCATATTTTTACAGATAAAAAGGAGGGTGGGAAAATGGCGAGAAAAAAACTCCCATCGGTGATGCAAAAATGTGCTCGCGAAGGATGCGAAAACGAGTTTGAAGTTAAGCTCGGCGCAAAATATCAAAAGCAATACTGCTGCCCACGTTGCGCAGCGTTGTCCACTCGTGAAGCCAGAAAACATCGCCGCAGAAAACGTAAGTTCGCTATGAACATTCAGCTGGAGCCAGCTAAGAAAGTGTTCTCCATCACCGACTTACAAAGCTTTCCAGTGAGTTTCGAGTCGGGTAGCGGTGGGCGCTTTGTCGAAATCTGCAATGGTATTCTGAACGGTGATCTACTACTCATCGGTGCCTGAAAATGCCAAACACAACACACTCCCATCTCTAATCCTCGCCACATTGCTGGCGAGGATTTTTGTCTGTCAAATATGTGCCACAAGTGACACTTTTTCGCCGCTTTACGACACAATCGCCGTTTGTCGTCACAACCCGCTATCGCTGCTCTAATCTCTCGCAAAAATGCGCTCACAAAAAAAGGTGGCTTTTATGCCACCTTCAAAACCCAGACTAAGCAACAATTACTTTACAAGCAACAACTGACGTGATTCGTTGAAGTTGCGAGCTGAGATTTTCACAAAATACACACCTGATGGAACGTTCTCACCCGCAAATTTGAACGCATGCATACCCGAACCAAGCACGTCATCGCAGAGATTGGTGATATTGCGTCCATCGAGATCAAAAACGTTCACTGTAATGCGCTCATTTGCCATGTCGGCACCAACAGCAAACTCGATGGAAGTGGCTGCGTTAAATGGGTTTGGCGAAATTTTCAAAGCCGATATGCCGCGTGGCAAGATCTTGTCTTCACCAATATCCACGCGCTTGCCAACCGGTATATTGACGATAATTGTATCTATATATGCGCCGGAATTTGCAGTTACGCGCAATGGCACTGTGAGATTCGTGCCCGAAAATGATGGCGAAATACGGAAACGCAAAGCACTTGCACTGCGTCTCGCAGAACCAGCAGCAATGTTTCCAAATAAAACTGCAGAACCAGCTTCGGTAACGTAAGTTGTTGCTATTGGCTGAATTGAGGTGTTCGCAGCGCTGGCAGTACCACCATTTTTAACTCGCAGCCGTAAGGAAATTTGGTCCCCCGCTTCTATTATTCCGTCTCCGTCCGATACGCCATCGTCGAAGCTAAGTGAATCGAGGTAAAATATCCACGGGCGCGTGGTAACAATTGGCGCAGACGTGGTAATCTTTAATGCTCTACCTGCTGCAATTTCTGCTGCATGAATATCGTAAGTACCATTGAGAAAATACTCAAGCCCAGTGGTTTCGTCGGGCTTTTCAATGCCAACACCCAAATTCCACGCAGTGAGTATGTAATTGTAAAGAAACAGTATTTCACTGTCGCCTGTAGGAGTTGAATAATAAGCAGGGTCGCATATACGCATTTGAACTGTAACTGCACCACCACCATAATAGAAACCGCAGGTATCCCACTGCACCACAAACTGATGATTGGCAGAATCGTAGTATTGGTAAATCTCTCCACCACCAGCACGATGTGGCGCGAGATCTGCCCACATCGGAGAAACCACGCCTTGAGGTCTGCCAGTGGTTGGGAAATGTTGTGGCGTACCAGAACCGCTACCCGAATGCGTAACCGTTGGCGGTGTGACAATACCGTTGCTGGTAACATTTATGCTCGTATAGTTGTTTCCATAAAAGGTGAAGGTAAAAGGCAAAGACACCGTTGCAGAGGCATCATCGGCATTGGTTATAGCTGCAATCGTTGTGCCTAGTGTGGCAATGCTTGTCCAGGAAAATGTTGGTGCTCTACCAGATAGTGTATCTGTGTTGTCGTAAATATAATAACCATAAGCATCTGGACCTGTGGGCAAGGATGTTGTTACACCTGCAATTTGCACATTGAATGTCAGTGTATCACGCGCAAAATACGAAAAACATCTGTCAACCGTATTGATGCGAACTTCAATTTCTTCACCC
>CAYUDB010000100.1:0-9730 GCA_964443405.1 uncultured bacterium | reverse complement strand
TCTTGCACCTTGGGTTGAAGGCGATGTGCCATATGCTATTGGTTCAGCTGTAGGTGTTTTCCACGTGGATTACACACCGCCTACAATCGCGATGATCGACATGCCTTGCGGCGACACTTTGGAAGTTCCGCCAGCAACGCTTACAGTTCGGTTCGAAGATTTTGGTTCGGGTGTAAACCCTGCTGCCTGTGGTATGCAGATATCTTCGCCTGCGGGCACATGGGCACTTCGTGCTGGTCATCCTGCAGTTAACTGGGATCCAATTACGAACACATTTACTGCAGATCTTTCCTATGCTTCGTTCCCGATTTATGGTGGCATCAATGTAACTATCTTTGCGGGTGACTCTCCCGACTACACTTTCGACGGCAGGCGCGATGTAATGCCCAACCACTCTGTGCAGAGCTGCTACTTCTTCGTCAATGCCCCTGTGCACAAATACATAACAGGCACTGTAACAAACGCCGAAGGTGGCGCTGTGGCTGGTGCGCATGTTATCGCATTGCCATACATGTTTGCATGGGCACGCATGTTCTATCCCGACTTCCGTGCATCGGCAGTTACCGACGAATTTGGCAGATACACAGTTGAGGTTGGCTATGGCAGATGGATGCTTTTGGCGTCTGTGCCACGCGGACCAGTTATGTTCTGGGAAAATCATCGTTATCCGCTTGATGCCGACCCGATAATTTTCGGTTCTTCGTCGCCCGACACTTTCCGCGCCGATTTCAGCATGCCGCCTGCGTTCCTTGCACGTGCGCTCATGTCCACTGTGGATGTGTCTGGTAACGTTACCGACGAAACTGGTATGCCATTACCTAGCGGTTTTGTTGTTACCATCGCCACCGATGACGACGACGATGAGCTTTCAATTGCCACAGGTCTCATCGATAGCCTCGGTCATTTCGATATGCGCATTCCTTCGGGCAACTATCGCATGGTTGCATATGCTCCGGGTTACTATCCTACCTTCATTGGTGGCTCTCGCACTTGGGATGTAGCAGATAGCATAATCGTGCCACCTGCGGGTCTTAGCGACATATCTTTGACTGTGGATACAGTAATCACACCTACAGGTTCGAACATTGTCGAGGGCACTGTTTTCTTCAACGACAGCGTAACTGGCGCATCAACAGAACTTCGCGGCGCGGTTGTGTATTTGCTCGAACCGAGTTCTGAGGAAATCAAATATGCTGCCATCTCGCAATCCGACGGCACTTTCCATGTGGACAATGTGTTTGATGGTTTCTACCGTCTCATTGCCGACCGCGCATTCTATTTGCCTCAAGGTGTTTGGGATGTTGTCGATGCAACTGATGGTGTAACCCACGATATCTTCCTCACACGCCACACCACAGGCATCACCGAAAATGGCAAAGTGCCGGCAAAACATGCTTTAGCAGCTCACCCGAACCCGTTCAATGCGGCAACGGCGGTGCGTTTCACACTGCCCAGCACTGGCGAAGTAACCCTCAATATCGTTGACATCGATGGCAGAACTGTCGCTACACTTTACTCGGGCACCGCAAATGCGGGCGAGTATATTGCTGTGTGGCATCCTGCAAACATGTCTTCGGGTGTCTATTTTGCCAAGCTTTCTTCTGCGAACGGCACAATTTCTACACGGCTATTGCTCACCAAATAGCGGATTATCTATCCGCCCCTCGCGCACACCCCCAAGCTCCCCGCTTGGGGGTTTTTTTGTGCGTGCAAGCAGAATGCAAAGCATGTATTATAATCGATTACGCCGATTTGCACTGGCAAATGGTTGTATAAGTCATTTTGCCAGTTAAAGTTTGCAAATAATGCACAGCAAACCGTAGCTTTGCACACAAACAAAATCAATTGCACTCTGAGCGTGACTTTTTGTCGGCTAACCTTTCACTTAGCCAACGTGATCAGCTGGCGCAAAAATGGCGAGAATAAACGACAATTGGACAAAAATTTTGCCAAAACAAATCACCTTTGCGACGACAAAAATTGCCTTCGCCACCAAAAAAAACTTGACTTTGAACAAGTAAAAAATTAATTAAGAAAGTATGTTTCGGACCTGTAGCTCAGTTGGCAGAGCAGGGGACTCATAATCCCTTGGTTCTAGGTTCAAATCCTAGCGGGTCCATTTAAAAAGAAATGCCAAAGGAGGGCGATTGGCTCAGTCGGTAGAGCACTTGCCTCACATGCAAGAGGTCAGTGGTTCGAATCCACTATCGCCCAAATTTTAATAATTGGGGTGTGCTCGACGAGTGCACCCTTTTTCTTTGCTCGAGACTATGAAGCTATACGAATTTATTCGAGAGTTTGAACAAGTGTGCCCAAAAAGCTGGGCGCAACCACGCGATTTTACCGGTTTGATTTGTGGTGATGAGCTTGCCACAGTCGAACGTGTGCTTGTATGCCTCGATTTGAGCGAAAACACCTTAAACGAGGCGTTCATCGGCGGCTTCGATTTGATTTTGTGTCATCATCCACCGATTGGATTTGGTAAAGTCATGCCACTCAAACCCATGTCTGGTTTTACGGGTGTGCTTTACAAAGCAGTGCAAAACAAAACAGCCGTCTATTGTGCACATTCAAATTTATCTGCATCACCAGATGGTATTGCCGCTATCGCCGCCAAGCTTTTGGGCATAGAGGTGGAGCGGTTTTTTGTAAACCAAATTCAGCAATCGGGTTACAAGCTTGTTGTCTATGTGCCCGAAGAGGAACTCGAACACTTTCGCCGAAAATTGCTCGATTCAAACATCGGTGAAATTGGCAAATATTCCAAGTGCAGTTTCGCAGGTGAGGGTGAGGGCACGTTTTTGCCACTCAAAGGTGCAAAGCCACATGTGGGCAAAGTTGGAGTTTTCGAGAAAGTAAAGGAATTTCGTCTCGAAGTGCTTGTGCACGCGCATTTATTGCACAACGCCATCGAGGCTGTGCGAAAATATCACCCCTACGAAGAACCCGCCTTCGATGTTATTCCTGTGGCAAATTTTTTGCCAAATGCCGGACTGGGCGCAGTGGGCAAATTGCCACGTTCTATGCGCATTGCCGAAATTGCCGAAGTTTGTGCCGAACGTTTTCCCGCCGAATGCATCACTTTTGCTGGTGCTATCGATAAATTTGTTCGCACAGCAGCGGTTTTCCCCGGCAACTGCGACGACTACATCGATGAAATTGCGAGCACTGGTGCCGAAATAC
Organism: uncultured bacterium; assembly: GCA_964443405.1. Taxonomy (GTDB): domain Bacteria; phylum UBP14; class UBA6098; order B30-G16; family B30-G16; genus CAYUDB01. The sequence continues at coordinate 6,547 of CAYUDB010000100.1, read as the reverse complement.
TCATTACAGGCGAAATATCACATGGCAATGCACTGGCACTTGTCGGTGCAGATACATCGATAATATGTGCAGGCACTTTTGGTACAAAATGGCCTATACTCAATAAGTTGCGCGATATGGCATATAATGTTGTCGGCAAGTTTACCTTCGACCCTTATGTTAAAATTTCCGATAACGAGGTGCCGGTTTTCCAACGCGTATAAGGCATTTTAGCGCTTGACAAAAATATGTGAAAAACTAATCGCACTGCTTGCGCAAATGCCAAAAACAGTTACATTCGCTGTTTGCTTTGCCGAGCGCTGTGCCAGCAAAGCGACCGCACAAAAACGAACTTAATTACAAAGGGGTTCGATAATGAATCAGAAACCGAACCGAAAGCTCAGTATCAAAGAGCAGTTGCGTTTGCTTTTGACTGTTCAGGATTTTGACAGCAAGCTTTTGGAACTCGACATGCGCAAAGCTTTCTTTCCCGATTTGCTCAAACAACTAAAAAATGAGCTTGATAACCTTGCCGAAGAGTTTGAGTCGAAAAGAACGCGTTTTACCGAAGTTCGCACCGAACTAGGGCTTTTGGAACTTGATTTGACAGCGTCGCGCGAGGGACTTGCAAATTCACAAAAGCGTCTTCTCAATGTGACCACAAACCGTGAATACGACGCAGTTCAAGCTGAAATTCAAACGCGTCAGCTCGAGATAACACGTGCAGAACATCGTTCATTGCAGCTTTTGGAAGAGCAAGAGATGCTTGCCGAGGAAACTACGCGCCTCGAAACTGAGCTTATCAGCAAACGCGATAATTCCAAAGGTCAAATCGAAGAGATAACGAAAAAATCCGAAGAAATCGACGCGATAACTGCTCAAATTGTCGAAAAACGAGATGAGATAACAAAAGAAATTTCGCCCCAACTTGTAAATCGCTACAACCAAATTCGACAGGGCAGACAGGGCATAGCCATAGTTACAATTGTTGACCGCGCTTGTGGTGGTTGTCGGCAATCATTGCCGCCACAGACGATACAAGAAATTCGCGCGGGCAAAATGACCCTCTGCGAAAGCTGTGGCAGGCTCATCATCGACGTTGACACAGACGATACGGCGCAAGTGGCGTAATATGAAAATCACATGCTTTATCGACGGCGCCTCTCGTGGAAATCCGGGCATGGCAGGCGCCGGCATTGTTCTTTTTGCCGAAAATGGCGAGAGCATTTGTCAGAAATTTTTTGCACTTGGCATCGCCACAAACAACGAAGCCGAATACAATGCACTTTTGCGCGCCCTCGAAACATCCGCATCACTCGGTGCAACTCACGTGCACATAAAATCCGACAGCGAGCTTCTGGTGCGACAAATGACCGGCAGATATCGCATAAACGCGCCTACCATATTACCTTTGGCTGTGCGTGCGAAAGAATTGCAACGAAAATTCCTTCGTGTCGAATTTGAGCACGTGCGCCGCGAATTCAACAAAACCGCCGATCAACTCGCCAATCGCGGTGCCGACGAATCGGAGAAAATGCGAAAACACACATAATCATGGTCGTACTTTGATTTTTTTCGCATGTAGAATACATTGTTCGTGATGTTAACATTTTGTTATAAAATTACTTATGAGAATATGTACCACAGAACAGAGCCGCGAAATCGATAGGCTCACAATCGAAAAATATGGTATTGCCGGCGAGTTTCTTATGGAAAACGCAGGTAGGGCATTGGCATTTGTTGTGGCAAATGCGTTAAATTTCGATAAAAGTGCCAGGATAGTTGTGGTTTGTGGCAAGGGCAACAATGGCGGCGATGGTTTTGTGTGTGCACGATATTTGCTTGAGCAATCATTTGATGTGCAAACAGTTATCTGCAAAAACGATGGAAATTTTTCACCAGATGCGCACAAAAACCTCGAGCGTTTACTTTTGCTAGGAGCGCGGATAGCTGATTTTGCGAATAATTTGCCGCAGTGCGAGGTTATTGTGGATGCGCTTTTGGGCACAGGTTTTCGCGGCGAACCCGAAGCACCACTCGATGCGGCATTGGGTGCACTTGAAAATGCGCGTTTGCGAGGTGCACGAATTTTCAGTGCCGACATACCATCGGGCGTGAATGGCAACACAGGAGCGATTGCCAAAAACGCTGTGCGCGCGGAAGCTACTGTTACATTTGGATTTGCAAAACTGGGACACTTTCTACATCCTGGCAGAACGCACACCGGCGCGCTCATCATCGCCGACATAAACTTTGATGCGCGCGCGATAGCCGAGGTGCCCATAGAATTCGAGTTTTCCACACGCGAGGAGATGCACGCCTTATTGCCACCGCGTGTGCCAGACGGGCACAAAGGCACATTCGGAAAAGTGCTTGTAGTGGCTGGTAGCGCGGGCATGGCTGGTGCCGCGAGTTTTACAGGTGAAAGCGTTTTGCGCGCGGGTGCTGGGCTTTGTTATGCCGCTGTGCCACGGTCACTTACAGACGTTCTCGGAATTATGATTCGTGAACTTGTGATTGTGCCCATGCCCGAAATTCGGCAAAAGCGGGCATTGAGTTTGCGCGCCATCGGCGAGCTGCTAAAGCTTGCGCAGAAGGTTGACGCCATTGCTATTGGACCGGGACTGGGTACAAATTTCGAAACTCGCGATGCAATACGTCGTTTCCTTTCAAAAATCCAGTTGCCCACAATTATCGATGCCGACGCGCTAAATGCTCTTGCTGGCGGTTTCGAGGATGTTGTGCCCACAATTACAGCACCTAATGTTATGACACCACATGCGGGTGAGCTTTCGCGAATTTTGGGCATATCGACGGAACAGGTTGTGGCGCAACGAATTATCATGGCAAAATACTGGGCGACCGAGCTTTTCACAACACTTGTGATAAAGGGCAATCCCACAATAATCGCGAGCTCGCAAAAGGCTGTGCATTTGAATGTTACCGGCAACGATGGGATGGCAAAAGCCGGTGCGGGAGATGTGCTTACAGGAATTGTCTCATCGTTTGCAGCGCAGGGTTTGTCGGTGTTCGATGCGGCACGTTTGGGAACATACGTTCATGGTTTGGCGGGCGACATCGCCGCACGTCGCGAAAACCACCGAGCTATGCTTGCACGGCACATTATTGATGGCATTGGAGCAGCTTTTGACGAAATCGAGGCAAGCTCGCCAGCATCGAACAAAACCGTCTGTGATTTCGACACAGATTTCACTATTAGCGATTTTGGTGCCGACATATGTGCGCTTTCATTTTCACAATAACACATTGTTAAACAATAGGTTAATGCCGACTATCAGTTTTCTTGTATGTGCCAACACAAAAATTCTCAGCCTTGCTGACGACTGCAAAGCCCCCAAACGAGATACTTGTTTGCGTCCTGACTCAGCTCTTGCAATTTGATGAAGCAAAATGGTTTACGGATAGCGTTCAGCTTTTTTCGAAAGGCACAACGGTGCGCTGTTTTAGTTGTGCATTGGGTTGTGAGAACAGTATGAGAAAACTGAGCACAAAAAAGCACCGCCGTGGCGATGCTTTTAAGCGGATATAAATCAAGCGATTAGACCGTATCGGAAAGCGCTTCTGCTCTGTTGCACTTGCAAACGCGTTTCACATCTACGTTGTAGCGCCAGCTGCCGATTTCGGTGCGATAGGGGCGCACCACTTGAATTACCTGTTTCACTTCGCCGCAAACAGGACATTTCTCGCCTTGAGGTCCTGTACCTTTTGCAATTTTGGCGGCGAAAGACCGTTGCTTTCTTGCCATCTATGAGCCTCCTGATATTTCGAAATTACCAATCTATTCACTTTTGCAAAAATGTCAAGGGATTTGCAACTTTTTTTCTTCGCGCATGTCGCCAATGCTTTTTGCAGACTTTGCGGCAACAATTTGGCGAAAGTGGAATTTTTTGTGGCACAAATCCCTGTTTCGCGCGGAACTCTTTGACAAATCGCAATGAATATCTATTTTTGCGCAAATTATGAATGATACGGCGAAAATCGCAATGAAAAAATGGGCACACAAATGTTAATTTACGTGTATTCGGTTTGCGTGTGGGCACTTGCGTTTTTTTTGGCACCAGTGGCGCTTGTTTACGCTTTTTTTGCGAAAGAGAAAGTGGCGCATAGACTTGGCATTTGGCGAAACTGTGCACGCAATTGTATTTGGATTCATTCCTCTTCGTTGGGTGAAGCGCAGGAAGCGCTAGCCTTGGGGAAAATTTTTTCCGATGAGGGTTTTTGTATTTTGCACACTTCCACCACTATGACTGGTTTTCAAAAACTTGCGCAGAACACTTATAATGCGGACGTATTTTTACAACCGATTGATTTTCCGCAAGTTATGAGTTTTCTGTTTCGCAAAGTAGCGCCTTTAGCATTTATTACCATCGAGTCGGATATGTGGATAGGCATGTTGCACGCTGCACGCAAAGCCAATGTGCCAGCGATAGTTGCGTCGGGACGAATTTCCGACCGATCGGTTTTGCGCGCAAAATATTCGCGTTTCTACTATCGGTTTGTTTTCGCGCATCTAACGAAAATACTCGCACGAAATGCCCACGATGCGCAAAACTTTTCCCAACTCGGCTGCGATATCGCTAAACTGGACATTGCCCCCGACCTAAAAATCATTTCCTCATTTGCTGCGGTCAAAAGAGGGATACCGCCGAATTTTTCATTTCATGGCAAAAAAGTGATTGTGTGGGGTAGTTTGCGCGAGCGAGAAGAGCGTATCGCGTTTGACACCATAGAGATAGTAAAATCTAATCTTTCAAATGTGCTGCACATTATCGTGCCACGGAAGCCCGAAAATTTCGATAACGTGTGTAACCAACTTGACGCTCGAAAAATTCCTTTTATGCGCAGATCGCGTGTGTCGAGCATTGAGAAAAGTGCTGTCGTGCTCGTTGTTGACACGATAGGCGAGCTTGCGATGTTTTACACAACTGCCGATTTGGCAATAGTTTGCGGCACATTTGCAAACTACGGCGGGCACAATCCACTTGAGGCATTTGCCGCGGGCGTGCCTGTTTTGCATGGTAGAGATACCGCGAACAATCGTGCGCTCTTCGATTATTTGAACAGAAATGGCGTAGGTTTTGCTGTTTCTGCCGGTGAACTTGCCACGAAAATTGTTGAAATTTTTGCCAACAGCGATTATCTTTATCAGTTGCAGCAAAAAACGCGGCAGCTTGCTCAAACTGAGAGTTGTGCTGGGCAAGACTATTTGAATAAAATTTTGCCGCTTTTAAAAAAGTGAACAATTATGTTACAATAGGGGAAACGATATGTTTAAATTTGCGCAACCCTATAATTCAATTTGGTTTATCGGCATTGGCGTAATCATCCTTATGTTCGTAATTGCCGATATTCGTCGCCGGCGTACTTTGGAAAAACTTGGCAATGTGGACATTATTCGCCGTGCGATTTTGTTTCACGATCCAGCGAAACGGAATTTGCGACGTGTGTGTTTGCTTTTGGGATATGTTTTTGTGGTGCTTGCGCTTATGCGTCCACAACTTGGCACAAAGGTCGAAAAAGTTCAAAAGCGTGGCATTGATATAGTTTTTGCGCTTGATGTTTCTAAGTCGATGTATGCAGAGGACTTAAAGCCGAACCGTCTCGCAAATGCCAAAGCCGAGATTAAAGCCTTCATAGAGCGCCAAGCAAATGACAGGCTTGCGCTTACAGTGTTTTCTGGACAAGGTTTTCTCATGTGCCCGCTAACAGTGGATTACGATGCTTTCTTAATGTTTCTTGCGGCGGCGGATCCATCGGTCGTATCGCCTCCGGGGACGAACCTTGCCGATGCTGTCGATAAATCGCTGGCAGCGTTTATCGACGATCAACCGCGCTACAAGGCGATAATTCTCATCTCCGACGGCGAGCAAACTGTGCCCGGCGATCCGATTGATGCGGCAAAAAAAGCTGCCGAGGGCGGCGCGAAAATTTTCGCGGTGGGCATCGGTACGCCCACAGGCACGCTCATCCCAATTCGCGACGAACGAGGAAATGTTGTTAGTTATCAGACGGATGCGGCTGGCGGCAAAGTTACCACACGTTTGGATGAGGCGACATTGGCACAAATGGCGGAAGTGAGCGGTGGAAAATACTTTTTAGCTTCACCAGGACGTGCGGAGTTGCGAGAGATTTTTTCGGAAATCGACAAGATGGGACAGAAAGACTTGGGTGATGTTGTGTTCTCGCAATTCGAAGAGCGATTTTATGTTCCGCTTGGTGTGGCGATTGTTTTTCTCACACTTTTCTGGGTTATCTCCGAGCGACGAACGCGTGTTACCGATGAAAGCGGAAATAAATAACAATGAATCATTTCTATTCATCCGGGCATTTGTGAGCACAACGACTTACCGCCGGCTGAATAGACATGAGCTGGAGTGCTTGTTATCGGAATTGTGGGTTACAGATACATTCGTTTTTTAAAGTTTCTCATTGCAATGATTTTGTAAGCGACGGCAATGATACTATATAAAATGAACCTTCCGTCGGGTGTGTAATTTATTGTTGTCCAACAGATTGCACGTACATCATCGGCAGTATTGAGCGATGT
>CAYUDB010000099.1:0-9788 GCA_964443405.1 uncultured bacterium | reverse complement strand
ATTTGGCAAAAAGCAGGTTACTGTGGAATACACATGGGATTTATCATCAATTGGAATCTTGCCCGATGATATGATTCGTTACTGGGTTGAGGCTTTCGATAACGATGCGATTACCGGACCCAAAATGAGCCGCAGTAAAGCCTATACTTTGCGTTTCCCATCCATACTTGAAATCATGAATGAAGTTGAGACCGAACGTGAAGAGCAAATTAATACCGTTGACGAAGCTTTAAAATCTCAGCAAGAATATGTCGAGCAGACAAAAGAAATGATCCGGCAAATTCAAACCGACAAGGATAAAATTCCATACGAACAAAAAGAAAAAGTGGAAAACCTTCTGCAACAACAGCAAAAACTTGTCGAAAGCCTTGAGAAAGCTGCCGACCAAATGCAACAGACGCTTGAAAAAATTGAGCAAAACCAGCTTGTTGCACAGCAAATTTCCGAGAAAATGCAGGAGATTCAAAAATTGCTCGATGAAATTTTGCCCGAACAATTGAAAGAAGCTATGCGCAAAGTCCAAGAAGCGATGAAGCAAATGGACCCTGAAATGCTTAAACAGGCAATGAAGCAACTGGAAATGTCGCAGCAGGAACTTGTGCAAAAGCTTGATCAGGCGTTGGAGCTTTTAAAACGTCTTGCTACCGAGATGAAACTTGATGAGCTTAAAAATATGGCTCAGAAAATATCTGAAATGCAAGACCAGATAAACAAAGGCATGGAGCAAGGCATGGAACAAGAAAAACTCTCTCGCATGCAACAGGATGTATCCAAACAGCTTGAAAGCCTAGAAAAGCAAATGAAAGAGCTTTCCAAAGAAATGAAAGAGTTTGAAGACATGCCATCACAAGAGATGGAAGAGCTTTCTAAAGAACTTGAAAACGAGCAATTGCCCGAAGAATCGCAAGGTACTGAACAGGATATGCAACAAGGCAACAAGCAAAAGGCAAAAAAACGTGGCGAGAAAATATCACAGAAATCTTCCGATCTCTCGAAAAAGCTTGGCAAAATGCAAGAGCAAATGAACAAAAATCTGCAACAACAAATGACGCTTGATATTCAAAAAACAGTGCGTGAATTGCTCTATATCGGTGACGAGCTAGACAAACTTTTAGCGGCAACAACAAATCCACGCGACAAAAAAGACATTATAGCCCTAGCAAAAACACAACAACAAATTCGCACATCATTATCGCTGGCAATAGAGCGAGTTGGTGATATGGCAGGAAAATCGTTTTTGCTTCCACCGGCAGTTAGTGCATCATTGGCATCGGCGGATGCAAAAATGGCTTCTTCGGCAGAAAAGCTTTCTGCAGGAAACTGGATGACTGCCCAAACCGATCAAGCCGACGCTAAGGGCAGTGTAAATGCAGCTGGAGAAATGCTTTTGCGCAGTATGGATAATATGTGCAACTCATCATCTGCATCTGGTAGCCAGCAAATGATGCAACAGCTTCAAAAAATGTGTCAAAGCCAAGGGCAGCTTAATCAGCAAACTCTTCCACTTATGGGCGCCTGCCAAAACCCAGGTGGGCTTTCACCGTCGCAACAGGCTGCAGCACAACGTCTTGCCGAACAACAATCTGCATTGCGCAAAACACTCGAAGAGCTTGCACAAGAATTTGAACAACAGGCAAACACGCTTGGCAAAATGGATCAGACCATCGATGATATGAAGAAAGTCGAGCAAGATTTACGCAGTTTCGACATTACAGAGCGAACAATGAAAAATCAAGAGCGTATAATGTCCCGTATGCTCGATGCACAAAAATCATTGCACAAACGAGAATTCACCGAAAAACGCAAATCACGCACGGGCGATGATGTGCTGCGCAAATCTCCAAATGCTTTACCAGATGATTTCGGAGAGCGCAAAGATGTGCTTCAACAATCTCTGTTGCAGATTTTGAAAAACCCATATCCTCGTCAGTATCAAGAAGAATTGAGGAAGTATTTTCAAGCGCTCGGTGAAGACTATATCCCTGCTTCGAGCAAAAATGTCGCACCCAGTGAAACTCAACAATAGCTGCTTAGAGTTTTCTTACTTATGAAATGTTCTAGCTATTTCGAGAATGGCTAGAACATTATTTTTACTTGCTTCCACGTGCCTGCTTTATATACAGCAAATCCGACAAGTGCTGCGATGCCATTACTAAAAACCATCGACCACCAAAGCGCATCATATGGATATTGTGCAAGAGGTTGTGCGAAATATTTTAGGAATTGCATTATATAATCTGAGTTAAAAATATATTTATCAAGGAATAACCCTGAAAATAAATACACCATAGGTATGCGTAAAGCCCACAATCGTCCAATATTTATAATCATAGAAGCTTTTGTGTAACCGGAACCGTTGAATACGCCACTGAAAACATAGGATATTCCGAAGAGAAAAGAGGCAAGCGCCGAAACTTTGAACATGCGTATGCCTATTTCCAAAACTTGTGGGTCGTTTATGAAGAAAACAGTGAGTTGTGCCCCGAAAAAATACATCGATGTGCAGCCCACAGCCATAATGATAAAACACAGTAACATTGCCATTTGAAATCCCTTTTCGGCTCGAGAGACGTTACCACAGCCTAAATTTTGCCCAATAAACGCTGATAGAGCGCTGCTTATGCCCATGGCAGGCATCATGAAAATGCCGTTCATGCGGTTGCCAATGGAGAAAATGCTTATAACTGCCGATCCATATGAATTCACAAAACTTTGCAAGAAAACAAAGCCAAAGCTTGTGACAGATTGACCGATTGAAGCAGGTAAACCTATGCGCAAAATTGTCTTAATAAGACTGTAATTTGGACGGATATCGCTTAATGTGGGCAATACATCTGAGTATTTACGTTTGAGTACTAGAAGTGCCAAAATCGCGGCTATGCCTCGTGAGGCGAAGGAAGCAAAAGCTGCTCCCCGAATTTCCATGCGAGGGAAAAATCCTATGCCGAATATTAGCAATGGATCGATAATAAGGTTAAATCCTACAGACACAAGTTGTATGATCATAGGATTGAAGGAATCACCAAGTCCATGTGCGATACTTTGATAGAACAGAAATACGAACATAAAAACTGTGCCAAGAAAAGTTATCTGCACATAAATTCGAGCAGCAGCATATACGTCTGGTGGAGTATTTAGCAACTGCAATATTATATCAATACAAAACAATCCGACAATAATTATAACTGTGCTAAATAAAATAAGCACATTCACATATTGACCAATTGTACGACGAATATTATGCATATCACCAGCGCCCTTAAATCGTGCAACAAGCGCCGTACCTGCAACCACAAAGCCAAATCCAAACGATGACAAAAACAGTATCAAAGGGTATGCTATGCCAGCAGCAGAAACTGCGGCACGAGCATTTTCGTGGAGTTTGCCAAGCCAGAAGGCATCGATAAGGTTGTAGAAAGTTTGGATAAAATTCGACAGCATTATTGGCAAAGCAAGCGCCATAAGCGATTGTAATATTGATCCTTGAGTGAGGTCATTTCTGCGTGATTTCAAGATTGCTCTCTGATTATCCTGGTTATTGTATTAGCTGCTTTGATTATATCAAATTCATTTACATCAAGATGTGTCACTGCACGTAAAGTATCATGCGAAGTTGGAAGTATAAGAATATCATTGATAAATAGTTGATTTGACAGAAACTCTGCAGAAACAGTTTTTGTTCGAAATATAACTATATTGGTTTCGATTTTTTCAGGTATCAATTCTATACTATCATTTTGAGCTATACGTTGCGCAAAAAGTTGCGCGTTTCTATGATCTTCACAAAGTCTATTGCGGTTGTTTTCAACTGCAAAAAGCGCGCCGGCAGCAATGATACCTGCTTGTCGCATGCCGCCACCGAGCATCTTTCGAAAACGTCGTGCGCGCTCAATAAAAGTTTTCGTTCCTGCGAGAGCGCTACCGATAGGTGCACCCAAACCTTTCGAAAAACAAACGCTTACCGAATCGAAAAATTTTGCATAATCGCTTTCGGGTATTTGCGTTGCGGCGCATGCATTCCAAAGACGAGCGCCGTCAAGATGCATGGCGAGGCGCGTATTTGCGCATAGATCGTGAATTTCACGTACAGTTTCCAATGGCCAAATGCTGCCACCACCACGGTTTGAAGTGTTTTCAACAACAACAAGCTTTGTTGGCGGATAATGCAGATTGTTTGGGCGCAGAGCATTCGCGAGTTGTTTTGCAGAGAATATGCCACGTTCACCGTGCAAATGTCTTATCATAACTCCAGAAATTGCTGCTGGTGCGCCTGCTTCGAAATTGTAAACATGTGCGGTTGAATCACATAGAACTTCATCACCAGCTTCTGTATGGCAACGTATTGCCACCTGATTTGTCATGGTTCCGGTTGGCATGAAAACAGCAGCCTCTTTGCCAAGCAATGATGCTACATATGTCTCTAATTTCCGTATAGTAGGGTCGTCACCTAAAACATCGTCACCTACTTCTGCGTTGGCAATTGCTGCACGCATGGCAGCGCTTGGTTTGGTGACTGTGTCACTACGCAAATCTATCATCCTATTCCCTCATTACATGAAAGTTATTGTTTTTTTTGTATCGAATATGGTTTCTGCAAAAATGTGACAGAATTATTTGATTTTGCCAAGGTTACGCATTTTTTTAAATGGTGCCTGTCGAGTTTTCTTTTTGCTCAAAGCATCGGTGGGAGATGCGAGTTGCTTTTGCAAATCTTTGATTTGGTCGCGCAAAAATGCAGCGTATTCGAAATTTAATTCTTTTGCTGCATTTTTCATAAGTCGCATCATCTCATCTATTTTGCCTTCTGTAGGAAGGTCTGACATATATTCAGGAATTTCGGGAATCGGTTCACCCGAAACTTCTCTGCTGTCGGCGACTGCTGTGGCGAGCATTATGTCTTGCACCGATTTTTTAATTGATTTGGGCACTATGCCATGATCTTCATTGTATTGCATTTGCATTGTGCGTCTTCTATTTGTTTCACTAATGGTTTTTGCCATGGCTTCGGTCATTGTGTCGGCGTAGAGTAATACTGTGCCAGCAATATGGCGAGCGGCTCTACCGGCGATTTGAATCAGAGATCTGTAAGATCGCAGAAAACCTTGTTTATCTGCATCCATTATCGCTACAAGTGAAACTTCAGGTAAGTCTAAACCCTCGCGCAGTAGGTTTACACCCACGAGAACTTCTATGTTGCCTAAGCGCAAATCTCGAAGTATTTCCACGCGTTCTATGGCGTCAACGTCGGAATGAAGATACTTTGATTTCGCATTGAGCGACTGAAAATACTCGGAAAGATCTTCTGCCATGCGTTTTGTGAGTGTTGTGACCAAAACTCTTTCACCAATGCTAATTCGTTTTTTGATTTCGCCCCATAGATTTTCCACCTGTCCACGCGTAGGGCGCACCTCTAGCATAGGATCCACTAAGCCAGTAGGGCGAATGAGCTGTTCCACAACTTCGCCGTGCGTAAGTTCCATTTCGTAATCACCTGGAGTTGCCGAGACGTAAAGCTGTTGAGGTATCATTGTCATGAATTCATCGAAAAAAAGTGGGCGATTATCCAATGCAGAGGGCAAACGAAAACCGTATTCGACCAAAGTGTTTTTTCGCTGCCTATCTCCGTGTGACATGCCACGAACTTGAGGTAAAGTTACGTGCGATTCATCGACAACGACAAGAAAATCGCCTTGAAAATAATCGAGTAGGCATGCGGGGCGACTACCTGGTTCTCTGTTTGCCAAGTGCCGTGAGTAATTCTCGATGCCTGGACAGTAGCCAATTTCCAACATCAATTCAATGTCGTAATTTGCTCGCTGCTCAAGACGTTGTGCTTCGAGCAGCTTGCCGTTTGCGCGCAAATCCTCTAATCTCTCGTCAAGCTCGTTTTTTATGACAGTCGTAGCACGTTTGAGGTTTTCCATAGAAGTAACAAAATGGCGAGCAGGGAAAATCCAGATTTCCTCGAAAGTTTCTAGTAGTTCGCCGGTTATGGGATTTATGGCTGTTATGCGCTCTGGTTTCTCGTCCCAATACTCCACGCGAATTATTCTATCTTCGTAAGCTGGGTATATTTCGACAACATCACCTCTTGCGCGGAATGCGCCGCGTGCGAAATCGATAGGTTCGCGCACATATTGAATATCTACTAGGCGACGCAAAAGTGAACCTCTTGTGGGACCGTTATTTACAGCTATATACACAGTGAGATCTTTGAAGTCTGAAGGTGAGCCTAAACCGAAAATGCAGCTTACCGATGATACGACAACGACATCTCGTCGCGAGAGTATTGCTGTTGTTGCTCGTAAGCGCAAACGATCGATGTCCTCGTTGATGTCTGCATCTTTCTCAATGTAAGTATCGGTAACTGGCACATAAGCTTCCGGTTGATAATAGTCGTAATAGGATACAAAGTATTCGACAGCATTATTTGGAAAGAACTGCTTGAATTCGCCAAACAATTGCGCAGCAAGTGTTTTATTGTGTGATATCACCAAAGTGGGCATCTGCAACTTTTCGATAACGCTTGCCACTGTAAATGTTTTTCCAGATCCCGTAACTCCCATAAGTACTTGATATTTATTGTGATTCTGTATGGAAGCTATAAGTTTTTCTATTGCCTGAGGTTGGTCACCAGTTGGAACAAACGGGGCATGAAGTTCAAATTTTTTCGACATTTGCGCTGTCCTGCAAAGGTTAAACTGTCAACTATATGCACGGTTGCGAGTGTGCAAAGTTTTTTTTTGCCGAAAAAAAATTAAAACGGCTAATTCATTCACTCACAATCTTTTACCAGTTGCGAAATCTTTGTGGTAGAAACGCTTTTAAAAGCTTGATTTTTTCTTTTAAAAGTTTATTTTTATAGAAATAACTTATACAAGGAGGTGTTTGATGGCTGGAAAATTTGAAGTTTACAAAGATAAAAAAGGCGAGTGGAGATGGAGACTGGTCGCCTCGAACGGCAATAACATTGCTTCATCGGGCGAAGGATATGAGCGCAAGCAAGGCTGCCTTGATGCCATCGAATCGGTGCGCAAAAATGCCGCCGAAGGCGATGTCAAAATTCTCGAAGAAGATTAACCTTCCACAAGGAAATCACGCCTGCCTTGTGCGCTTGCTGTGATTATCTTTGGAGCTTACCCGCGGCGAATGTCGCGGGTTTTTTCACATAAAAAAGCCCGGCTTGCACCGGGCTAAAACAGAGCGGTTATTTGCCTTTTTTTACGGGCGTGCTCTTTTGGGGAGCTGGGGTTGCCTGCTTTTTCGGCGCGGCTGGAGCCTTCTTTGCCATTTTTACTCCTTGGTGTGATGAGAGTGCTTTCAAACTTTTGAAATAACGATCGGTTCAATAATACGGACAATGAACAACAACATTTTACAACAGGTTTTTCTGTAAATACCGCTTTTCCAACAAGCTTCGCAAGCATTTGATGACGGCTGAGAAATGCTTACGTTTATTCTTCGTCGTCATAAGGACCATAGCCCGCAGCCTCAAAAAGCTCGGGATCAAGTTCCCAAAGTTCGTCGAGAACGGTTTTCATCTGTTTTTTGTTCAAGGGCAAGCCCTCGCGAAGTGCTTGCACAAATTTTGCGAAAATGTCGCCTTCAAAGCTCATATTATCTACCAAAACAAATGCCCGTTCGTTGTGTTTGACAATAGTTTAGATGATTGCGGAGAATAGTCAAGATAAATATTTAGGTAAGAAAAAAAATATACGCAATGAAACAAGATTTCACAGCGTATAAGTAGTATTAAAAGCTAAATTACCAATAATTTTGGTGTTTTTCGTGCAAAAATAGGTAACATATTGTTTTGCAATAAATTACATGCATGAGCATGCAGTTTAACTCACAGAGTTTCAAAACATTATTTCGGCATATTATGCCATACCAACCTTGTATGTCAAATTTTCCAAATTCATGTCGAAAGTGAGAAATTTCCTTGCCACACGAGAAATAGCGATTTTCATGCAAATAAACAAACCAAAGAGGATAGAATGAAGATTTCAACCAAAGCAATTCACGGGAATCATTGTCGCCAGCACAAAATCGCAGGCGCACCGGTGGTATTTCCGATTTTCCAAACATCTAATTTTCACCTTGGGGAACATGAATATTCGCATATCGTTGCCGGTGAAACTCGTAGTGTGAACCTCTATACTCGTCTTGGCAACCCTACATGCCGTAATGCTGCCGAAAAATTTGCGGCACTTCACAATGCCGAACGTGCCGAACTCTATACTTCGGGTTTGGGTGCAATTAGTGCTGTGTTGCTTTCGTTTTTATCGGCAGGCGATTCTTTGGTGACATCTCTCGACATATATGGTGGCACGGTTTCACTTATCAACCGCGAACTTTCGCGATTGGGTATCGAAATAATAAACATCGATCCTGTTGATTATGAGACAATTAAAGCAGCAGTAAAGCCAAACACGAAAATGCTTTATTTTGAAACTATCACAAACCCTATGTTGAAGATTCCAAGTTTTGATGCGCTTGCGAAAGTTGCGCGTGAGAATAATATTTTGCTTGTAATTGATAATACTTTTGCATCGCCGGTGCTGTTTCGTCCATTGGAACATGGTGCGGATATTGTAATTGAATCGAGTACAAAGTATTTGGGCGGTCATTCTGATTGTGTTGGTGGTTTTGCCGCTGGTTCCGATACTGTCATGAAGCGTGTTTGGAGTGCAACTGTTTCACTTGGTGCAACAGCTGATCCATTTGCAGCGTTTTTGGTCGAGCGTGGAATGAAAACACTTCCTCTTCGCATGAAAGCACATTGCGAAAACGCTGCTAAAGTCGCTCGCTTTTTGGCACAACATAAAGCTGTAGAAAAGGTAATTTATCCTGGTATCGAAACCGACGCGAGTTTTGGTGCTGCGAAAAAATACCTTGAAAGCTTCGGCGGCATGATATCATTTATAGTTAAAGGTGGCGATGCGGCGGGTTTGAAATTCATCGATAATCTCAACTATTTCGTGGCAGCAACATCGCTTGGTGGAGTAGAATCACTTATCGAAATGCCATTCAACACCTCACATGCACCACTTACTCCAGAAGAACGTGCCAAAGTTGGTATAGTTCCGGGTTTTGTGCGTCTTTCCGTTGGCATAGAGGATATTGACGACCTCACAAGTGATTTGCAGCAGGCACTCGATTCTATTTGTCAATGATATTATCGGAAAATTGGTTTCAACAAAAAGGCGGCTTATGCCGCCTTTTTGTCATAAATTCTGATAAATTACAGAGAATCAAGGCGTTCACAGAGTGCGTGAATAACTGCGATATGTATTTCCTGAACTCGAGGTGTACAGTCATGTGAGACAATTATGGCGATATCACAGAGATTTTTAGCTTCGCCACCGGTTTTACCTAGCAGGGCTATTGTGTATATGCCATTATTGCGTGCAAATCTTAGTGCTTCGAGAATGTTTGGTGAATTGCCACTTGTGGATATTGCAAAAAAAACATCACCGCATTTGCCAAGTCCTTCGAGTTGGCGCAAGAAAGTTTTATCGTAACCAAAATCGTTGCCGATGGCACTGAACGTAGCACCGTTCGTCGAGAGCGAAATTGCAGGAAGGCTGCGGCGTCCGTGGTTCAAAAATCTGCCAACAAGCTCTCCGGCAAAGTGATCTGCATCCGCAGCGCTACCGCCATTACCCGCGATAATTAATTTGCCGCCTGCAAGTATGCTTTGCGAAATCTGTTCTGTCGCTGCATCGAGCTTTTGAACAAAGATTTCGTCATTTGCAAGGCGCATGGATAGGTTTCCTAATTCTGCG
>CAYUDB010000098.1:0-9854 GCA_964443405.1 uncultured bacterium | reverse complement strand
GACGTCCATCATGGTGCCGTGCAGGTAAATTTTCGGTGCAAAAACATCATCGAGTATGTTCGCGAGCTTGCTTATAACATCGACAGTAGCGAGTTTGCTCGAAAAAACAGGAGTTGCTGTTTTATCGGCAAGTTGTATCATTGTAGGTGGAATAACAATTCCTTTACTCACAATAACACACGGCACATCAAAAGCGAATATTTTTTCGAGCACATTGGTAAGTGCTTCGCGGCCGAGATTTTGCAAATAGGACATTTCGGTGCGACCTAGAATTTGCACACGTTGATGTGCGAAACCCGAAAGCCAGCCCATCAGTGCCATACTCGGTCGCTGGACGTCTCTGCTCTCAAGAATTTTCTCAAGCCCGTTTTCACCGGCAACAAGGATCAGTTCGAGCGATTGCCTGTGCTCGGTGAAAAATTTGCCCACCGAAAATTTTTCCAAATTCACCCGCGCTTTTTACCTTTAGTGCCGAAATAAATATCACAATGCGAAAAATGCAAACTTTTTATAAGGTTTCTTTAAAGTTTTCTGCGAGCAATTTCCTGATTCTTTCGCAAAATATTTTCAAATGCACAATCTTTTTTTAACCATGATTTTTTTGATTTATTTTTGCACCTGCTCTCACGATGCGGAACACGTTTTGCGCAAAACTGCATATACAAAAAAACTTGCGCCCAATTTCAAAAGCTATTTTTTGAGCTAAACACAGAAGGAGAACGTAAATGAGAAGATTTTTTGCAGCGATTATGACGATTGTTGCGGCGACAACGCTTTTTGCTCAATCGATAAACGCGCGTAATGCATTAGAATTTCGCGGCGCAAAGGAAGGGCACTCTCATTTCGAAAACCGCACCACGATGGAATTCTCTTGGGATAATTTCGCCGTTGGCGGACTTTACTGGGCACGCGAACCTTCGCGATTCGACTTTGCCACAAGTTCCGATACGACCTTTGCCGACATGTTCCAGTATTATTTCGATTTTTACACAAACTCTGTGCAAATGCGCGCTGGAAGCTTCACTCACACGCAAGGACAAGGTCTTGTCCTCGATCTCTATGAACGACAAGACTTGCAAATCGATCATCACGTTGACGGTGCAAAATTCGCTTTATCTTCAGATTATCTCGAGCTCACGGGTTTCAACGGCATAGCTCGTTGGGACGACAATAGCATAGTGCGAGGCTTCTCACCAACTTTCAAATACGAATGGCTGCGGCTTGGCGGCAATTACATGCTTGTCGATCCACAGATTTCGCTCTCACAGGAGGCATGGAGTGCATCTGCAGCAACCGACTTCGAACACTTTTCGGCATATGGCGAATATGCAAAAAAATCGGTCATAACTGCCGGAGATGAAGGCACAGGAATTTTCGCTTCCGCTTCGGTGCTTTTGGATTTCATCTCACTCACAGGCGAATATAAATATTACGACAATTTTATTATCCGCACATCGAACAGACAATACAACAATCCCCCATCGCTCATAATGGAGCCAACATATACCTTACCGGGTTTGCACATACGTCAACTCGACGCCTCAGATGAAACAGGGTTTTCGATAAATGCCCTAAGCAACCCAGGACAATTCAAATTCGAAGCATTTTACTGCCATGCCCAAACAAACGATGACACTCGCAAATTCGACCAGTTTTGGCTTTCATCCGAATATCACAATGAAGATGAAACGTTTGTTTTGAAACTTGCAGGCGATTATCAAAAAAATGTCGAGGACAACACCATAACCCCCATCGTCGATATAACGTGGAGCCCCGATTGGTCACTTTACAACTACAACTTGAGCGTTGAATATCAGAAAACCGAAGATTTTACAAACATATTCAGTGTTGCCACAGTGTCATACGGTGGTGCTGCTGCAATAGGCTTGGAAGCCGGTCGCATCGAAGATGACGATTTCTTGCGCGGATTTGCAGATATCGATGTTATCGACCATGCAAAAATTCGCCTTGGTTACGGCAAAAAGCCGGGTGGATTCATCTGCTCGGGTGGTGTTTGCAGGTTCGAACAGCCTTTCGAAGGTTTTGAGGGGCAGCTTATACTCACTTTCTAGTGGCTTGGAAAACTATTTTATACAAACCCCAAGCACTAATCGTGGTTTTTTAACGAATTACCGACCAAGCACTATAAAAAAACCTTCTCTTCGAGAAGGTTTTTTTATAGTTATGCAGAATTTATTTAGCAGTTGCTGCTGGTTTTTTCTTGGGGAAAACACGTTTGAATATGTAATCTACGTAACGTATATAGACATCGAGGTCGAACAATGCCTGTATCTCCTCGAGCGATAAATACCTGCGAATTTCGCCATCGCGAACAACTTGGCTGAGAAAATCCTCTTGTTTGCGCGATGAAGACATGATCTTTCCCTGTATCATCGTGTGAGCCTTCTGGCGTGGCACGCCTGCGCGGATAAGCTTGAGTAATAGACGTTGGCTGAAAATAAGCCCGTGTGTAAGTTCTATGTTTTCTTTCATTTTGTCGGCGTGTACAGCCATGCCGTTGATGATGTTTGTCATTTTTGCAAGCATATATTCCAACAAAGTAAAGGCATCCGCAACAATAACGCGTTCTGCCGAAGAATGGGATATGTCGCGTTCATGCCAAAGCACAATGTTTTCAAATGCAGTAACCGCATATCCGTTAAAAAGTCGCGCAAGACCGCATATCTGTTCACACTGTATGGGATTTTTCTTGTGAGGCATAGCCGAAGAACCCTGTTGTGAAGCACCAAAAGGTTCTTCTACTTCGCCAACTTCGGTGCGCTGTAAGTTTCGAATTTCGGTGGCGAATTTTGCAAGTGAGTTTGCCGTTATAGCCATAGCGCATATCATTTCGGCGTGGCGATCACGATGAACAATTTGGCTTGCGCAAGGTTCGGCTTTAATGTCGAGTTTGCGCAATGCGATTTCCTCTACTTCGGGATCTATATTGGCAAAATTGCCGACAGCACCAGAGATTTTTCCCACACAAGCCTGCTCCATTGCAGTGAGAAAACGTGTGCGATCACGGTTAAGCTCGTCGTACCACGCGGCAAGTTTGAGACCAAAGCTTGTCGGTTCTGCATGCACGCCGTGAGTTCTGCCCATGATGGGTGTGTAACGGTGCTTGGTGGCGATTGTTTTGATTGCGCTCATAAGCTCTTCAAAATGCGCGTCGATTATGACCGCAGCATCTTTGAGAATCAAAGCCAAAGCTGTATCCATGATATCGGATGACGTAAGTCCAAAGTGAATCCAGCGAGCGGTTTCTTCGCCCACTGCGTCTTGCAATACGTTGAGGAAAGCCACAACTTCGTGCCGTGATTTCTCTTCGGCTTTTCTCAGCTCAGTTATTTTGACTGTAGCTTTTTTCTTTATTTCGTCGTAAGCTTCTTGCGGCATATTGCCAAGCTCGGCTTGAGCCTCACAAACAGCAAGCTCCACCTGCAACCACTTTTTGAACTTGTAATCTTCGCCGAAAATTTTAACCATGTTGGAATTGGAATAGCGCGCAATCATTTTCGCCTCCTTGCGGGCACTTTATGCCGGTTGCTTTCGTGTAAGTATCTGAATAAATGTAGCTTTTTTTTTTTCGCAACAGTTTTCACATCCTCACGTGCGTTTTTATGCGAAAATTTTGTCGCTTAAAGGCTTGGCATTTTGCGTGATAGTTACGCAGAAACCATGACATGCCTTTTTCTTTTTTTACAAAAGATGACTATAGATAGATTTCTGTAACTTTTTGTAAATTATCGTAATAGAAAAAGCTTTGTAGTTGTGGCTTTTGCAGCACGTGGACGAGCAAAATAGATACCCGAAGGCAAATCATCGGCGTAGAAAGTTGCATGCGAGGCAGTTACTGGTAATTGAACAATGCATTTACCGGTGATATCGAAGATATCTACAAATGCGCAGTCTTTCACGTGCAAAACACAAGTGCTGTTAAACGGGTTTGGCACAGCAAGAATACTCGTGTGCTTTGGAAGAAACTCGGGTTTTTCGCATATTTCTGAAAGACCGAAAAGACGGGCAACAGATTCGAATAAAGCGAAGCTATCGGCGGCTATGAGCATAAAACGCAAAGTCTCCGCGTTCGAAGGTGCTAAGGATGGCAGGTCAAACAAAATTCCTATGCCGATATCACCATAAAGGCTGTTGACCCAAACCGGGCAATCGATGCTGTCGGGACAATGCTCGCTACCAGTCCAAAAATTGCCATCGACAAGTGAGAATAGCGCATCGCGCGTGGCGACATTATCGAAATAATTCTCGGTGTTGTAAAGCCGATGGTTGTAGCCACCGCTGAGCCAAGCAAATCCAGCAACAACATTGCCAGTTGAACTCTCTTTCTGACAAGCCGCGAGAATATCCGAAAGACCAAGCGCAAAATCGTCATCCCAACCACCATCAGGCACATCGCCGTCAAAGTGAAATGCACACTTTGCACCATCGATATTGCCACTTGTGGATATGTTTGAGATAATCCAGGTCACTTCGATAAATGGTTCGAAATCGTTGCCCGAGAATACTTTTTGCTTCAATTCGATGCGGTTGTCGTTTGAACGAAATGAACAATAAGATTCGCGCGAAATAACCGTTGTGTCGATGAGCGTATCGTAAATGGTGTCTGTGGGCGACAAAATGCTATCAATCGTAATCTGAGTATCGATGTCGAGTTCTTCAAAAATGACAAGCGAATCGGCGCGCATAAATGTGGTGGCAAAAAGATCTCCCGCATCTGCGGCAATGCCGTGGTAAAGCGCACGTCCGGCACCACTCGGCACTTCTATAGCAAGAAAACTGCGCCATAGAAGATCGGCAAAACCGTAGGTATTAAGACGAAATTCTACAAAACCTGCCGGATAGTTGTCGTCCACACGCAGTGAAACTTTCTCGGTAGAGTGAACGAAACGCTCGGCAGAAACAATCGATACCAAGACTATTAGTCCAAAAAATGCTTTGCGCAACATAGCGAACCCCGATTTTTCTTTGCCATAACGTTCAAAAACCTATCGAAAGCACAAAAGATTTGTTTTCGGCAACGACTAAGCCAGCCAAAGTTCCAAGCACAGCACCCGCAAGAACATCTGAAGGATAATGCTCACCCACGTAAATGCGTGAAATTCCAACAGATGCGGCGGCAATATAAAGTGGTATTCTCAGCTTCGGATATTGGTCGCCATAGACATAAGCCATTGCAAAAGCAGCAGTTGTATGACCCGATGGAAACGACGAATCGTAACGTGGGCGTTCAAACCCAGGAGGTCGCTCGCGACCTATTGCGCATTTTAGCGCAAGCGCCGAAAGCATACCCGCAGCGAGAGCAGTTGTAGCAAGTTTCGCGCCCTCGCGATGCTCATCTGTGCCGAAAACAGCCATGCCCAAGTTCACGCTAAGATAAACTTCACCGCCACCCAAATCGGATATTACAGGAAATACTACATCGCCAAAATCACATTTCCAGCCATGGTGAATCTGATCGTAAAGTGTTTTGTCCCATTCAGATATCTTGTTTGCATGCGCTTTTTGCAGGCAAAAGAATACTACAAGCACTGCGATTGCCACAAAAGATCCGCGCATTCGAAAAAAACTTTTTTCAAGCAAGTTTATCATAATTGTGCCAACCTTTTCAGATTCTTTGCTAATTGTTTCAAACAATTACTCAATTACAATCAAGAATGCTCCGCTAAAGCTCTTTCTTCAAACTCAATGCAACAATTCACTTTGTTTGCACAAACAATATCAGCATTCGATTTACTTCACATTTCGTTGCAAATTGCCTTGTCGGCATTGAAACGAATTCGGCATCTATAATGGTTTTGTGCTCAAATCCAAGGTGTTAGCGCTTATTTGGACGGCATAATACTTACAGCCCACCTTTGGGAGTTGCTTCGTCAATTTGGTCGATGTTTGCAGGCGGCACAGGTTCTGAAGTAGGTGATGAACCATCTACAGGCTGGTCGCCATAATATGACGGCGAATAACCCGAATGCGAAAGTGGACAATGCTCCTCAGGAACCATGTTCTTGCGCAGAAAAACATCGTGCACAACTCGTGGACAACGTCCTGTTGCAAGTTTGCCCGAATCGAAACACACATCGAGCAAAACAACTTCGGAATATGGCACTTCAAAGCTGTCTGCAGCGGTTGGACCTTTTGGGTAATAATGCAACATGAGTTTCGTCCATATGGGCAGCGCAGCACGTGAACCAGTCATACCATCGCCAAGAGATGTCATGTCGTTGTAACCTATGCTCACACCAGCAGTAAGTTTTCGAGTAAAACCATAAAAAGAAGCATCGACATAATCGTTTGTTGTGCCAGTTTTTCCGGCAGCAGGATGTAGAAAACCGTAAAGCCGTGCACCATAACCTGTGCCGTGGTCAACAACGCTCTGCATCATACTGGTCATTATATAGGCAGTACCTTTGGAAAGTACCTCACTTTTTTCGGTTTTCCATTCGTCGAGTATGGTACCATTGCGATCGATAATCTTATCGATGAAAACCGGTTTAACTTTAACTCCCTGATTTGGAAACACAGAATAGGCTATAACCATATCCCAAATTCTCACGCCCGACGAACCCATAGAAACAGACAGCACAGGATCTAACGAAGCAGTTATGCCCAAAGATTGTGCGTATTTTATAACATTGGCGGGTCCTACCATTTCGGTGAGGCGAATTGTAGAAAGGTTACGGGATCTCTGAAGGGATTCGCGCAATGTGATTTTGCCCATGTAAGTATCATCATAATTTTTTGGTCGCCAAAGCTTGCCACCAGCTATAGGCCATACACCGGGTGAATCGTCGATTTTATCGGTGGGTTGCCAACCGTTATCGATTGCCGCCGTATAAACAAATGGCTTGAATGCGGAGCCGGGTTGACGAATGGCTTGAGTTACGCGGTTGAATTGATTGTTCTGAAAGTTTTTTCCGCCAACCATTACAATAATTCTGCCCGTTTCGTTTTCGAGAGCCATAACACCACCCTGCACTTGCTTCCAAACACGCGTGGTTTCACCTGTGGCTGTATCGGTTACAAGTTCTGTGTACTGTGGGTCGTCTTTGTAATGTGTAACTTCCATCGAGCGTTGAATTTGGCGCAGCCGTATGTAAAGAGTTTCTTCCACTGCTTTGTTCAAATCGTAATCGAGTGTGGTGTAAACGCTCACGCCTTGTGTATAAAGCCAGTCTTCACCGTATTTTTCGGCTAGCTTTTGGCGCACAAAATCGACGAAATATGGCGCTTTCCAGCCTTGTCCGCGCTCACGATCGCGAAATGCAAAATCGATTTTGCATAACGAATCAATGGTTTGCTCATTTACCGCATCGAGGTGAGGCATGAAATTGCTCTGTGCCATAAGTTTGAGTATCATGTTGCGACGGAGTATGGTTTTGTCGAGGTTGCGAGAATAATAAGATGGGGCAGGCAACATGGCGACAATAGTTGCGGCTTCGGTTGGTCCCAGTTTGTCGGCTTCCTTGTCGAAATTTATGTTGGCAGCACTTTGAACACCATACGCACCTCTGCCCATAAAAACCTGGTTCATGTAAAGCTCTAAAATCTCCGATTTCGAATATTTTGCTTCGAGACGAATTGATGTGAGTGCTTCTTTTATTTTGCGTGCAAGCACTTTTTGTTGGGAGAGATATAGTGTTCGGGCAAGTTGTTGAGTTATTGTGGAGCCGCCTTGGGCAATGCGTCCACTTCGGATATTCGCGACCATAGCACCGGCTATACGCAGCGGGTCAATGCCCCAATGCTTGAAAAATCTGCGATCTTCAGTTACAAGCAGCGCTTTGATAAACCATTGCGAAACGTCATCAATAGACACCCATATTCGACGCTCTGAAGCAAACTCGGCAAGCAGTTCACCGTCGGCGCTGAACATTTTGCTTACAATAGTCGGTTGAAATTCTTCAAGCGATTCAGGGTTTGGCAATTCGGGCAAATAAAGCACATATACAAAAAACAATATCACCCCAGGAACTATTATGCCCGTCAAAAAACCTATAAACGATGAAACTCCTGCAAGTGCCCAGTTAAAAGGTTCGTGCACAACTACGTGCGAAATAGGTATATCTTTTCTTTCGCCGAATAACTTGCGCAGAAACTTTGTGAGCCATAAGTCTATCATTTATTTATACTCCAAAGCTATGTCAGTTCGGTAGAAGGATTTTTCGAATTCGATGCGACGCACAAGCGAATATGCCTTTTGTGAAGCATCTGTGAAGGAATCGGCTAAACCAACTACATTGAGAACACGACCACCGTTTGTAAGTATGTTCTCTCCCCTACCAGATGTGCCCGCATGGAAAATGTGGGTGTCCACACCGGTTATTTTATCGAGTTCGGTGAGACCTGTGATAGGATATCCTTTCTTGTAACGTCGTGGGTAACCGCCCGATGCCATGACAACACATACAGCCTTTTTATCGTGCCATTCAACATCTGCTTCAAGTATGCGTCCTTCAAGCGCAAAAAGTATCATTTCGAGTAGATCGCTTTTTAAAAGTGGCAGAATAGCCGATGTTTCGGGGTCTCCAAAACGGCAGTTGAACTCCAGAACTTTTGGACCGGTACGAGTTAGCATCAAACCGGCGTAAAGTATGCCTTTAAATGGCATACCCATGTTATTTAGCCCTTCGATAGTCGGCATGATGACCTCATCGAAAGCCAGTTTTTTAAGCTCCGCATCGAATTTTGGATGTGGTGCAATAGCACCCATACCGCCTGTATTTGGTCCTTGGTTACCTTCGTAAGCTCTTTTGTAGTCTTGTGCAGGAAGCATTAGCACAGCATTTTCGCCATCGGTCATTGCCAAAACCGAAACTTCAATGCCGGGTAAAAATTGTTCCACAACAACATTTTTTCCCGCGTCACCCCAAGTACGTTCTATCATCATGTGAACTATGGCTTCTTTTGCCTCCTCGAGGTTGGCAGCAACTATGGCACCCTTACCACCTGCAAGTCCATCAGTTTTGATGACAATAGGGAAACTTTGCGTCTCAATGAACTTGATTGCCTTTTCGGGGTCGTCAAATATCAAAAATGGCGCGGTAGGAATATTGAGCCTTTGCATAAACTGCTTGGCAAAAACCTTTGACGATTCGATTTGGGCAGCTTTTTGCGAAGGTCCAAAAACACGTAACCCACGTTTGGCAAACGAATCGGCGATGCCCGAAGCAAGCGGAACCTCTGGTCCTACAATGGTCAAGTCGATGGAATTCTGTTCGGCAAAGCTCGCCAATGCTCTCAGGTCTTCTTGAGCCATGGAGACATTTTTGCCGTGTTTTTCGGTGCCCGAATTTCCTGGTGCTATGTAAATGTCGTCGGAGTAAGTGCTTTGCGCTATTTTCCAAGCAATTGCATGTTCGCGCGCGCCTTCGCCTATTACGAGTATTCTCACCTTTCTCTCCTCTTTTATAAAAAGATAATTTTGTCAAAAAGTCAAAATACGCAAGGCTTTTATCGCGTTCATCTCAAAATGTACTTCAATTGTCGTTTGCTTCAAAACTATTATCCATTGCCAGTTTTTTATTTAGCACAGATTAGCCAAGGTGGCGAGTTAGCGGTTGATGTCAACAAAATGCTTGCCAAACACAAGAAAAGGTGCTTTTATGCAAAATATTGACGAACATCCGTGCGAAAACTATCGCACAATCAAACAGATTTCAAGATGCTGCGCGAACTTCACATAAAAAATTTCATCATCTTCGATGAGGTTTCGCTAAATTTCCACGAGGGTTTCAACGTGATAACCGGCGAAACAGGCTCTGGCAAATCGCTTTTGCTTGAGGCGGTACGTTTTGTACTGGGCGAAAAATTTCTCCCAGATCGCGTAAAACAAAATG
>CAYUDB010000097.1:0-9923 GCA_964443405.1 uncultured bacterium | reverse complement strand
ATGCGGAGATTTTTGTTTTTTTCATAAAACGTTTTGGCTCAGAGCAGCGATGTTGTAAATTGTTGCAAACAACCGCGAGGTTTCTATGGCAACTGGAGACATATTTTTCCGCATCTCATTTTTCCTAAATCGCAATTTAGTAACGTGCACAGTGGCACCAGATGAACTCGCACTCGATGTTTTGCGCGAGAAATTTGGGCTTACCGGAACCAAAGAAGGCTGCCGCGAAGGTGACTGCGGTGCTTGCACCATTGCTGTAGGGCAAATTTATGAAACCGGCGTAAGATATTGCGCCATAAACTCTTGCTTATTTTCGGCACTACGCATGCACGGTGCACATATCGTTACCGTTGAAGGGCTTGCAGAGGACAATACTCTGCACCCTGTGCAAGATGCCATGGTCAACAATGGCGCCATACAATGCGGTTTCTGCACACCCGGCATCGAAATGTCGCTGTTTTGCCTGTTTTTAGAAAACCCACACCCATCGCACGAGCAATTACTATCAGCACTCGAGGGAAATATCTGCCGTTGCACTGGTTACAAAGCCATTGCCGATGCCGCCGCCGAAGTAGAAAGCTTTTGGGAGAAAAATTTCGTGCCGTCCTATTTCGAAAAAATCCACGCGCAAATGGCAAAATTTTCGATTAAACCGCGCATTGTGGTCGGTGAACAGAAAATGCGCAAGGTCAAAAAATTTTTCGCACCCGAAAATGAAGCCGAGCTTTTCGAAATTCTTAGCGCTCCCGATTGCGAAAATTCCACAATCTTTGCAGGTGGCACCGATATTTTCGTGAGCATCAACGTGCGCGGCGCAAATTTCACCTCGCTTGTGGACATATCACACATACCGCGTTTGAAAAAAATTGACATCGACGAACAAGTGTTGCGGATTGGAAGCGGAACCACAATTACGCAAGTTATCGAAAACCAAAAAGTAGCCGCTCTGTTTCCCATTGTGCCGCAAGCGCTTGCTAAAATGGCTTCAAAGCAAGTGCGCAATGTAGCAACACTAGCGGGCAATATCGCCAATGCCTCACCAATTGCCGATTCGTTTGTTTTGCTCATGGCACTTGATGCACGTTTGATATTGGAGCGCAAGTTTTTCTCCAATGAAATTTTGCCCGAAGGCGCCGTTGTAGAGCAGCGCGAAGGTGGTTTCGCAGTTCGTAAACGCACTGTTGCCCTCACAAATTTCTGCTGCGCATACAAAAAAACACTCCTCGAATGCGGTGAGCTTATAACCGCCATCGAAATTCCACTGACAATGCAAAATTGGCTCGCAAGCTTTGAAAAATCGGCAAAACGCGAAGCCCTCGACATTGCCACAGTGAACTCGGCATGCACTGTTCGCATTGAAAATGGCAAAATCGCACAGATGCGCCTTGTTTTTGGCGGAGTTGCACCGATTCCGGTCTTCGCTACAGAATGCTGCGCTTTTGCAGCAAATAAAAATTTCACTTACGAGTTCGCCGATGTGCTCGCCGAAATTGTCGCAAACGAAGTATCCCCTATTTCCGATGTGCGTGGGTCGGCAGAATTTCGCCGCACTCTTGTGAAAAATCACATTCGCTTGCACTTCACCTCTATTTTCGCTCAACAAAATATCTTGCGCTGAGTTTGCATATTTTTTTCGCGCACTCACTTTTGGCAATGGCGGCATGATTAAACCGAACATTGGAGGAAAAATGAAAAATAGCGAAGACATCGAGAACATCCACGCACGAGCGCTAAGCTGCGGCACAGCACTTTTTGCGGCAGATATCCCCGTTCAAAAGGATATGTTATACTGCAAAGTGTTTCATAGCCCTGTGGCACATGCGGCAATACTTGGCATATCTACAGCTGCTGCCGAAGCAATTGAAGGTGTTGTAAAAATCTTCACCGCCACCGATATTCTCGGCGAAAACCAAATAGGTCATGCATTTTTAGATGAGCCACTCTTTCCCGAGCATGAAGTTACATATGTTGGGCAACCTGTGGCAGCAGTTTTAGCCACTAGCGCCCACGCTGCAGAAGAGGCGTGTAAGCTCATTGTGCTTTCCTACGAACCACTTGTGCCAATTTTCGGCATTGATGCCGCTGACAGTGCAGGCGAGCTTTATGCCCCAGAACGCCGTATCACCAAAGGCGATGCGAGATCGGAACTTGCAAGATGCCCACACGTTGTTACGGGCAAAATATCCACAGGCGCACAAGAACACGTTTACCTCGAAACACAATACGCGCGCGCAGTGCCCGGCGAAGGTAACGAGATGACAATCTATTCATCGACGCAAGCACCCACCGAAGTGCAAGAAATTGTCGCGCGAGTGCTCGGCATCGACCAAAATCGCATAACTGTCGATGTGCGTAGGCTCGGTGGCGGCTTCGGCGGAAAAGAACGCGCAGCAACAATTTGGGCTTGCATCGCGGCACTTGGTTGCGCGCTTACAAAAAAAACTGTAGAACTAAAACTCTCGCGCGACGAAGACCTCGCTTTTACAGGCAAACGCCATCCTTTCGAAGCGCAATACGAAATTGGCTTCGACGGACGCGGAAAAATTGCTGCATATTCCGTGCTTTTGCGCTCAAACGGTGGAGCATATGCCGACCTGTCAATGGCTATACTCGAACGAGCCATGCTCCACGCCGAAAACTGCTACGGCATTCCGCATGTGGAAATTCGAGGCAGAGCGCTGCGGACAAATTTGCCACCGAACACAGCTTTTCGAGGTTTTGGCGCACCACAAGGCGTTTTCGCCATCGAGGAAGCAATTACCGCAGTTGCAGATTATCTGAACAAAGACCCGCTAGAAATTCGCAAGCTAAATTTCTACGAGAGCGGCGATTTCACACCATACGGGCAGCCGGTACCCGAATGCACAATAGCCGCACTACTTTCCATTGCCGAGTCGGAAGTCGATTACGCTCACATGCGCGATAGCGTGCGCGTGTTCAACTCCGCCCATAACAATAAAAAACAGGGTATCGGCGTCGTGCCCATCAAATTTGGCATTTCGTTCACGTCTGCATTTCTAAATCAAGCGGCAGCACTTGTGCACGTTTATGTTGATGGTTCTGTATCTGTGTCGCACGGTGGCATCGACATGGGACAAGGTTTGAACACAAAAATCGCGCAAGCCGCAGCAACAGAACTTGGTTTACCAATTTCGAGCATAAAAGTCGAAACAACTAACACCAAACGCGTGGCGAACACCTCCCCCACAGCAGCTTCCACCGGCGCAGATCTCAACGGTAATGCTGTCATTGATGCCTGCCACAAAATCATTGAGCGCCTAAAACCTGTTGCGGCAAAGCTCATTGCCGAAAAAAGCGCCATATCACCAAGCCCATCGCTCATTTGCTTCGAAAACGGCTTCGCTTTTGATGAGCGCGCGCCAATGATTAAAATTCAGTTCACCGATGTCGTCCATGCGGCATATATGTCGCGCATCGACTTGTGCGCACACGGGTTTTACGCAACACCGGGCATAGCCTTCGACCGTCCATCGGGACAAGGCACACCATTTTTCTATTTTGTGTGGGGCGTGTGCTTTGTCCGCGCCGAAGTTGATTTGCTCACAGGTCATGTGCAGATGAAAAACGTAATCATCGTCCACGAGGCAGGAAAATCGCTCAACGTTACCATCGATCGCGGGCAAGTTGAAGGTGCTTTTATGCAAGGTGCAGGCTGGTGCACTTGCGAGCAGCTCGAATGGAACTCGGATGGCAAATATACTGCCACATCGCTATCCACTTACAAAGTTCCATGTATTCGGGCTTTGCCCGAAAATTTCCGCGTTTTCATCATCGAAAATGAGGCGAAATTTGCAGGTTTACGCAAATCCAAAGCTATAGGCGAACCACCGTTTTTGTATGGCGAGGCACTTTGGTTTGCCATACGCGACGCACTTGCCACACTCACCCCTGACGGTTTCGAAAAATGTGGACAATCTTTGCCACATCCGGCAACACCCGAGGCAGTGTGCGCTTTTGTTCGCGCAAACCGCCACTGATTACACCCACATCCAATGTGCATAAGCGCGTTGGCAAAAATTCGCACAATTTTTTGAAAATGTCGCATATCTGTTCAAACTGTCACTCGCAAATGATGAGCAATACCACAGCAGTTGCTCTGCGATTCTGAACAAATCGGCGACGAAAATGTGCAGGCAAAAGCTTCTTCCGGCATACTCGAATTTTGAAAAACAGAACAAAACTGCGCCTTACGTTTACTCTCATTGACACATCTCAGGCACGTAAGTGGTGCAAAAACACCGCACAGATTACAAAAAACTTGTGGTGCAGATAAATAATCTTATTTTGAAAGATTTAAACTGGGGGAACCAATGACGAACTGCTTGATGGACGAAAATGCAGTTGCGCGTAGCATCGAAAAAATCGTTCGTGAGATGCTCGAGCGCAATTCGGGCGCAAAGAACTTGGCATTAGTGGGCATTCGCACACGTGGCGTGGACATTGCCAAACGCATGGCATCGTTAATCGAGGAAATCGAAGGTGCACCCGTGCCGTTCGGCATCGTGGATATCACTTTGTACCGCGACGATTTTCGCGAAACACTCGATTTCCCACATCCAATGGGTTCCGAA
This sequence comes from uncultured bacterium, assembly GCA_964443405.1. GTDB lineage: Bacteria > UBP14 > UBA6098 > B30-G16 > B30-G16 > CAYUDB01. The sequence continues at coordinate 5,331 of CAYUDB010000097.1, read as the reverse complement.
ATTCAATTCAGCCCCACAGGGAAAAGCATTGTCCTCGTGGACGATGTGCTTTTCACCGGTCGCACCGTTCGCTCTGCTATCGACGTCATTCTCGACTTCGGCAGACCTAAGTCCATACAACTGTCCGTGTTAGTCGATCGCGGCGGAAGAGAGCTGCCAATTGCCGCCGATTATTGCGGCAGAAGCATCGAAATGCGCACCGATGAATATGTTCAAGTGCTCACGCGCGAAACCGATGGTCAAGATGCGGTTATGCTCGTGAAGCGCGGATGATTTTTACAAAATTGCAAATGATTCGAAAAATTATATAGTTCGAAAAACGGGAGAAAAAATGGCATTCTCGCACAAAAGCCTTCTTGGCATCCGCGATCTTTCGGCGGAAGAGATTTTTTTCATTCTCGATGAATCGAAAGCATTTCGGCAAATACTCGAGCGCGAAGTAAAAAAAGTGCCCACGTTGCGCTGGTTAAATGTGGTAAATCTATTCTATGAGCCTTCAACGCGCACTCGAATTTCGTTTGAACTGGCACAGAAACGGCTTTCGGCAGATGTGATAAACTTTTCCACGTCGGGTTCGGCAATAGCCAAAGGCGAAACTTTGCGCGATACAATCGCCAATATTCTCGCCATGAAAGTCGATATGATCGTCGTGCGACACACAAGCGTGGGCTGCGCGCACTATATCGAGCGCGTTTCTGGCGTGCCAGTCATCAATGCTGGCGACGGCACAAATGAGCATCCCACACAGGCGCTTTTAGATTTTTACACAATGCGCGAGAAGTTTTCCACATTCAGCGGGCTCAAGGTTGTCATACTTGGTGACATCCGCCATAGCCGAGTGGCGCGTAGCAACATTTGGGGTTTGAAGAAGCTTGGAGCAAAAGTTGTAGTTTGCGCGCCAAAAACCTTGCTTCCGCCGTATCCCGAAGTTTTCGGCGTAGATTTCACTTCAAACGTAGATGAAGCGCTCGCAGGTGCAAATGTTGTCAACGTTTTGCGCTTGCAGCTCGAACGCCAAAAGGCGGGATACATTCCATCATTACGCGAGTACAATCTTTATTGGGGTTTAAACGACCGTCGTGTGGCGCTCATGGATCCCGATCACATCATCATGCATCCAGGTCCCATGAACCGCGGTGTTGAAATCGACACCGAAATCGCCGACGGCGCAGATCAGGTCATACTCGATCAAGTCACAAATGGCGTGGCTGTGCGCATGGCTGTGCTTTACATCCTTGCCGAGAAAATTCGCCTCAAACAGTGATGCTTGCCTTTTGCGCAAGTATTTGTAAACGTTTGAATTACATGCTTTTCCTCAAAAATGCCGCTGGTGCGAAAAAACTGGCGGCTTTTTGATGAGTGATTTTACATTAACATATTGTGCTACAAAATATTACAAAACCTATTTGCACTGCCAAAGTAAATCATCAAACGCGGCGTTATGCGCGAAAAATTTGCGCACCTAGGCACAACATGTTGATTATTAATGTATTTGGCTTATTTTGCCGTAACAGCGAAAAGAAGCTCCACGCGCCGTGAGCCAACACGTCCCTCGGGAGTGGTGAAATTGCCGGCAGGCTGGGTACATTTTGCGCCCTCAGCCGAGATGCTTATCTTATGTGAAACGAAAAATTTCTTCGCATCGTCAATAGATTTTTCGCCCAACTCTGCAGCACAAGCTGTAAGGAATTCTTGCATTTCGAGTTCTGCCCAAAAAAGTGACATCTGTCTCATTTTCTCATCGTCGGCAAGGCTGTCGGTATGACCGGTGAAAAGTATGCTACCGCTATGCGCAGATTTTTCGACAACAGCAATTATGAAACGCGCCAACTGCGCCCGTTTTATAATAGTAGGCATGTCAGATGGCGGTTTTGTAGCATCGAGCATGTAGTGTGCCGTCACAAAACGAAATGAGGCATCGGTTGAGGTAGTGCATTTTTCTGGTTTGCCTGTGGCGAAGCTTTTCATTTCGCCCGCTGCGCTGCGAACTATTTGAGGTTCATAATATTCGAAATATGGAAATCTTTGACGAGCACGCAAACCAAAATTATCGAACACCTGCTTATTGTTTTCGATCAATTCGCATTTTGAGCAGTTTACTTCGAAATTGCTAAAAACTGTGGCAGAACTTGCGGCTATTATGGCTGTATCTATTTGTGTTGCAAAGAGTTTATTGGCTACAAAAGGTGGCAATTTTGAAAAAGCTTTGGCTTGTGGTTTTGCACAAAGATAAAGTGCTGCCGGATTATCGGAAAGCACACGTTCTAAGCGATACACATCGTTCTCAAAAGCTGAGCTATGTTTTTGTGCTATAGGCACAAGCGAAATTTCCGCACGCATATTTTCGCGTTGAATCGCAGCATCGAGGCTACCATGTTGCCCACGAAAGAGCTGTTTAGCATCGGTAGTGGGTTGTGCTATTACACGCGATGATATTTCGGGCGCAAATTTGGTGATACGGTCGCGCACAGCCTTGGCACGCATCATCGCCAGCATTTCGCCATCTGCGCCATCATCGCCGGCAGGATGATAATAACCACGAATTTCGACACGTAATTCGGGATTTTCGGTCAAACGGGCGGCAATAGTGGTGAGCATAGCGTCAAAACGCATGCCTACATCGCTTGATGTTTTTTCGAAAAAAACTACAGGAACAAATGATTTTTCTACTAGCATACATGTGGAATTTTGCGCAAAAATAGCCGTGGAAATATAAAAAATAGCAATAACTTTTTTTATTGACATAATTGACGCCTCTATGAAAATGATATATTAAATTTGTGCACGCAATTTATCGATGTCTTCATCTTTGCCAAATATAACTAGCGTATCATTATGATGAACAATGTCCATTGCAGATGGGATAACGCGAATATCCTCACCGGTGCGAATAACCAATATCTCTACACCATAAACTCTACGTAAATTTAAATCTAATATAGTTTTATTGTCAAAATCTTCTGGAACAATGATTTCTACTATGCTGTAACCCGGCAAAAGCGGAATATGGTCGAGTACATTGGCATTGATGATTTTCTGTGCCACACGTTCTGCCATATCCTCTTCGGGATAAACAACTTGCGTAGCCCCGACAAGCTCAAGAACCTTACCGTGCTCGGGACTTGTGCCCTTTACTATTATGTGCTTGACACCAAGTTCCTTTACCAAAATCGTTGCAAGTACTGATGTTTCAAGTACATCGCCAAGTGAAATCACTGCCACATCGGTGGAGCCAACACCCGCCGAAAGCAAGGCGCGTTTGTCGGTAGCATCAGCACGAACAGCATGTGAAACAATGTCACCTATCGCTTCGATTTTTTTCGCATCGTGATCGATGGCAACAACTGGCATTTCAAGCTCGGCAAGCGTTTGCGCCACCCTTTGACCAAATTTCCCCAAGCCAAGCACTGCAAATTGCCTCATTTCCCGCTCCGAAAAACGTGAATTTGCTTTTCGTTAACCACTTTTTTGTAATTATCGTAATATGAGCCAGCCGAAAAAACACCCAGCACAAGCGCAATTATCATCAAAATGCTAGCCGCAGTTTCGAATTTCGCTACCACCAGCAAAAAAGATAGTCCAAAAACAAAGGGCGTGAGCCTACCCCAAATCACTGGTACCGGCAGAAGACCTCGTTTTACCATCGGTATTGAAAAAACTAGTATCGTTATATCTCGTGCAATTACTATTGTCGCAATCCAAATAGGTACTTTCCCCTCGAAAGCAAAATATGCCGCCAGCGCACCAATTATGAGCTTGTCGGAGATTGGGTCAAGTATCATGCCTAGGCGCGAGCTTTGTTTTAGCCTGCGCGCAAAAACACCATCCAAAAGGTCGGTGGCAATCATAAAAACACCTACACAAATAGCCGGCAAAAATCCCATGCGCACACGCACTGCCAACGCATAAATAAGAACAGGCAAAAGCAAAATCCGAGCAAAAGTCAGTATGTTCGGCACAGTCCATACTTTTTGCGGCAAATACTCTATGCTTTCGACACGTGTTACGGTCTGAGGTTTTCCGTCAATTTTCATGCTCATTTTGTAAATATAAGCATTTTTGCTAGTTGCACAAGTTCATTCGCAAATTGTGCCCGCGTAGTGTTTGTTGTGGCAGCAGAACGATTTCATTTTTGTTCAAAAAATCGAATTCGCATTGTTTTTGCCGAAAAAGCGAGCTTTGATTTGTTTTGGTTTTTTCCCCATTATCGCAAAACTCGCAAAACAAGGCGGCGTACTACCGGCAAAAGCGCTGCCAAGGACGCTAACAAAAGGCTTGTGTGGTTAGATTGAGAGGTTTAATTGTTGGAAAGTTTGCACTGCGAAGGTTGAATGAGACGGATTATCACGATACTGACACTTTTGTTTTGCCTGTGTCGAGCTTTGAGTTTTGGCGATGTGGTGATAAATGAGCTTATGTGGCAAGGCACTTCGCTAAGCCCATATGACGAATATCTTGAGTTACGCAACCTAACATCGTCGCCAATTTTTTTTTCCGCAACACCTTGGACAATTTACCGCAACGATGAGCTTTTAGTGCGCATCGACCGTGGTGTGTTGCCGTCAGGCGGATATTATCTCATATCGCGCATGGACATAACTGCATCGGCTCTGAACGTAGCACCGGATATGGTAACGCCAACACTGGTGCTCAACAACTCCGATTCGCAATACAAACTCTACGCGGGCTTCGATAGAACGGCAACACTTATCGATATAGCCGACGATGGTTTCGGCGTGCCCGCTGCGGGACGATATTTTGGCGTTTCGGGTGGCATTTTCTGGTCGATGGAGCGCAATAACCCACCAGGTGATGGCACATTACCCGAATCGTGGCACTCAGCCTGCCTTTCCGAAAACTTCGATCTGCACTCACCCGAACGCGGCACCCCAAAAAACGCAAATCGCAAAAATCAAATGCCCGCAGCAGATACATTTTTCGCACCAGCGATTGTGAGAGATAGCGATAATGCACGTTTTGGTTTTGTTGCCCCAGTCGATTTCGACAATATTCCCGATTCTCTGCAAATCACGGGCACATGGCGAAAACGTGGCATGCCCACTCCACTTTACACAGCAAGGAATTACGGGTTTTCGGCAAGCACAGACGGCGCTGTTATTTTGCCGTCAACACATACAACAGTTGGCGACACAATCGATTACCGCATTTCGCTCGACGACGGACAAGACACAATTTCCTTTGCTGGCAGTTTTGTTGTGCGTTTCGATGTGCATGCTTTTTTTGTAAACGAGATCTGTTGGGGCGGTTCATCGATGTCTTATGAAGATGAATGGCTCGAAATATGCGTGCGCCGCGACGTGCCAACCCAAC
>CAYUDB010000096.1:0-9943 GCA_964443405.1 uncultured bacterium | reverse complement strand
GCGTCTTTGTTAAAATAAGTTTTGCAAATTGACAAAATATTTACGTATTTGTTAAAGAAAAATACGCATTTTGCGAAACGCAAACGGCAATTTTTAAAACGCAAATCGAGCAGTAAAACAAGTGGGTTGAATTTGCTAAAAATACAGTCGCATGCGCAAAAATGTAAGTCGCTTACATAAATTAAAAACTCGCGCTTGAAAAAACGCGAGTTGTGTGCGCAAAAATACTTGTCGAATTATTGCGAAAGCGACTGGGATTTGAACTGAAGCTCGTAAAGTTTTGCGTAATAACCGCCGCATGCAATGAGTTCCGAGTGGGTGCCGCGCTCGACAATCTTGCCTTTGTGCATCACTAAGATGTTGTCTGCCTTGCGGATGGTGGATAGGCGATGTGCAATTATAATCGATGTACGTTGCGACATGAGCTTGTCAATCGCATCCTGAATCAAAACTTCTGTATGGGTGTCGATGTTCGCCGTCGCTTCGTCGAGAATAAGTATCGAGGGGTTGAACGCAAGCGCACGGGCGAATGACAAAAGTTGACGCTGACCTGCGGAAAGTGTCGCGCCGCGTTCGGCAACTTGCGCGTCGAATTTGCAAGGTAGCGCGTCGATAAAACCTTTCGCATTAACGATTTCGGCAGAACGCACTACGGTTTCAAAAGAAATATCCTCGTCGCCTAAATCAATATTGTCGCGTATGTTCGATGAAAAGAGGAATACGTCCTGTAACACTACGCCCACGCGTTTGCGCAAGTCGCTTATTTTCCATTGCTTTATGTTCACGCCGTCCACCAATATCTCGCCGCGTTGTATATCGTAAAGTCTGGTGATTAGCGAGGCGATTGTGGTCTTTCCCGCGCCGGTCGCGCCAACTATCGCGAGCTTTTTGCCAACTTCCACGTCGAAGGAAACATCACGCAATACCCAATTTTCATCGTTATATGCAAACCAAACGTTTTTAAACTCGATTTTGGGCAAAAACGTGTCGCTCGGAACAAACGGCGCGTCGCATTCGGAAATGTCCGGGTTGGTGTCGAGAAGCCCAAAGATGCGTTCGGCGGCTGCCATGGCGCCTTGTAAAATGCTAAACTTGTCGGCGATGGCAAGTATGGGCTGAAAAAACATTCGTATGTAAGACACGTAAATCACCAACATGCCCAAGGAAAGTGTCTGGCGGATTACTTGCCCGCCCCCGTACCATATAATAAGCGCCAAGGCGATGTTTTCGAAAATCGAGACGAACGGGCGAAACACCGAGTTGACCCACAACATTCGCATGGAAGCGTCGTAAAGATCGACGTTCGCTTTTTCAAAAAGTTGTTGCGCGCGCCACTCCTGCACATACGCTTGGATAATCTTCACGCCCGAAATATCTTCCGAGAGCTTGGCATTTACAAGCGCGAGCGCCTTTCGAAACCAACGGTAAGCCTCTCGCAAACCTTTGCGGAAGAAAATTGTAGAAGTTACGATGAACGGCACCAAAGCTACGAGCAAAAATGATAACTTTATATTGAGCGCAAAAATAATTACGGTGACCCCTGCAAAAGTGAAGATGTCTTTTAAAGAAACGACGAGCACGGATGTAAACATTTCGGCGATGGAATTAATGTCGTTTGTTGCGCGTGAAACAATTACGCCCGCCGGTGTAGTGTTGAAATACTTCATTGAAAGCTTTTGGATGTGTTTGAACAACTCGACGCGCATGTCGTGCATAATTTTTTGCGCGGATAAATTGAGCGCGTAGAGTTGGCAAAAGTTGATGGCAAACGATAAAAGTAGCAGGACGAGATATAAAAACGCCAGGTTAGAAAGTCCGTTAATATCTTTGCTGCGAATAACTTGCAGCTCACTTTTGGGAATCTTCGCGAGGTTTTCGTAAGCAATCGCGTAATGCGGCACAGGTTTCTGGAAAGCGTCGGTAAACGGTATGCGAACTTTGCGAACTGCCGCGTCGTTTTCGTTAACTCGCGCCCCAACTTTGAAAAACGGCGGACTGTTTTTGAGCACGAGCTTTTCGGCAGAATCTTGTAGCGCTTGAGTTGGGTAATTTTGCAAGTCGAGCGGGAAGAATTTATTTTGAGCTAAGATGTTTTGCTCCATAAGGGAAATCATATCCGCGGGGTCTAATGCGGCGCCATCGAAGAGAAAACTATCTTCCGACACGGGAAAAAAGTTTTTACCGTAACGCGCAAGAATTTCCTCGCGGGCAGAGTGATTTTGCGAGAAATCTGCGAGCTGCATATCGACGGCAATGAAACGATCGATGGACTTTCCTTGAATTACCGGCAGATACAGTTCGACAACCGCGGTGAGCAATAAAAAAAGAAAGGCGCTTCCGAGCAATAACCTGTAAGACTTCGCGTAATGCAGAAGCCTTTTGACAAGCGCCGCGTCGTAAAGCTTGGCGCCCTTGAAGTCCTCGTCGGACATATGTGTTCCAGGTGGAGGCATAACCAGCCAATAAACAAGAAACGTGTCGACGCGCAAGAGTTTTTTTTCGAGCGCGACAAAAAACGGGCGACATATGCGCGAATTTCACCCGCATCGGCGACGTATATAATAGGTATGTCGCGGCTGCGCGTGAGCTTGGAAAAATTTGTACTCCGTCGAAAGCAAAAGCAAGCGGTGTGCGCATGAAATATTGTTGCATTTGTGCGGCAATTTCTCGTTTGCGCAGCGAGAAAAAAAACTCGTAAAAAGTGGAAAGTCGTATATTTTTAGGTGACACAAAGGAGGGGAAACATGAAATTTCTTGTCAAACTATTTTGCGTTACATTTTTAGCGATAGCACCCGTTTTTGCGCAAACATATATTGAAGGCGCATTTGCGGGAGTTTTGCGTGCGGAAGATTCGCCTGTTTACGTGACTGGCAATGTGATCGTTGAGCCGAGCACGGAGATGCGTGTTGAAAGTGGCGTTACGTTTTTTTTCGAGGGACCTTATTCGATAGAAGTGCGTGCTGGTGCGCATTTTGCGGCGTTTGGCAATGTTCGCGACAGCATCATTTTCGCGCCTAGCTTTCCAGATGTGGGATTCTTGGGTTTGAGGTTCGACAATGTGAGCGTTGAGTGCACGTTATCGCACTGTGTTTTCGAAGGCGGTATTGCGCGTGGTTTTTTTCCGGAAGGCTGTGGCGGAGCTTTGCACATTGTGTCGTCGCGAGTTTTTGCGAAGAATTGTATCTTTCGAGGCAATAGCGCGCCTGAAGGCGGCAGCGGAGCAATTGTTGCCCTCGATAACTCGCGTTTACGACTTGAGAAAACGGTTTTCGTGGATAATTACGCATTATGGGGTGGCGGAGCAGTAGGATGTTCACAGCGATGCACACTTTTTATCGCCGACTGTGATTTTCGAGAAAACTCCACAGTACAACACGGTGGCGCCATTTGCGTGGACATGTTTTCACGTGCGCAAATTGATGCTAGCAGGTTTTCACACAACTTCTCCGATTCAGTTGGCGGAGCAGTTGGTTTAGGAAATAGCTCTTTTATGCGAATAGAAAATACGATTCTCGATTGGAATAATGCTGTAACAGGTGGAGCTATTTACATTTATGGCACGTCACATTTAGATTTGGTCAACAGTACTATTGCGCACAATGCATCATCAATTACGGGTGGCGCTTTGGGCATGATTGACGGATCTGAATTTGTTGCGTTGAACGACATATTTTACGAAAACTCTTCTCCACGAGCTGCGGAAGTGTTTATCGCTTATGGTTCTCCACCATGTGATGCTGCTTTTGCACACACATTTATCGACACCATCCAAATAGTTTCCGAATCGACTATCGATAGTGTTTTTTTTGCACCATCGGTGCTCAACCTTTCCCCCAGTTTTATCGATGACAACTATCGTATAGGTACTGCATCGAGTTCTATGGATTTTGGCTCAGCTATATTTGTAGTGTTCGGCGATACACTTTTTGCGCCAACACACGATTTTGACGGTAATGTGCGTCCACGCAATGTCTCATGGGATATTGGCGCTTACGAAATTCAATCGAACATAAATGTTTTGCTCAATCCAAATTTTCTGTCTTACCCGCGAGTTTCGACAGATAGCACAATGGTAGAATTTTGTCAGGTTTATAATCTTACTTCGGTAAATATCATATTAACAAGCCTGTTTACAACGTCTTCGGTTTTTGATTTTGAGATTTCGGCACCATATATTCTTGCCCCATTTGAAACCTTATCAGTGGCTGTAAGATTTGCGCCAGATTCCTCAAAAGTATATGTGGACACAGCTTACATAATTGCAAATTTCGACACTCTGGTTTTGTTTTTGTATGGTGAAGGCGGGAATCCACCACAAATAAATGCTGTAGAGAACATTATTGATTATGGTAGAGCAAAAGTGGGTGGTATTTATCCACATTTTGTTCGTGTTGAGAACAATGGTGGTTTTTCCTACAAAATTCCGTATTTCGATGCAACTGGCGATGAATTCACTGCTTTTATCTCCGACTCCACAATTGCACCACTTTCTCATGAGAACATCAACGTGATTCTACGACCCACTACTCGTGGCACGCTCACTGAAACATTGTTTGTTAACGCTTACGATTATATTGACACAGTTTTTCTTGTTGCTGAAATCTATACTGGTGCAATTTTTTCTGTTAGCGAGAGGGAGATTTTCTGGCATTATGTGCCCATCAATATGGACGTGAGATACGATTTGCTAATACGCAATATTGGTGATTCGACACTTGTAATAGACGATTATGCGGTATTTGGCGAACATTTCACTGTGGATGGCGGGAGATTAATAATTGAAGCTTTCGATAGCATCGAAATTCCGGTGAACTTTTTCTCGGATGAAGTTGGAAATTTTGACGCAACACTAGCATTTGCAAGAGGTACGGCACGAGAGGAAAGTGTTTTGATTCACGTGCAAGCTATTGCGCCACCAGCGCTGCATTTTGCCGATTACATGCTTATTTTTGGTGCGGTAAACATTGGTGAAACATTTACACGCGAAACCTATCTTCACAATTCGGGTAGTTTGCCACTGCTTGTTGACGATATTTTTGTCACAAATCCGAGTTACAATTTGCTTACCACACCTTTTTCGGTTATCGAGGGCGGTGATTCACAACTTGTGCAAGTTGAATTTATGCCCGAATTTGCTCGTGTAGAACCTGGTAGTTTGGCTGTTGTTTTGGAAACGGAAACTCAATTTCTATTCATTATCGGTCAAGGTCTTCCAATATCTGTTGTTTGCGAATCAATTAAACCTCAAAAAAACAGCATTGATATTTATCCGAACCCATTTAATTCGTCATGCAATATTATTGTGCCGCCAAATAGTGAACTTACTGTTTTCGATTTGAATGGCAAAATTATACTGCGGCACGATAATTTCGGCAAACCGGATGCAATTGTTCATTTTGAGCCGTCTGCGGAAATTAGTTCTGCGGTTTTTCTTGCGAAAATAGTGAGCGGTAGCAGAATTTTCGTGCAAAAAATCGTGTTGCTGCGCTAAGTATTTATTTGTTTCAAAACTTATTGGTGGGTGACCACAGTAAATTGCAAAAAAAATGCGCGATCAAACTCGCGCATTTTTTAAATTTATGTGTTGAAGGTTTATTTTACGAAAAGAAGCTTTTCGGAAAAACTTGCCTTCTCGGAGTTGATTTTCGCAAAATAAACGCCAGAATGGTTGGTTTTTGGCGACCAAACGATGCTGCCCGAATTGGCTATCGATTGTGCGAATATCTGCTTGCCCGCCACATCAAAGATTTCTATAACACCCTCTCCGTCAATGCAATACGAAATTTCACAGCTGGCATTAAATGGGTTTGGAAATGCTGTGATAGTTATTTGTTCGGGCGCGCTTGCATGAGTGCTTTCTTTGATGTTCGCACTGCCGCCTATTGCACGATAAGCACGATAGAGAAAATCGGTGAACTCTGTGTTGGTTGACATGTCCTCTATGGCGAAAGCAGCATAAACCGTATGTGAACTTCCAGAAACTTTGATAATTCCCGCCGGTTGTCCATCTTCATATTCGAAAGCGGTGATGCCACCGAAAGAATTGCCCTGCACCGATTCGAAAGTTGTGGAGCCGAAATACCATGTGCTACCCAAAAAATCTGAGCTTGCATCCAAACCAGATACAGATGTAACTGATGTTACGGCACGGTTGAACGTTGCACCCAGAGATATGCGATAGAAACCAGCATCTGATGATGCAACTGTGCCAATTCTTGAGCCAGATAAAAACAAATTGCCGCCGGTGCTTGTAATGTAGTTGCCAAGCTGTGCGCGGTTTGTAGGAGTGAGACATGTGGAATCATTTTTGCCGCAAAACCAGAAAATTCTGCGAATGCCCATGGTCGAGAAAGTGCCCAGTTCTTTATCTTTGCGCATGTCCCAATAGAAGGACTTTTGGTCGAGAGTGTCGAAAAAAGCGGTGTATTTTGTGGAATCGCCTCTGCTTGCATCGTTGACTATAAGGTTATCGACGCCTGCGCCAACTTGAAAATACAAAGTGTCGTAGCGAGTTGAAAGCTCTTCCGTATGCATCACTACTGCAAAACGGGCGATGCCCGCAGTTGCTGCTGTAACTGAGATAGCGGCATTTATGGAATCCATCGGTTCGAGGATGTTTTCGATAGTTGTGCCACCACCTGTAAACTGCACAGTCCATGTTGGTGGAATCGATATATTTACAAGCGATACAGTGTAGTTGTCATCAACCCAACCCGTGTTTTTGAACATGAATGGTACGCTCACCGTTGCACCCACTTGCGCAAGCTTTTTACGGCTGTATGTGCTTATAGAATAATCGTAATCGACACGACGGAAAAGTAATTGTTCGTAACCGTTTACAATTAAAGGTATTGAAGGTTTGACAGCATAAACCACAAAACGACAGTTGTTTAAGTTCCACCCGGGTTCAAGGGTATAGCGATAGCGTAGATGAAGTGTTTCACCAATTGCAATAACCATTTGTTCACCAAGCGGCTCGGTGTAGAATGCGGAAGTTACCCAATTGTAGATTTCGGAATCGGTATGGGGTTCGGCACCGGCTTCCTCATCGTAGTTGACATTCATTCGGGTGAGAACTGCTACTAAACTGAAAGTATCAACGGTGATACCCGTGTCAATGGCAAGATCTTCATCGAGATAGATGTCGAAACCCACAGAGTCGAAAGTATGCAAAACCGGATCTATAGCAAGATATGTGCGCGCAACTGCGCCATCGTGCATATGTGGTAGCCACGAATACACAAGACTGCTATCGTTTGCGCCATTGATAAACATATGGGGAATGTAGCCCATTGGATAGAAATCGCCGTATAAATTGTAACGGTCTCGTGCACCGTCTATTGCGAGTCCATCGTCGAGGTGAAATTTGACTACTATCGCAGAGTCTTCCCAAACTGCCGCATTTGTAGTGAGATAAGTGTTTGCCGCGCGACAAGCTGAACAATCATGTGAGCTAAATAATTCACCAACAGACCATCTTCGTGCGCCAAAGCAAACTGCCGAGATCATAAGCACAACGAACACGATTTTCCTAAGCATTTGTCCTCCTCGTTAGATACTATAAATATAACGGAAAACATGGCAAATTCAATCACGATTTTTGAACCACAAAGTGCCCGCAACAGCGAAAAATAGCACATCACCTGCAAAAGCCGCGATAATAGGAGATAATGCGCCGTTGTAACCGAAAGCCTGACCTGCTCTGATTGTTGTGAGGTAGAAAAATGCAACAAAAAAACTCTGTCCAAAGCCAAGCATGTATCCGCCTTTGCGCTGTTTGAAAGCTAAAGATACACCCAACATAACGACAATTATGTTTGCTAATGGAAATGCAAATTTCATCCAGAGGTCTGTAGTCTCTCGTTTTGGCGACATACCTGTTCTGCGTAATTTTGCTATGTATTTTTGCAATTCCATTACGCCCATTTCATCTGGACGCGGCATTTTCCGGGCGAAGTTTTCGGGTCGTTCGTCAATGGTGATGAGAGTTTCAGGAAAAAATTCCATTTTTTCGGTATCATTGCCAAAAGTTCTATCGTAAACGTTCAACAGGCGCCATTTTTCGCCTGTCCATTTCATTGTTTGGGCGTCAATGCGTCGTGTGATTTTGCCGTTGTCCATGTATTGAATTGTAATATTTTGCCCTGCACGCATATTCAGAGAAAAAGTTTGGAAAAAATAAAATCCACCATCTTCACCAATATAAAAAAGGTTTGTTATTGTGCGGTCGGTATTATTTGTGGTTTTGCGGTTTATACGAGTTTGTTTAATCTCTTGTCTTTTCATGTTTGAGGGTGGCATGAGAAATTCGCCTATGCCGAATGTGGCAATCGATATTAGTATGCTCCAGAATAATAAGGTAGTGCCAACACGTTTTGTGGGAATCCCAGCTGAACGTAATGCCACAAGCTCATGATTTTTAACGAGGTAGCCACCGAGAAAAACAGTTGCCAAAAGTGTTGCTACCGGTATTGTCAAAATGTAAATGTAGGGCAAGTAGAAAACATAATAATACGCCACATCAACTGCTCGAGCGCCTTTGTCGAGGTAGCGATCGAGGTTTTCAACCAAATCAACTATAACAAAAACGCACAGAAAAGCTGCAGATGCATATGAGAAAAATAACCAAAACTTCTTGCTTACGTATTTGTCTATGATGTTCATTGTCGTTCAAAGTTTTACTTGCGAGATTGGATGTTTGGCATAACTTAAATTTTTCGAGAATTTGCACAATGAAAAATTTGGTATCGACATACTTGGAAAAACCGCCTTTTGTTTTATTTCTGATTGGCGCATTATTTCTCACATCACTATCATATTTTGATTGGGTATATCCCATTGCTGCAGCTGCAGCAATTTGTGCTGGTGCTGCGATATTTGTTTTTCCCGAAACAGCTGTAGCATTTTTTTTGCTAGGAACACCATTTGCGAAAGCACTTGTAGCTTCCGACAGTGGAGTGATTTCAATTGGCATTTTCGCGCTTGTAGGTGCGGTAGCGTATCCGCGTTTGCTTTTGGATGCACCTATACGACGTGAGAGCTTGCCGCATATCTTCATAACTGTCCCCGCACTTTTGTTGTGGGCAATAATGTCGTTAACATGGTCAACTAAACCAGAGGATGGTGTAATTCGTATCGCCACCTGGGCTTTTATGGGATTGCTACCCGGATACATTGCATTTTTGTGTTTTCGCAAAAACTTTGATAAAGATAGGTTTGTGGCAATATTACTTGCGCTAATAACAGTTTTTGTTGGCATATCGCTTTTTGCGCGATTCAGTACAGCATTGCCCATGTTAGAACGTTTTGCACCTCAAGGTGAGAAAGTTGCCTTTGCGCGTTCAATAGGTTTTGTGTTATTATTTTGCGTATGGGCTGTGGATAAAGTGTCATCATTTTTAAAACCAGTGGTGATTGTTTTGGGGTTAATCTCGCTGTATTTACTGATTTCAGCTGCAACTCGTGCGCCTTTCGCTATAGCATTGGCAATTTCCGCAGCATACCTTTTCATGGTCTCAAAACTACGTATTCAAACGAAAGTGTTTATCGCAATTCTGCTTATTATTGCAACCGTTGTTTTGTTTGCGCAATCATACATGTATCTTCGCTTTTTTTCATTGTTGAACAAAGCAGAATTTTCGGGGTCTATTCGTGCCATGATTTGGAGAACAGCTTTGGCAAATGTTTTCAATGTTCCGTTTTTGACGGGTATTGGTTTGGGAAGTTTTTATACGCTCTTGCCACAGAATCTAAAGTACATCATGCATCCGCATAACAACATTCTTGAAACATATTTGGAACTTGGTATTATAGGATGTTCGTTATATGTCGTATCAATGTATCCAATTCCGATATTGAAATTAAAAGAGTTTATTGCTAGTTATAAGAGCAAAATGAAATCGGATCACGTCCTGGAATTGGCTTTGCTTATTTGGCTGTATG
>CAYUDB010000095.1:0-9952 GCA_964443405.1 uncultured bacterium | reverse complement strand
GCTGTTACTTATATCAATCTACAGCAGTGTTTGAGCTCGGAATTGACATCAAGAAATAATAAACTTACTAATCACATACAAAAGGTTGAAAAAACGTAAATAAGTCAAGTGTTTGTTATACAATAAGATATAGATTTCATCTAATAACCTGGTTGATTTCAGCTAAGCAATTTCTTCAAAATAAAGAATTTATCGAAACAAAGCAATAAAAAGGGGGCAAAATGCCACGCAAGCTTCACTTGGTTTTGACCGTGCTCGCAACTTTTTCGGCAATTTCATTCGCAAAAGAAATCAAATTTCTAACCGAGCTTTCCTCTGGAATAAATGGCGATCGCTTTGGCGCGAAAGTCATTAATGCCGGAGACGTGAACAATGACGGTTTTGGTGACATGCTTATCTGCGCCGACGGAAGCTATACTTCCACAAATTACGCAGGCAAAGTCTCGCTGTATCTCGGCGGCACAAATTTTTCGGGTAAGCCTGCAATCGAATACATCGGCGAAGGCACAGAAGATCATTTCGGCATCAATGCCACAACCCTCGGCGACATAAACGGCGATGGATTTTCCGATTTTGCTATTTCTGCAGATAAAAACAACGAAAACGGTAATGATGCCGGTAAAGTATATATCTATTTTGGCGCCAAACAGTTACCAGCAAAACCATCTGCAACTCTCAAGGGCGAGCGCGCAAATGAATGGTTCGGCACATCAATTTCCGGTGGGCACGACCTCAACGGCGATGGCAAACCCGATTTCATAATCGGCGCACCCTATGCCGGCAAAAAATTCAGTGGCACAGTTTACGTCTATTTTGGCGGCACAGATATCACCGTGCCAGCACTCACACTAACCGGCGAAAACGCAGGCGACGCCTTCGGCTATGAAGTGTGCTCACTCGGCGACGTAACTGGCGATGGTATAGGCGATTTTGCAGTAAGTGCACTCTATGCAAATGTTGGTTCCGAACAAGGCGCAGGCGTTCTCTATGTTTTCGCCGGTGGCAACATAATTAGCAAAAAACCAGTTATCACAGTGCCGGGCAAAGTTGCACGCGAACAAATTGGCTACAACATTGCCGCAGTTGGCGACATAACAGCCGATGGCGTAAACGATATACTTGTCGGTGCGCCTGGTGGTGGTTCGGGTGCTTTGGGAGCGGCATACGTTTTTGCAGGTGGCACACTTCGCGCCGAACCTGTCGCATCGTTTTTTGGAGCACACCAAAACTCACTTTTCGGCATGAGCGTAGCTTCTGCTGGCGACGTAACCGGTGATGGAATAAACGATTTCATGATCGGTGCACCTTACACCGACGCCGGTAGTTACCACGCGGGCAAAGTAGAGTTTTTCGCGGGTGGAAAAACATTGAGCGTAAAGGAAGCTTTCAAATTGCAGGGCATAGGCGAAGAAAACCAGTGCGGATACAGCCTTGGCTTTGTGCCAAACTTTTTTGGCAAAAACTCCCCACTATACTCTATCACTTGGGCAGGCGCCGGCTCTGGAAATATTGGCAAATCACGAGTGGTCATTTACAAATAACATGTCCGGAGGTGTGTTATGCGGAAACTCTTTTGGGTGATTTTATGCATCATCCCCGTTCTGACGGCAGCTCAAAGCTGGGTTTTACCGTTAGAAGTCTCTTACGGCTCGGCTGTAAAAACCATAGCCTTGGGCACAAATGAAAGCGCCACATCGGGTTTCGACCTCGCTATCGATGTCAATTATCCGATATTGCCACCTTCGGGACTCTATGCTTTCTTCCCCATTAACGACCCTGCTTTTCCGTATGTAACCATGCTCTCACAAGATTTTCGTGAGACTGGCTTGGACGAATACCTCTGGAAAGGCACTGCAGGTGGAGTTGCTGGGGCAATTACCATGCGTTGGAACAGTGCTACTGTTCCACTCGGTGAAGCTTATATTGGTATTGGCACACTCTCAACAGCGCCATCCGTTTGGCTCGACATGACAGTTACAAGCACACTCACATTGGCGCCCGATCAATATTTCTGGGTAAGTTACACTGCCCCAATAGACACAACTGGTGATGACGACGCACCGACTCTAGTCTCTACCTACCCTGCCGACGGTGCCACTTTTGTTCCAACAGATGCAACTGTCGAAATCATTCTTACCGATGACAGAACTGGCGTTGATGTAAGTTCCATTATCGTGCGCGTAGAAAGCATTGATGTTACAGCTCAATGCGTGATTATGCGTTCTGGCACAAATTGGATAATCCATTACACACCAGCCACAGGCTTTCCACCCGAAGACAACATTACTGTCTCGGTGCGTGCTGCCGACATAAACACCGTTCCAAACGTTGCAAACTACACATTTTCTTTCACCACACATGCATACGCACCAATTTCTTGGGAATTTCCATTTATAGTGCACAACATCGAATTCGATGATGACACAGTAGCATTTTCGCTTTCGTTGGGCGAAGCAACCTCAGCCAGTGCAGCTTTCGACCCAGATTTCGATGTACCATATCCTGGTGCACCAGCGGGAGTTTTTTATGCGTTTTTCCCTCTTGAAGATGACACTTACGGTTTTTCGATGCTCACCCGCGACATTCGTGCAATTGAAACTACATCCACTTGGATTGTGCGCATTGCCAACCCTGCATCTGCACTTTTTGCCACGTGGAACCCAGCATTGATACCCGATGAGTTTGATCTAGAAATTGGCACATCTTCACCTATTTCGGTGCCCGAAGAGTGGTTTTCTATGCGCGATTTTGCTCAAATGGGCATTCCAGCAGGACAATGGATTTGGCTTCGCAAAAACACTGCTCCTCTTCCAGACGTTACACCACCCACTTTTGTGAGCAGCGTTCCTGCTATTGGCGAGATTGGCGTCGCAACTTCAACGTCCATAACCATTGCCGTAGCAGACAACGAAAGCGGCATAAACCTCGCCGCAACCAGATTTTTCGTCAACGGTGCCGACGTAACTTCTTCGACACTCGTTTATGAATCGGATGGTGTAGCTTATGCCGTTTACACACCTACTCTGCCTTTCGCCGATTCCGAGAGAATCGATTGGCGAATAGAGGTTTCCGACAACGCGCTCGCACCAAATTCAGCAGTTTTCGAAGGTTATTTCCGCACTGGATTTTATCCAGTACCACCATTTTTGGCAAATCTCACACTCACCTATCATCCCGAGAGCGAACTGCCTTACATTTATGAGATTGCTTTCGGCACAGATGAAGCAGGTACCGATGGTTTTGATGTTGGGTTGGACTTTTTAGCAGCACCGCCTATGCCGGGTTCACCTGCATTTTACTTCCCACTCGACGACCCGTTATGGAACAGCCTTACTCGTGATATTCGCTCATCGGCAAATGATTCTATCGTATGGATAGCAAAATTCGTGAACATCGATGCTGCGCTCGGCACATTCGACATAACATGGAATCCAATCGAACTTCCCGATGGCGGCACATTCTCTTACGCCGTCACTGCATCCGGCGAAACGCCAACAACTTGGCTCAATATGCGCACTAGTTCAAACATCGAAGTAACTGCCGATGGTGAAATGCACATTATGTTTCGAAACCCAACTGCGCGCTATTGCATATCGGGCACAATAACTCTTGAAGGAACAACAGATTATTCGGGAACAACCGTAGAAATCATCGAGACAGGCGAAAGCTTTTCTACCGATGCAACAGGCGCATACAGTTTCTGCAACCTTGCACGTGGAAATTACACATTGCGCGCCTCTCACAATGGATACACAACTGTTGTTCAAATAATCTCTGTTTTGGGCAATACATTGTTCTCAACCGAGCTTATGCTCCAACGCTTTACAATCACAGGCGACGTATCACCCAACATTGCCGGCTTGACAATATGGCTCGGAGAGTTTTCGTCAATCACAGATGAAACCGGTCATTTCGAGTTCACGGGCATTCTGCCGGGCACATATGAACTTCACACCACAGCAAGTGGTTACGTGCCTTATTCAACATCCATAAACGTAACCGGCGACACCTATATCGAGATAGTACTGGTCGAAATTCTAAACAATTTCGCAGTGCGTGGAAACATAACACTACAGGGCGAAACAAATTTCTCGAACATCAACATCAGCCTTGGTTCCGATTCGCTAACCACCGATGAAAGCGGTTACTTCTTTTTTGGCGAGCTTCTCGAAGGCGAATATGCTTTTCACGCGCACAGAACTGGTTTTGTGGATTTCGACACAATAATCACAGTAATTGATACTGTCACAATCAATCGCCAACTCACACGCATCGAGACACGACGTGGCGAAATACTTGTCCGCTGCTCTGTGGATGATGGCACGTCTCCATCAGACATAATCGTAGTGCTAGAAGAAACACACGACACGCTCATAACACTTGGCATGGGCAGAGCACGTTTCCGCAATGTTCTTTTTGGCACCTACACCATCGTAGCGGCAAAACCCGGATATTATCCCGAAACAACATCTGTAGTTCTCGATTCCACAATTCGCACTGTCGATATAACATTGCGTCGTCAACGTGCGAGCATTTTGGGCATTGTGAACCTATCCGATTCCCCACTCAACCTCTCTGGCTCAATAGTAACATCCAGTTTTGATGCATCAGATACCACCGAAGTTGATGGTTCGTACAATTTGCTAAATGCACCACTCGAAATAGTAACTCTCACGTTCTCACACGCAGGTTATGCATCGAAGGAAACCACAATAACAATCACTTCGCCCATACCCTACACAGTAAACGTAACACTTATGGCAGGCGGCGGTCTCAATCCCCCACAAAACCTCACTGTTATCGCTGGTTTGCACAATCGCGCAGCACTTAGATGGCAAGCACCTGCATTGAGCGATGCAACGCTCTTGGGCTATGCGATTTTACGTAGGCACAATCTCGAACCTCAAGAGACTATAGCAACTGTCCCTGCATGGACAACAGGTTACATCGATGCAGCAATCTCAACACCATTCTATTGGTATCAAGTAATAGCCATTTATGCTGAGGGCAACAGTGCTGCCGAAGGCGATATGGCAGATTATGCATGGTTAGGCGACGACCCCGCAAGCGCTGATGTGCTGCTCATCGATTTCGATAACGGTGCAGTACTCTCTGGCGCCAACCAAGAGAACACAGCGATCGAACAAATGTTTGCACGTGCACAGATGGTAGTCCAGACCACAAACCAAGATCAGCAGCTTACTGCCATAGCCGACCTCGAGCTTCTAAACTATCAGGCAGTGTTCATCGTAACCGGCGTTTACGATGCCGACAACGATATGGTTTCTGAAGCAAGTTTCGACAAAATCTACGATTATCTAGGTGCCGGTGGAAACCTTTACTGGGAAGGTGCCGATGTCGGTTTCGATTATACCGATTATTTCGACGGCGAGCTTCTCAACTTTCTCGGTGTAGATCCTGCCGACGATGGCAGACCTCGCATGGGCGGCAATGTAAGCACACTCACCGGTGTCACTCCATTCTTCGACCCAGCACAAGATTTCTCATATGCTTACAATTCCCTCGCCGACCACTACATCGACGAATTCCGCACACGGTCGGGTAGCTCGGTTTTCCTGCGCTCACAAACATCACCTGCGCCAAACGTATCAAACATTCGCGCAGTGGCAAAAATAGGTTCTGAGGGCACTTTCACAGTACGTTGGCGCACAATTGTTTCATCGGTTTACACAGGTGCTGTTCCCGGCTCAAAAATGGGATACGACATAATTCGTGCCGCATGGTTCTTCTTCACTGGTCAGCAACTACCAGATGCGATTTTTGAGGAGGAGGCATTCAAACTACCAGAAAAAATCAACATGACACTCGCTCCATCTCCTTTCAACTCCACTTTATCTATCGCTGTTGATTTGCCTACTTCCGACGATATCCACGTTGAAATTCGCGATATTGCCGGTAGATGTGTGGCACAGATTTTCAATGGTGCACTTAGCGCAGGTCAAACACATTTCGTGTGGTCACCAAACACAGATGCAGCATCCGGTGTTTACTTCGTCTCCATTACCGGTAGAACAACCGTTGTATGTAAGTCTGCTGTACTCATAAAATAACAAGAACTTCTTTTCAATAAAGGGGAGGCAAGCCCTCCCCTTTTCATTTGGAGCAAATTGAGTTCGAAACCCAAGAATCTCGATACTTTCGATTTTCGACAAAGTTTTTCGCGAAATTCCACGCAGGTAATACTGCTCGTGGCACTCGCGCTATTTTTTAGCTTGCCTTCTGTTATCGATTACACTCAAAAACCGGCAATACCACAAATCGGTGATATCTCGCAAGAAGATGTAATAGCTCCGATGCAGTTCGAGGTGCATAAATCGGAGGCTATGCTAGAAACCGAACGCAATGCCATATTGAAATCAGTGCCAATCGTTGTTGTATTCCGTCATGAAGTTGGCGATAGCGTAATAGAGAATTTTACACGCACAACTGGCAGTGTTAGCCGTCTTGTTCGAGAGACAAAAACGTCAAAAGTCGAGAAAATCGAAAAGGTGAGACAATTATTGCCACAGCTTTCCTCGCTCGACGCTGAAATGTTGCTTTCACTCAAAGACTTCGATGATTTTGCGCGAATTGTTAAAGCTGCACTTAGGCAGGTTTACATAGACGGGTTTGTAGATGATGATCCTATGCACGAAAACATTCCGCCTCGGCTATTTCGCGTGGAAAAAGCTGCTTCGCGAGATATTATACCTGCTTCACTTATTCTAACACAAAAAACTGCACGCGATGATTTGCGCAAATACTTCGAAAAACAATATGCCACTTCTAGCGATCGACTAATATTGGCAAGCAAAGTTGCAGCACATTTTTTAGTTCCAAACCTTGTGGCAGATGTCGAACGTACAGAGGCTAACCGCCTCGATGAGATAAATAAAATCTCACCTGTGCGCATGATAGTAAGCAAAGGAGAAAGGATTGTCAGCAAGCACGAAAAAATAACTGAGGACACATATCTCAAACTTATTTCTCTCTACAATTCTCAACAAAGCGATAGCATGGGCAAAAAACCGCTGCAACGTTTTGTCGCTTCTATGGGCACACTCTTTTTAGCGCTGATGATATCTTTTTTGTTTGGTGCATTTCTAAAATTCTCGCACCCCGAAACTTGGAAAAGCATACCAGGTTATCTCACACTCATCGTGCCGATTTTGCTTATTGCGCTCACCGCACACATTTTACGATTTCTGAACCTCACCACATATGCCATACCAATTTTGTTCATCACCGTCATTATCGCATCACTTTTCTCGGAATGGCTTGCTTTTCTCGCTTCTGTTGTAACAATTTTGCTAGTTTCGGTTGGGTTTAAGGGCAATGCAGTGTTCATTTCATCAACCCTTGCATCTGCCGCAGTGGTTTCATTTTCGCTCAAAACTGTTAACATGCGAAACAAAATGGTCATACCGATAGCTTACGCTGCAGCAACAGGTATAATTTGCGTCTTCGTTTTCAATTTTGTTATGTTCATACCAATAAACGATATAATGATTTCCTGCACACAATTCGGCATATCAGCTTTCATGGCATCCCTTGCGGCAATGCTTGTGCTACCACTCGCCGAAAAATTCTCCGGGCGCACAAGCGACTTCACTTTAATGGATGCATCCAACTCAAACAGTCTGCTACTAAAAAAGCTAGCTGTCGAAGCACCGGGCACATTTGCTCACAGCATCCTTGTAGGCAATGCAGCTGCTGCTGCCGCCGAAGCAATAGGTGCAAATCCAGTTTTAGCACGCGCAGGCGGCTATTATCACGATATTGGCAAGCTTATAAATCCCGAATACTACGAAGAAAACCAAACAGGACGCAACCCACACGATCAACTTTCACCTTTCGAAAGTTTTCGCATTTTGACCGCACACCCTTCCGAAGGTGTTGAGCTTGGTAAGTTGCACGATCTACCACAGAGCATACTCGACATCATCGAACAACATCACGGCACAACTTTGCTTGAATTTTTTCTTCGTAAGGCACGCAACCTCAACCCTACTGTCATTCCCGCCGATTTCCGCTACTCTACGCCAAAACCTACAACAGTTGAAGCGGTGGTTGTAATGATATGCGATGCAGCAGAAGCAGCGCTCCGATCACGTCTGGCTGTTCAGCCCGAAACCGAAAGCGAAGTGCGTGAATATCTTCTCAACCTAATCTTCAACAAAATCAACGACGGGCAATTCTCAAATTCCCCTCTCATGCTCAAAGACATCGATAAAATAGTCAATGCGCTCATACCCATTTTCAAAGGCGTGCATCATCGGCGCATTGTAAAAGACTATGATTTTTTGTCGGCAGCTACGCCACCATCAAATTAATGCCCATTCTCCCACAGTTTTTTGGCTACGCCCATCAGTTTATTGAGCGTAGCCACCAACAAACACAGACTTACTTATTTTAGAAGCATGATCCGCTGAGTTGATGTCGCATTTTTCGATGCAGCACGCACAAAATAAACTCCGCTCGCTATGCCGACCGGGTTCCACACAAAACGCGCAGATGAACCATGCACACATGATAACTGCTCGTGATGGAAAACCTTGCCTGTGATGTCGAAAATCGTAATGCCCACTTCTCCACTGAAATCGCCCGCTATTTCAATTTCGAGTGCAGCGTTGAATGGATTTGGAAACGCGTTCAGCTGAAGTGAGTTTGGTGTGAAATGTGAAGTTGAAGTTTCGAGCACGTTATTGGGAATGTAACCGCCAATTTTCATCATCCAAGCATCGGTGGCAGAAAGACCAGAATATTCTGAAGCACCTGCCACATACATGCCGCCGTCAATTGGAGCTGCTACCGCACAAAGACTGTCGTAATCGGCTTTTACAAACTCACGCGTGAAAATCGTATCGAGATCACTTGTAAGCTCAAATACCATGCCATTGCGATTTGTGGTAGGAAACTTTCGCGCAATGCCGCAACCAATTATCGTGCCAGAGGAAGTTTTAGCCAGCGAATGCGCACCATATCCTATGGCGAAAAACTTGCGGTCGGAAATCGGCTCTCCCGAAGGTGAACATTTTGCAAAATATAAATTCGTGTTGCGAGGCATTGCTCCAGGCTGCCTCTCGCCTGCAATAACGAAACCATCTGCAAGCTCAACTATCGAATATGCAACTTGCTTTAAGCTGTCGCCGAAAGTTGCACGCCAGTTTTCGGTGCCGTGAACATCAGTAGCAAGAGCTAATGCCTTGACGTTCGATGCGATAGATTTGTCGGCACCAGCAAAAACCAAATTGCCATCAGCGGCAACTACGAAATCGTACAAAGAAAGTGATGGCGAAAACTCAATTATGTCATCAAGTTCGCGTTCGGGCGTGGCAAAGAGCGCAAAACTTATCGTATCGCTGCCGTCAAATTTGCGACCAAGCACAGCATAACTGCCATCGGAAAGCTCATATGCCTTGCGAACATCGAGTAGATTCGGTACGGTGAAATTCGCGAGCCACAATAATGTGCTTTCGTCGTCAGTTTCGAAAAGTGTGATGTCCTTGGCGTCACCATTTGTAAAAGTGCCAGCCACAAGAAAAGTGGAGCGAGTTGTAGGCTCTATCGAGGAGAGCATGTTTTGGTCGCCAAAACCGAAATTCGATTCGATTAAAATCTCACCCGCAGGCGAAAGCTTGTAAATAATCATGTCCGATGTGCCAAAATAATCCACAAAACCCACGCCAATGCAATTGCCCGCGTCATCTATGGTGATGTCGTTGAATACTTCTTCGAATTCGGTGGTGCCGCAGTTTCGCGCCCAGCCATTGGCGATGCCGGTGGTGAATTCTGCACGGGCAACATCGCTTGTTGTGCCGGCGTAAACGGCGGTAACTGTATATTCCACGCGCTTAAACTCTTCGGTCATCGTCGAGTCGAACATGCCGAGACCGGTGGTGGAAACCACCAGCACGCGCGCAGCCGCCACCTGGGCCACGGCCTGGCTGAT
>CAYUDB010000094.1:0-10141 GCA_964443405.1 uncultured bacterium | reverse complement strand
GAACAGGGCATTCGACTTTTATATACAGGTCGCATATCTAAAGATAAGAATCTTGACTTTTTGCTAGAGGTTTTTGGGGCAGTTTGCGAAAAGTATGGCGATATAAACTTAATAATTGCAGGTGATGGACCATATTTGAGCGAATTTGAAAAGAAAGTACGAAATTATACGAATATAATATTGCTTGGAGCATTGAAATGGGAAAAATTACCAGAATTATACTCGAGTTGTGATATATTTCTATTCCCTTCTACTACCGATACTTTTGGCATGTCGGTTCTTGAAGCACAAAGCTGCGCCTTGCCAGCAATTGTTTCAAAAGCTGTTGGACCACAAGAGATTGTAATTGACAAACAAACCGGATTTGTTGTAGGTTGTGAAAAAATAGAATACTGGGTGCAGACTATTGAATACATGGTTAGTATTATAAATTCTAGCGACGAACAGTATTTTGCAATGCGCAGAAATGCTCGCCAACACATTGAAATGAATTATAGTTGGTCAAAAGTGCTGGCGGAACTTTTTGCCCCGCGACATTTGGCACTCCCAGCATAAATTCCCTTGCACAAATTCGATGTCTCAGTAATTTTCGACTATGCGAAATATGACAACAAGCAGTGTGCTTTTCTTAAGTGTTCTCATAAACTGCATCTGTATGGGCGAACCGTTATTTGCGAAAAATGCCTCTCAAATAACGGATGAAATCGAAAAAATCGATGCTTTACCTGTCGGTATTGTAGATGACCGCATAAATACTGGCGAAGACACACCCTGGGAACCTTTTGAGGCACAACCTAAACAACCCGATTTTTGGTGTCATACTACTGCTTTCGACCCTGTCGGCATGCTAGCTGCTGCAGCCCTGAACTATTATAACACGCACGTAAGCCCAAAATCCATCGCACGCTGCCCTTTCAAAATATCATGCAGTGCTTTTGCACGTAAGGCAATAAATAAATACGGATTTTTCCTTGGCAGTGCTATGTTTTTCGACCGATTTTTATATCGCGAACATAAGCATGCTATTGAGTATTACAAAAAAACACTCACCGATGAAGGAGTTTTAAAATTAAACGATACACTATATTTGGGATTCTAGTTACATTATCATTGGCTTTTGCTGCCGAAAATAGTGGTTCTATGCCTACAAATTACGCATTCTCATTATACTGTGAGGGTGATTATTTCAGGGCAATTTCCGAATTTAAAGCACTACGCTATTTGTCAGCAAACCCTGGTGAACGTGCCAAATATGATTTATATATAGGACTTTCCTACCTGGCTAGTGGCAAACACTCACTAGCAACACGATCACTAGCAAGCTGTATTTCCTACAAGGATTTTTATGGGAAGGCTTTAGCACACAATGCATTAGGTGCAAATTTCATTTTGCAGAACTCTCGTGCTCAGGCTAAATCTGAATTTCAAAAGGCAGCGGAATATGATTCCATACCTACGAGTTTTTTCTTGGCTTGGTACTATTTTGAAGTGCATGATTACACTACTTCACGTGAATATATTGAAAAATATAAGCAATACGATGCCGATTTGACTCAAACATTTAATACTGCCGTTGATAGTATGTTGCATATGCAAAGTAAAAGCGCATTTCTCGCGGCTTCTTTGTCTGCAATTTTACCGGGTGCAGGACAAGTATATGCCAACCATGCAGCAGATGGCTTGCAAGCCTTTGCGGTAAATGCGGTTGCGCTCTATGCCACATATTCTGTGTACGATAACGAGCAGTTGCGTCACAAACCGTATGTAGGCTCGGTGATTTTGGGCACAACGACGCTAATGCTTTACATCGCAAATATTTGGGGAGCCACACGCTCTGCTCAGTATCGTAATGCTCGCCTAGCGAGCGATATCGCGCAACCAGTGCGTAATGCCATGATCCGAAAAGTAACTGCGTGCGAGGAAGTAGTCGAAACAACAAAAAGCGCCCAATAAGATCATCGAGCGCTCATTTTGTTTGAAAGAGTTCTTTGGAATTTTTTTATAATTCTTCGGGTTCGAGAGGCACAAGCATGTAGCGAAGCTGGTTGGCATCATCCTTTGTAACTAGAACTGCGTAAATGACTTCGTCTCCATTCTCGTTCTCTGCTTTATCCATGGTGACAAATATTTGATTGGGCGAAAGGTGATTAAAAGCACCTGTCACTAAATCAACGATAAGCCCTGGAATACCACCACAAAGCAGATTTCCTATAACCCACGCATCGAATTCGTGCGCGATAAAAATCTCCGTCGGCTTATAGCCTTCCATGGTGAGCGTAAGTTTATACTCGTGCTTTTTGTCGAGCATGAAGTTCGCCGGTGTGGACCCATTAAAAACTGACATATTCATCAGTGTTTTAACTTCCACATGCGCGCTTTTAGGCGATGAATCAACGATTACAGGCTCTTTTGTTCCCGACATAATAGTAGCACAACCACAAAAAATCAGCGCAAAAACTATAATCACTAGCGCAACTTTTAAACGCATCATTACCTCCTTGTATTGTCCAAAAATAGCAAGTATTGAGTATAAGTCAATTGTTTTTTTCGCCGTTTTTGTGAGCGCAATGCATTTTCAAATATGTCAAGTTTCAACACAAAAAACTATGAGGAATCATGAAAAAATTTGATTGTGAGATGAGTGCAAATTTGCAATTTTGGAACGAAATAACACCGGTGCACATCAAAAATTATGGCGTTGACGATTTCCTTGCAGGTAAGTGCACGCTCAAGAAAATTGAGCTTGCAGAGTTGGGCGATGTAAAAGGCAAGCGAATTTTGCACTTGCAATGCCATTTTGGTTTGGACAGTCTTTCTCTAGCGCGTTTGGGCGCAGAAGTTGTTGGTGTCGATTTTTCGGATATCGCTATCGCCAAAGCGATTGAGCTTGCAGAGATTACGAAACTCAATGCTCAGTTCATCTGCTCAAATATTTATGATTGCATCGACAAAATTAATGGAAAATTCGACATTGTTTATACCTCTATAGGTGTCTTATGTTGGCTAGGCGATCTCGATCGCTGGGCAGATATCATATCGCATTTTCTGGCGCGCGATGGATTCTTCTACATCTACGAGGCTCATCCATTTTGCGGCATGTTCGAATACGGTGAAAAGTTTCTTTCTGAAATAAAATACAGTTATTTTTCTAGCGGTGACGCGCAATACTGGGATGATTCAGCTCCAGATTACGCTGATAAATCGTATATCGTGCGCTCGCCGTCATATGAATGGCAATGGTCATTGGCAGATATTATCAACGCCTTGCTGCGTGCAAAGCTTGCGCTCGACTTTGTTCACGAACACGACACTATGCCATACGATGGTTTTGCTGAAATGCAGCGTGCGGAAAATGGTTTTTTTGTGCCTCAATTTGCGCAAAAACTGCCACTCGCCTTCTCTATCTGTGCTCGGCACACTGTCATCGGTGTCTTATGACAAGCTCGCATATTACACTAGCTGTCAATATAAAACACTCTCGACCACGCTAATAAGCAGTTATAAGTTTTTGACCACAGCTCAGGCAACCCAAGATAATCGCGCGAGAGAAAAAAATTGCGCTCGCGTATTCGATAGGTTTTTCAGCGATTGGCGCACAATTAGCAAATCGCTCACCGAAAATTCGTTATCTAATAAATGTCGTGTATAAATATGCGCATCGCTATTACATATCAGGCGATACCTGTTTGCCAAGATTACGGCTACGCTACTTGCCAGAAGTGGGGATCTGCGCATGTGCGTAGCCGTATAGTTTTTGTGCACAACAATGATGCTGAGAAAGCTTTAATTGAGAACAACTTGCGCAAGTTTTGGCATGGCAGCAGAAACCAATTTTGCCATACGTGCGTCGGTGTTGTGAGCGGTTTCGAGGATTTCGCCAAGTGTCGTGGGCTGAAGCGCATCGGCAATGCACATATCCGTCAAAATCGAGAAACCCACCACCTTCAAACCCGCGTGAACCGCCACAATTACTTCCGGCACAGTGGACATGCCAACGGCATCGGCGCCAACTTCGCGTAAAAAACGGTATTCGGCAGCTGTCTCGAGGTTTGGTCCTGCAAGGGCAACGTAAACGCCCTGGGCAAGTCGCATGGAAAGCTCAAGTGCAGTCTGTTCAACGACATTGCGCAATGCGGTTGTGTAACAATCGAACATATCTGGGAAGCGCACACCAAGTTCGTTGTCGTTGGCACCGATGAGTGGGTTATCGCCTATCATATTGATGTGGTCGGTTATAAGCATAATGTCGCCACGGCGAAATTTCGGATTGAGGTTGCCGGCGGCGTTCGAAACGAGTAAAGCTTTGACTCCCATAGCTTTCATTACACGCACAGGGTAGGTGATTTGCTTCATCGTCCAGCCTTCATAATAGTGAAAGCGCCCTTGCATTGCCATAACTGGCACGCCTGCAAGCTTGCCGAAAAGCATTTTGCCTGCATGACTTTCGACAGTTGAGCGTGCGAAATGTGGCAATTCACCGTATGGAATTTCGGCTTCCACTTCTATAGCTTTTGCCACAGCGCCGAGTCCGGTGCCGAGAATTATGCCGAAAACTGGTTGTCCCGCATATCGTTGCCTTATCGCGGGGATAGTTTCTTCGAGTTGAGAACGGATTTGCAACATAGTTCCTCCAATAAAATTTGTTTTGCAAAATAATGCTGCAAAACGGATTTGCCAAGTTTTTTTGCCCAAAAAGTTTGTTGTGTTGAATTGATAAGTCACCCGACAATTTATTCCAAACGAAATAGAAACATCAGATTTTCCAATTGCAACGTAGTTTTCGCAATGAAAATCGGATCGGCACCTTTATTCGATGTTTTATCGATCGATTAAAAACGTTGCATCGATCTCTGTGGCACAAATATTTCTTGCATGAAAACTAGAGAGAAAATTTTTGCGCAAATCGCCTATTTCAAAAGGCTCATAGCACACAGTAAAACACCGAAACTCGCTCGTGCGCTTATGGTTGCATCAATTGCCTATTTGGCATCGCCTATTGATATAGTGCCGGATTTTGTGCCGGTGCTTGGTCAGCTGGATGACGTTCTGGTTGTGGGCATACTACTTTTCTTGGCGCTACGTCTTGTCCCTCAAGATGTCAAAGCCGAGTGCAAAACCACTAATCCTTGAAATTCCACCATTTAAGCTCACTCGCATTGCAGTCTCGGTGTTGCGCAAAGAAAATCGCGCAGCGAAAAACATACAGCTGACAGCGATCGATTTTTGTGCCCATAAGTGTGCAAAAATCATCGTAAAGCTTTTGCGGATCACATGTTACAAGATCCTCGATTCTATTTATACCAAGTTTCAAGAAATCTTGCGCGGTGCAAATTCCAACACCTGGTATTTGCATAAGTTCTTTAATTGCAATCTGTTGTTCGGCTGTAAATTTTTCTTTACGCATTTCACCTCGAAAACTGCATGAAATCTTGCACGCAATCGCGCAAAAGATCAAACTCACCGAACCCCGTGCGGCGTATATTTTTATCGGTAACATAAACCGTCTTAACAATAATGTGCCCATGCCAGGCGTCCACAGCTACACGCGCCTGATTTTTGGTGAATGGAACATCTTTACCAAAAATAACTTCTAATTGTTTTTTATCAAGATTCAGAACTATAACATCGTCATTGTGCGGGTAAATTTGCCACAATGCATCGTTCGTAACAACACCCGTGTCGATTCCACATGTCGCGCTTTCGAGCAGAACAAAATCGACTGCAAAGCTTTTTCTCAGAAACGAGTCCATTAATGAATCGAGCTGTACTGCTGAGAGTGGACGTAACATCTTATTTTTCAATGGGAAGTATTCTTCCGACCGTTTACGCTTGCAAAAATCCGTATCAAGAACTCGACCACCCACAATTTTTAGATAGGCAAATTCGTTGCTTTGCATTTGTCTAACTGGTTTTGTAGCATCAAGATACTGAGCAACTAGCGCATATGAAAAAACATTTTTCACCATTTGGGCAGTTGTGTCAAAATCTGCAACCTCTGAACAGTTCGTCGTAACATCTTGTAAAACATGGACTTCAATGTATCCATTAGGCGTGCTGCCCTCTGCTCGCGTAACAGACCCAGTGGTAAGAGCCAAAGGCTCATTCCCGTTAAATGTTTCTGGTAACTGCAAACGTTGGAACACATTAGCAGCGCCAGACAAGAGAAGATCACATTTTGCGAAAAGTGTCTCCTGTGCACTCAAAGTGAGTAAATCGTGCCAACTACCTGTAATCGATTGTGCCGCGACGATTACAATGTCATGATCGGTTTTGTTGATATGTGCGAGAGTTTCCAAAAGAAACTGAGTTTTTTCATGTGGAAATAGGTCGTTGCCGTCGCATTTATTGGCAAAACCCAGTGCGATAAAGTGGACGGTGAAATCTTCACATTCAACGCGCGCATAATAATCCTCACCGTTTTTGGCAAATTGGACGCCGTCGCGTTGATGAAGATTGGCTTTATCAAAAAGTAAGGCGCCCTCGAATCCATACTCGTCGCTGCCCATCACTGGGAAAAATCTGCGAGTGAAATCGGCGTTGCTCTCGATAAAATCAGCAAAGTAGTTTCGGTAACCGTGCTTAACATGATTCCCTAAACCAATGATCATCAGTGTGTTATCGTTTATGCTACAACATAAATTCTCCATCTCACGACAACTTGCTGATGATGCTCCGCGATTATCTCCAAAAATTTTAATAGAAAATAATGATATGCTATCTAATTTCTCAATGCTGTGAACTTCAGATACACGTCCACGACAAACACTAATGCGTGCTTCTACAAAATTAACATTTGCAATCAGTAACATGAACAGAAGCACAAATCTGCGAGTATTTGGTTTCATAGCACTATGCTCTCATCGTCAGCAGTGATTTCGGATGCGAACACAAGTATGTTGCTGAATGGATCAAGAAGAGCAAATTCCTCTGTACCATAAAAAGTTATGTTTGGTTGACGGAAAACATGCGCTTTAGACTTCACGTCATTAAATAATGTTTCAACATCATCTATTTCGAAATAAAGCGATATAGCATAATTTTTCCCGAATTCCATGGGAATTGCCATCTCCTCAGAGAAGGCAGCACGCGCTTGAAACATTAGTGTACAATCATCTTTTTCCACTAAAGCCCACGAAAATCGGCGTTCGCCCGGCAAAGTTTGCATCACGCGAAAACCCAAAACGTTACAATAAAAGTCGAGTGCCGCATTTACATCATCGACTATAAGATTGGCGGTAATTGTACCAATTTTCATGATCTACCCTCCTTACTAATTCAAAAAGTTAACATATTTTGCCTGCAATGCAAGTCAATTTTGTGGCGTTACTTTTGCAAAATTGTGCCACAGTGCAAATAACAGACGTCATAATGAGTTTCTATTTATATAAATCCCGGTCTAGCACACCAAACTGCACGTATATGAATGTGCCATGTGATGGTCAAACAAAACACTTAGCGGAAATTACCTGCCATAACGAGAAAACAGCTTGCCTTGATGAATTGAAATATTAATTTAATAGAAATTTCAATGGAAGCATATGGCAGAAAATACAACATACGCGCATCTTCTTGACCCACTAAAGCTTGCAACAATCGGTAATCTTGAGCTTGTAGCGAAGCTTGTCGTCGAAGGTTTCTTGGTCGGTTTGCACAAAAGTCCATATCATGGTTTCAGTGTTGAGTTTGCAGAGTACCGACAATATAATCCCGGTGATTCACTCCGTTCTATCGATTGGAAGGTTTTTGCAAGAACGGAAAAGTATTTTGTAAAGGAATTCGAAGAAGAAACAAATTTGCGTTCTTATATTTTGCTTGACAAAAGCGCTTCCATGGCTTTTTCACATGCAGGGCGAATTTCCAAGCTCGACTACGGTGTTTTACTTTCAGCAGCGCTTTCATTTCTCATGGTGCGCCAAAAGGATGCTGTGGGACTTTTAACTTTCGACGCCGCACCAGATGAGCTCATACCAGCTTCGATGACAAAAACTGGACTTGCAGAGGTCCTACGTCGCCTTTCCAATGTGCGACCATCCGGCAAAACCCACGTTAACACAACATTTTTGGGGCTTTCCGAAAGGATTACACGTCGCGGGTTAATAATTCTAATTTCAGATTTACTCGATGACATGGATGACGTAATAGCTGCGTTGAAGCATTTCAGACATATGAAACACGAAGTTATTGTTTTTCATCTTCTTGACCCTATGGAGTTGACCTTCGATTTTACCGCGGAATCTGAATTCACTGATTTAGAAACTGGGCAAAAGCTCCCAGTACAGCCATGGATGATACGCACCGACTATCAGCGAGCCGCTGCAACTTATTTTGATACATTGAAATACAGATGTACGGAGCTTGGTGTTGATTACAACCTCGTCACCACCAATACACCATTTGAGCTTTCCTTGCTAGCCTACTTGCACAAGCGCACTATGTTAAGATAACAATGATATATTTATATATATGCGGGATTATTCTAGTTTCGAAAATAATAATAAATCGTTAGTGAAACCGTTAGACCTTTTAGTGGTTCTCATTGTGCTACTATTTTGTGTTTGCCCATTGATTTTACGTGGCAAATCCAGCCCAGAGTATGTTTCTATATCATTGAACGGTAACACAATACTGAATTTAGATATGCATACAGATACGCTTGTAACTGTTGTTGGAGAATGTGGATTATTTGCGGTCCGCATTAAAAACTGTGCTGCCTCAATCGAATCATCTAAGTGTCCTGAGCAAATTTGCGTGCACGCGCACCCGATTTCGCGCACAGGTGAAAGTATTATTTGTGTGCCAAATCGCATAATTATAACCATCCAGGGACGCCAGAGGGACTCCTTCGATGCAATTATCAAATAAACATCTCTCATTATTTGCACTTTTGCTTGCCATTGCATTATCGCTTTGGATTTTCGAGGAATTTTTGCCGCGTCCTATTCCTTGGCTGAAACTTGGGTTTTCCTATATCGCGGTGCTAGTTACTGCAGAGACCATCTCAATTTCGCACGCAACGCTATTAGCGTTTGCTCGAATTTTCCTCGGCGCACTACTTTTGGGTAGGCTATTTTCGCCAGCATTTATACTCTCTTTTGCTGGCACATCCGCAGCGATGCTGACTATTCTTCTTCTATGGAGGCTCAAGGGTAAACTTTTGTCAATCATCGGGATAAGTATTGCTGCGGCTAGTGCACATGTTTTTGCACAGCTCCTATGTGCCGCTTTGCTATTTTATCGTTTGGACGCGATGACTTACCTTTTTTTGCCATCGGGACTTTGGAGTATTTTTTCTGGAGCTGTTGTAGGATATTGTGCAGTAAAGGTTTCCGCCGTTTTAAGCAAAGTTTTTCGCGCAGATTCTGTCAGTCCAGATTTCGCAAATTCGAAGTAGTTTTGCATAGTTTTTTCGTGTTGATGGAGGCTAAAAATGTATAAGTTAATGCAAACGTTTTTCATCCTATCTTCTGTGCTATATTGCGCCGCGTTTGAAGGTGATCCAAAACCCACTTGCGCAGATGGCAACTATATACCAGTTGATTACAATATTTCTATTCATGTTACTGAACCTTTTGAACTTATTACTGAAGCGTCAGTTACAATTACATTTACCAATTCTGAATCGCTGTTTGCAAATATCTTTCTCGATTTATCGAATTCTATGGCAGTTCATGAAATATCCTACACACATCCTTACTTAGATTTTTACTATATTTGCGATTTTTCGCATCGTAATGACACTTTAGAAATATATATGCCGTGGTCATTACATGCTAATGACACATTTTTCATTACAATTACCTATTCAGGCGAACCAAACTCCGGCTACTACGCTTCCACAAATCGTTATGGTAATCCGGTGATACACACACTTAACTGGCCCTCGAATGCGCGTGCCTGGTTACCATGCATCGACCATCCAGCATTTAAAGCAACATCTAACCTATTGATATCAGTTCCATTAACTATGAGTGTTGCCTCTAACGGCATACTTGAGGCAGTCGATACATTAGATGATAGTGCAACCTGGCATTGGATATGCTCAGATCGAATTTGCACTTATAATATTTGCTTTTCCGCTGCAGAATATATATTATTTAGCGCAGTTTCGCGATCTGCAGTACGTATATTATATTTTGTATAT
>CAYUDB010000093.1:0-10177 GCA_964443405.1 uncultured bacterium | reverse complement strand
TCGCATTTAGGAGCAAAATGATTTCGGGTTTGCTCAAACTCTTACAAGCTTTTACGCACATGCATTAACCGTAAATACCATTTCCAAACAACAAAATTTGCCATACGTAACATGAGCAACATGTCACAAATAAAAACCCCCGCTCACGCGGGGGGGGATCTGGCTTTAGAATCAGTCGTATGACGACTTGAAAATTATTTTTTGATAGCAGCTTTAAGCTCTTTACCCGGCTTGAACTTGGGAACTGCAGATGCGGCAATTTCGATCTGCGTGCCCGTATGAGGATTACGACCTGAACGTGCTGCTCTTTCGGAAACCGAAAAAGTTCCAAAACCAACGAATCTTACTTCATCGCCGTTTGCAAGAGCTGTTTTGATTGCTTCCAGCGTAGCGTTAAGTACTTTGCTCACCTGAGTTTTGGGCATGTTCACCGATTCGGCGATGCTTGCAACGATTTCATCCTTCGACATTTGTCCCTCCGTGTTTTGCAGATCATTGCCAGTCCCGTATAAAGCTAAAGGTATCTTAAAAATATGTCAAGAGGAATTTTTTGTAATTCGTTGAATTGCATGTTATTCGCCGGAACAAAATCGTATATTATCCATTAAGTCATTGAAAATCAAAGAATTACGTTTTGGACAAAATTTCAATATATTTACCATCTTACGTTTCCAACTGTTCTCTCGAGTTTTATCTCCGGAAGGTCTTTAATATTCAAGCGCACATAGTAACCCGATCGTATTCCAGATGGCACCCATATAAACGATATTTCCCAGCAATGCAAATCTCGCCACACCTTTAGCTCATCAGATACTTTTTTCCCTGCCTCAACATCGTAATAGAAACTATAATCAAATTTCCATGATGGGGTAATATACGAGCTAAGACCAGTTTTTACCCACTGTGTAACACCACCCGATGCCAAGTCTTTTGCGTAATAGTGAGTAATATTAATTGTAGCGTCCTTATTTTCAGCTATTTCGGTAGTATCTTTGTTCGAATGAAAAGGTAGTGTGAAACGATAGCTAAAAGCATTGTTTACACCCGCCGATTTTAAATATAGCCCCGTAGGTTCATTCTCACCAATGCGATAAAGCGAATGAACCACCGAAACACCTATATTGACATAGTTCGATATTTTCGAGCTTAAAGTAGTATTTATATCGGAGAAATTTCGCGTTGTAGCTTTGAAGTTGTATGAGAAACCAGTATTCATCGAAAAAAATTGTTTGCGCAGCAAGCTGCCCGTCGAATCGGCAACTTTGGCACCAAATTGTTGACGCAAGTCAAAAATTGCACGCATTGCTTCAATACCTTGAGGTGCATAGATTTCCCCAAAAGAATAAAAGTTTTCGGCACCTTCGATTTTTGGGTTGTAACTAATTGATACAGATGGTGTTAGCATGTGATGGAAAAACTTTGCGCCAAAAATTCCAAGTGGAATGTTTCCATATATGTCGGTCGAGGTTTTGACTGAAGCCGACCAAGCAAATAATACGGGAAATTTTTCTCCCATTTTATCTTCATCGATGCTCACAGCAGAATAATTTATACCAGGGCTTAATGTCAAATAATCACCAAAACTATGGCTAAAACTCAAATCACCGTTTGCAATTGCACCATAATGGTTTTCAGATGTGTCGGTAGAATCGACAACCCAAGCTCGCGAGTAGTTCACAAAGCTTCCCGATATCGAATAGATAAGCTTGTTGTAAAAACGATCACCAGCCCCAAAAAGTTCGGCAGAATATTTCCTCAATGTAAGTTTTGGCAAATAAAGTGTTACTGTTTGATCGTCCAAATTTTCGGAGCGATCGGCAGAAGCACTAAGCCCACCCCAAGCAAACGATTGCGAATATGAACCATAAGATCGCAATGTTCTTTCCACACGTCTGGTTACATCTTCATGAGTCTCAGTGAGATAATCCGAATCGGAAACCAATGATAGCGAACCCGAAAAACGTGATTTCTCGGAAAAAGTTTGGTTGTGGTTAGCACGAATTTCCCACCGTTTTTGTGATGTGACGCCGTTATTCCAATCGCGATTTGACGAGATTTTGTATGAGCCGAAAATGTTACCCGAAAAATAATATCTTAGTGCGTATCGAGTCTCTGATTTGAGATAGATGCCACTCCCCTCATCTATATCTGCAGCAGCATAGGCATCAACGTAAGAGTTTAGTGCAAAATAATACCCTAAATTTCGCACAAAACGCTCTCCTCGCTGAAATTTGCCGATATCAAGTGTAAGTAAACCGCTTTGTCGTCCGGGTTTGACCGAAAAAACGAAAAATGGCAGCCAGAACACTGGCAGTTCGTCAATTTTTAGAACAACCGGACGAACTATAGCTTTATCTTTTGGCATAAGCTTAAGCGTTGGCGTGTAGAAATGATAATGTGGTGGCTCGTGATCACAAGTGGTAAACTTTGCTCGTGACACAAAAAAGGTATCTCCCTGCGCTTTAACAACTTCTTCACCAGAAAAGTATCCTTTATCGGCTGCTGTTTTGCTATATCCCAATCTGCCCTTTTTTGTGTCAACGTTAAAAACTAAAGTTTCGGCACGCAAACTGTCGTTTTTGCTCCGCATAAACGGAGTACCCACAAGCGAATCACCGATTTTCTCTGGTTTCGCATAAATGAGTTTGGTCTCACCATCGAAATCGATAATGCCTGCGTTAAGTTGCATTTGATCGTTGCGCACTTCCGCATCACCAGTAAGATGAACTCTTTTTTCTGCGTCGAGAGCCAAAAAATTGCCTTTGTAATCTATCGAATCGTTCTTTTCATTCGCTTTTTGGAAAGATGTGCCACGCACATTTCGATGAATCTCAAGCGATTCTAGTTTCGAAGCTGCAAACAAAACAGCAATCGAATCGCCAGTGAAAATGTGACGATCTATATTTTTAGTGTTTGTCGGAAGTGGACTATAATCGACTTTAGCACCTTCAAACAATTCAATCTGGTTTAGTTTGCCGCTTTCAAAATCAAAAAACACTCTATTTGCTTCAAATCGGCTCTCGGGAACCAAGTCTGCGTTTTCTCCTCTATCTTTCCACACACCTTTGGGTTTGCCAGTAGCAAGTGCTCCGTCAAGTGAAGTTGCGCTTGCAGTTACGAACAGTGTTTCTGCCAAAAGTGTCCATTCGGGGTCTTGAACTATGACACCGCCTGCAAATATGAGATTTCTAGTATCGCGATACATTTTTGCAAAGGGCGCATAAATGGTAACCGAATCTTTTACAATTTTCACGTTTCGATAGACAAAAACTACACTCGAATCGTGATAATACTCAAGTGAATCACACCATATCAATGTTCTTTGCAAAGAATCACTGGGTTCGGTGATGACGGCAAAAACACTATCGACAGCAATCGAAAGTTTCTCATCGATGAAATGCACCATAGTCTTAGATTTTAAGGAAAGCTCGCCATTGTTTTCTTCGTGACGAAAAAGCTCGGCATTGCCATTTAAACGCACAAGTGCTCTTTTGCCATCGTAAAAACCAAAATTTCCGCGCGCGTCTATTTTGCCTGCATCACCGATAAAATGAACACTACCAGTAGCTTGTGCGGTTTGGTCAATGCGGCGATAAAGAATATCGGCAGCGTGAATCGTGTAATTTGTGTCGGCTATCGCCACGTCTCCTCGAAAGGAAACTGTGTTTTGCAATTTCTCCCATTTTGCGTATTGGCTGGAAAGCATCCTGGTGCCATGCGAAATGTCAACATTGCCGAAAAGCTCGATAATATCACCACCGTGTGTTGATTCGAGTCTATCGCTATGATGTATATTCACTTCCTGTGCCCAAAGCGAAAATTTTCCCAAAAAAACAAGGCATACCAAAAGAGTTTTGAAAAAAGTTCGCATAATAACACCGTGAAATCTATCGATTAAAAAAGTTATGTCCCAATTTACAAGAAGTGCAGATTTTGGCAACAGTCATTTATCTTGTGCGGAAAAATGTTTGCAAAACAAATGTAAAAACGTAAATTTCACCAAACATACGAGGTGAAAATGGCTCTCAATTTCAAAACTTCTAACCGATTGCTCGATAATCTATTCGAAGGTATTCGCATAATCGATGCAGAAAAACGCATTATATATTGGAACCGTGCTCTTGAAGACCTCACTGGGTATTCACGAGAGACCGTTTTGGGAAAAAGTTGCGTAGAAGGCATGGGCACATGCTTCGACGAAGCAGGAAAAAGCCTATGCGAAGATTTCTGTGTATTTTCAAAACCGTTGTCAACCGACGAAATACGCACCATCGACAAAACCTACATTCTCCATCAAGACGGTTATCGCAAGCCAGTTGCAGTTCGGATAGTGCCAATCGATGATGATGCAGGAAAAACCATGGGTACTATCGAAATCATTAACGATCTTTCACAAGCTGTTTTTACAAAACAACTTATAAATAATCTTCGTCGTCTCGCCATGTTCGATACCGAAACCGACCTCCCTAATCGTAGGTATTTTGAACATGCCTTAAATGCAAAACTTGCAGAAACAGCTCGCTATGGCTTGGTTTGTGGCGTGCTTTTCATACGCATCGACCATTTTGATAAACTTGCTCGCGATTGCGGAGACTCCGGTGACCAAATCATTCGCCTTACTGCTGGTATGCTTAGCAATGCACTGCGCCCATTTGATGTTTTATGCAGATGGCGCGGTGAATTTTTCGTGATTCTTGTGTCGAATGTTTTAAAACAACAACTGTTCTTAGTGGGAGACAGATTACGCGAAATATTTCACCAGTCCACTCTCACAATCGCGTCGCGCGATTTTAAGTTCACTGTATCTATAGGCGGTGCTGTGTCCAATGCCAATGACACTTGTAACACAATGCTCTTCAGAGCTGCAAAAAACATGTTCCATGTTAGAAAATACGGTGGCAACGGCGTACTTATCGAAAATTAATAGCCGTCGCTATATTTAAACACGTTGACTGACAAAAAGTTGCCAATCAAAAATAGATTGTTTTTGCAGGCGCAAAAAGGGGGAAAAATGCTCTCTATACGCACAGCTTTTATATCTGCGTACAATAAAACAGGTTTGAGCGAACGTATTGCGAAACTCGCGAGTTTTGGCATTGAGATTTGGGCTTCGGGCGGCACAGCAAAACACCTTGAGCAATCAGGAATACAAGTTCATGCTGCCGAAAAACTTACCGGTTTCACCGAGCTTTTGGGAGGTCGTGTGAAAACCTTGCATCCTGCGATTTTCGCTCCAATACTCGCTCGCAACTGTGATACGGACAAAGCCCAAATCGCCACTGCGCATTATCCGCTTTTTGATTTGGTATTCGTCGATTTATATCCGTTCATTGAAGCGCCCGATAATAACACTTTTGCTGACAAAATCGAGCTAATCGACATTGGCGGTGTTTCGCTTTTACGAGCTGCAGCGAAAAATTTCGAACGCGTGGTGGTTTGCCACAACCTCGATTCGCTCGATAAAGCTATCGATCAGCTCGAAACAAATGCGGGCATTGATGAAAAAATTGCGCAACACCTTGCAGCAAAAGTATTTCGTTTCACAGCTTTCTACGATAGTGCTATTGCGAGTTTCATAGATGAACAGCAAATTGCCATCGACGAGTATGCTATATTTGCCGGCAAATCTTTTCACGAGCTTCGATACGGTGAAAATCCACACCAAAATGCTGGTATCTATGCAGTTCATCCGAAAAGGCTTTTTGGAAATGCAAAGTTTATCGGTGGAAAACAAATATCTTACAATAACTTTCTCGATTTGGATGCAGCTTTTTTTGCTACAAGAGAATTCGAACAACCAGCCTGTGCTATAGTCAAGCATGCTTCACCATGTGGCATTGCAGTTGGCGAAAATACATTGGAAGCCTACACGAAAGCTCTTGATTGCGATAAGCTTTCGGCTTTTGGCGGGATTGTGGCTTTGAATCGCGATGTAGATGAGGCTACTGCGCAAAAGCTCGCCGAGCATTTTTTCGAGTGTATTGTTGCACCCAATTTTTCACCCGAAGCCCTACAAATGCTTGCAAAAAAGAAAAATTTGCGATTAGTTGCACTTGGAGAGAACAACTGCAACGAAAAGCTACGCGCAAAAACTATTGGTGGCGCAATACTTATACAACAGTCTGATCCCAATGGTTTTATTGGATATAAATTTGAAGTTGTAACTAAAAAGAATCCCACTCCGAACCAATGCGAGCAGTTGAAATTTGCCATGCTCGCGGCTAAACATGTGAAATCGAATGCAATAGTGGTGGCACGCGATTTTGCCACTGTAGGCATAGGCGGTGGGTTACCAAGTCGTGTTGACGCAGCAATTCTCGCCACGCGAAAAGCTAGCATTCGCGCGCGCGGTGCAGTTGCCGCATCGGATGCATTTTTCCCTTTTGCCGACGCACTGCTCGTGTTGGTTCAGGCTGGTGTTACTGCGGTTATACAACCGGGTGGCTCAAAAGCAGATGAAGCAATAATCGATGCCGCAAATGAACTAGGTATAGCCATGGTATTCTGCGGTGCTCGACACTTTCGCCATTAATTCATTGGCATGAACTAAACTCAAAGTCAGAACTTATTTATAAACAAAATGTTATAGCCATTTGCTTAACTAAATCATATTAAAACTTATATAACCTATTTTTCATCATGTGGTTACCAGAAAAAGTTTGCTCGTAAAACTTTATGATTTACTGTAACACGCACTATTAAACTATTTGGTTAACAAAAAGTTACAGCATTAAAAAGCCCGGCGTAAACCGGGCTTTTTGCGAGAGTTACTTTGCGAGGGCTTCGCGAAATACATTTGCCAAACGACGAATACCTTCTTCGATTTTCTCTTCAGATGCATAGGAAAAGTTTAGGCGCATTGTGTTATTGCCGCCGCCATCAGGATAGAATGCCGAGCCGGGAATGTAAGCCACATCTTTTTCAATGGCTTTCGGCAAAAGTTCCATTGTGTTAATCTTCTCTGGAAGTTCCACCCAAAGGAACAAACCACCTGTGGGACGAGTGAATTTCACTTCGGGCGGGAAGTTTTTCGTCATCGCCTCTATCATAACTTTCAGACGGTGCGAATACAGCTCATTTATACGCTTCACATGTGCGTCAATGCGCCCGTCTTTCACAAATTCGGCAAGGATGTATTGTGCGAAAGTGTTCGTGTGAAGGTCGGCACCTTGTTTGAGACGAATAAATTTATCGATTACATTCGAAGGTGCTGCTATCCATGCGATACGCAAACCGGGCGCCAACAGTTTCGAGAATGTGCCGAGCATTACAACATCGTCTGGTGCAAGAGCTTTCATTGGAGTAGGCGTGCAATTTTCGTAGCACAAACCAGAATAAGGGTCGTCCTCGATAACCGGAACACCATAGGTCGATGCAAGTTCCAAAATTCGTTTGCGACGGTGCACTGGTATCGTTCTACCATCAGGATTCTGGAAGGTGGGCACAAGATAAATCATGCGTGGATTGTGTGTTTCGAGAATCTCTTTTAGTCCATCAACAGTCATGCCTTCATCATCGGAAGGGAGTGTTACATATTTGGGGAAATATGCGTTAAATGCTTGAATTGCACCGAGATATGTTGGTCGAGCAGTTACGACATTGTCGCCCCAATCAAGGAATACTCTACCACACATATCCAAACCCTGCTGCGAACCGCCAGTGATAAGTATATCGCTTGCATTCAACTTAACACCTTGTCTGCCGAGAAATTCCACAATAAACTCACGTAACTCGGGCACGCCTTCTGTAGTGCCATACTGCAATGCCTCTTTACCACGTTCCATGAGAACTTTCCGACATACTTCTGCAAGCTCTTCGCGCGGAAAAAGTTCCGGCGCAGGTAACCCACCGCCAAATGAAATGATGCTTGGCTTTTGTGTAAGTTTCAGCGTTTCGCGGATGATGGACGATTTCATCATCAGTGCGCGACGGGAGAATTGCCACATCTCTGTCATTTTACTTCCTTTTTGAAAGTTGAGTTTTCGCTGTTATTAAAGAATCATAGCCAATGTGCTAATATTGTTTCGCCGGCAAAAGTTTTTTGCTGTTCGCAAACCAAAATTTCGGTGTTTTGCGGTAAAAACACCTCCACTCGCGAACCAAAATGTATCACTCCAAAGCGTTCACCAGTTTGAATAAAAGATCGGAGCTTTGCTCGATTGACTATGCGGCGGGCGATGATACCAGCAATTTGCTTTATGCAAATCTTGCCATGCACAGTTTTTAGAAGCATATCAACGCGTTCGTTCTCGATGGAAGTTTCGGGCAAATACGCCTTAAGAAATTTTCCGGGAAAATGTTCTAAATATTCGACTTCTCCAGAAAAAGGTACACGGTTTACGTGAACATTGGCGGGACTCATGAAAATAACAATGCGTTTACCGCCATCGATATGCAAACAACGTGCCTCATCAATAGCAATGACTACACCGTCTGCAGGTGAGATTATAGCCATAGGGTCATCCGGTGGAATTCTTTTGGGATCACGAAAAAAGAAAACCGTGAAAACGCATAGAAATAGCCCAATCACAAAAATAGCACCACCCAAAATGCCACCAAAAAATGCTCCCACAACCATTATGGCTGCAAAGACAAGAAGATATGCAAAACCAGATTTATCCAT
The DNA here is from genome assembly GCA_964443405.1 of uncultured bacterium. Classification (GTDB taxonomy): domain Bacteria; phylum UBP14; class UBA6098; order B30-G16; family B30-G16; genus CAYUDB01. The sequence goes on along the minus strand of CAYUDB010000093.1, from coordinate 1,554 downwards.
CATCATCCTTGGTTTTGTGCTTAGCAAAATATATAGTCGAATCAATTTTGGCAAGCTTTGTTACAAAATTGTTAAATTTTTTTCTTCTTTCGACGTGCTTTCTTAGGTTGCCGTGTGCAGGAAAATTGAACGTTTTTTAAACAAGGATTTTTGGTAATCTCGATTTTTCATGAAAAATATCTATTGTGAGGAAATTTTTGCACTGGCGCTCAAAAACATTACTTCTTTTAATTATTTGCGCATAATGCATTGCACAAATCCTATATACAATAACCAATATTGCATATAGGCACAATAATGAAAATGGACAATTACTTGTTATTGCCACATTTGCACCAACACTAAAACATAATCACAGGTGGCAGGGCGCGCGAAATAAGCTAGAGAAGCAATGATGTTTTACTAAAAGTTGGAACTAATCACGCTGAACGCCAGGCGGCAACCGCGGATCGAAATCAACTGTAAGCCCCACACGATGAACGTAATCGGAAGAAGCCGCAACAAAGGCATAGTCGATTGTGAAACGTGCAATTCTCAAGCCTGCGCCGGCAGTAAAATCGTTACGATCTAAACCAATACGGGTGAAAAAACGATCATATAGCGAAAATTCAACGCCGATGTGCGGATCTATAGTAACCGGATCAACGGAAATTAGGGCATCATCGGAAGCACCTTCAAAGCGCATTTCAAGATCGGCAGTGGACGCCAAAAACAGTTTTTTCTCGATAAGTGTATCACGCCGATAAGCACCCAACCTAACTGATGGTAGCTTGCTTTCGGAAAAACCAGTGCTCCAATTTAAATGTGTGCCAGTAACATCCAAAACGGATAGCCCAATACGCAAATTCTCACAGAAATCGTAACGCAAACCAATATCGGCACCTATGCCAAAATTTGTGTAATCGCCAATGCGTTGATGTAAAATTTTGCCCGCAATACCCCACGATAAATTCTTTGAAACCGGAAAAGCTGTTGCAAGCATTAATGCATAACTGCCTTCCGTGCGCATATCAATAGCAGTAGCATCAATTGGCTCATGTGCATCCCAAACACCATTGCCTTCACCCAAATCGCCAGTGCCGGGGATACCATCAGGTCCGTAATCGTAAAAACCGTTCTCTCGCGTAAAGGGTATGTCATCGGTAGCAAGTCGAAAAAGTGAAACACCATAGTATCCGCCAAATAGCTTATCTCGATAAGAGATAGCGTCAAGCTCATACATATTGCCATACATTGCCGCATGCATAAGGTATGCTTGAGGCACAATTTTTCGAGCCAGCGAAGCAGGATTCCACCAAAACGCCGAAGCATCGTCGCCAGAAGCGGTGTAAGCGCTACCCATACCTGCTGCTCGAACTCCTACACCAATTTCTAAAAACTCGGCAACGTATTTGCCAGCAAACAGCGGGCTTAGCAATATTAATGCAAATACTATGACAATCTTCATTTTCATGCTTACAAAATAGTGAAAGTATTTGTAAAAGCAAAAAGAAAATTTATTTTTGCACTTATGAAATCGATCGAAAAAAATGCGACAGACGAAAAATACACTGT
>CAYUDB010000092.1:0-10354 GCA_964443405.1 uncultured bacterium | reverse complement strand
AGGTGCCCTTCGGCACTTTGTTAGCGGCTACGCCGCCCGCACTGGTTAACATTTTAGCTTACTTAAAAGACACACCAATATAATTCATTTCCACGCTTCGCAAACTAATTTTCATAAATCACAGCTCATTTTTACCTCACAAGGAGGCGTAGCCTCTTCAAGAAGTGCCCACTGGCACACTTCATAGCTCATTTTTATTATACCAATAATCAGTGCCCTTTTGCACCTCATCAGGTGCCATTGGCACCTCGTCAGCGGCTACGCCGCCCGCACTTGTTAACATTTTGGCTTACTTAAAAGACACACCAATATAATTCATTTCCACGCTTCGCAAACTATTTTTCATAAATCATAACTCATTTTTACCTCACCAGGAGGCGTAGCCTCTTCAAGAAGTGCCCACTGGCACCTTGCGTTTTTCACTTTCTCCTATTTTTTTTATGGTAAGCTATCGCAAATGCCAGAAACCCAAAAATGCCGCAAGCGATAACTTTCGTAAGTTGTTACTTTTAAACAAACTGTAAGGTCGGCGCTACAGCTGTTTGGCTGGTTCCATTGCGTTATCGCAGTTGCTCACGAGCTGTGCGAGGCGCTCAAACGGCACGGTTGCGCCCGACTTCACGCAAAAGTGGAGGAGCACTCATGGTTACCGCAAGGACTGTTACCGCAACTTTCATCACAAAGCCCGCGCGCAAGCTCATAATTCGCCGCGGCGTTCTATCGACGGACTACTTTTCTTTTTGTGAGGAAATTGGTTGCGATATTTGGGACATTTTGGAGAAAACACCGCATCGTGCGGATGATGTTTCGTTCGTTATGCTTCCTGCTTTCTTGACGTCTGAAGGAACTTCGGGCGTAGGTTGCGCAGTGGAAGTGCCGTGTGACTATCATTTGCCCGTTCCCGAGGGCTGCGACATAATTGATCTACCCGCACAAGCTATGCTTTGGTTTCAGGGCGCGCCTTACGAGGACGAAAGCTGGTATGGTGGCGCGCACACCGAGCTGAACAACGCTATCGAGAACTACAACCCAGAATTATTTGGGTATCGCTTTGCTCCCGACCTTGCGCCGAAACATTACTTTTCGGCTTCGGCACAAAAAGGTTGTCGCGCATTGATTCCCGTCGTTGCTTTGCGCGTTGACACTTTGGCGTAATTAAAAAGCACAGCTTTTTGTCAGCGGCTACGGTGCCGTTGGCACTTTTAGATGCGGCTACGCCGTTTTTGTCAGCGGCTACGCCGCCCGCCCTGGTTGACGTTTTGGGGTAATCTTTGCCCTTCCAATATACCTTCTGCACCTTATCAGGTGCCGTTGGCACTTTTAGATGCGGCTACGCCGCCCGACCTATTAACATTTTGGCGTCATCAAAAAGCACAGCGTTATAATTGATTTTCACACTTCACAGCTCATTTTTATTATACCAATAATCAGGTGCCCTTCGGCACTTTTAGATGCGGCTACGCCGCCCGCACTGGTTAACATTTTGTTGTAATCAAAAAGCACAGCGTTATAATTGATTTTCACTTTTCACAGCTCATCTCCACCATACCAGGAGGCGTAGCCTCTGACAAAAGTGCCGAAGGGCACATTTTCCAGCTCATTTTTATTATACCAGGAGGCGTAGCCTCTTCAAGAAGTGCGACAGCACCTGACAAAAGTGCTACTGCGTGTGAGAAGTAGAAAACCTTGATTTTGAGATTGACGATTATACATTATTAGCATGTCAATGTGCGAAAATCGGAGGCGTTTATGTTCAGGACAACTTTGGCGCTCTGCGCAGCTTTACTTTTCACAATTTGCTCTGCCGCAATAACATTTACAGGCACAGATGATTTTTGCACGGTGCATGTTGAGCTAAATGAGCTTGGTTTTTCTCAAATCGATGGCTTTACGCGTTTGAATTTGCCAGAGCACTTTTCAAAGACCACGCGAGTGGGCATTCCTGAGCTTCCGGTTTACAGGACTTTTGTGCCCACTTCAGCCAATGCGCTTCCGCGAGTGCACATTGCCAACGTTACGACAAAAACTATCCACCTCGATTCCTATATTTTTCCGCGGCAAAATGAAGTGCCCAAAAACCTCGCCTCTTTACCGTTCGAGTTCGATGAAAACTGGTATGCGCATCGTGGTTTTGCCACAACAGCAAATGGTGCACTCGACGTTCGCAAAGCAGGGCGCATACGCGGATACGATTTTGCGATGCTTGAGTTTTCGCCTGTTGTGAAATACGATCCCACTTCTGGCGAGCTTGAGTTTATAACCTCAGCCGACATTATTATCGAGAGCGATGGTGGAATTTCTACGGCGCCAGTGCGTTTACGGTCGAAGGTTTTCGATGAGATTCTCACCGATGTAACGCCAGTTCCACTCGACATACCTGCGGCACCTTCTGTGCCTGCCGTGTATTGGATTATTTATTACGACGGTTTTGAAAGCGACCTTGCGCCTTTTGTGCAATGGAAAAAGCAGATGGGTTACAATGTGGTCACCACGCCAATTTCCGACATTGGCACCACTGCCACCGCCATAACCGATGCCGTGCGCAATGCTTACACAACTTGGGCAAAAGCTCCCGATTTCGTGCTACTCGTTGGCGATGCCGAGCAAATCCCATCGAACTCCACAAGCGAGCACTATACCGATCTCTATTATTTCACCGTCGATGGTGATGACTATTACCCCGACATTCTCTACGGACGCTTTTCGTGTGCCACATCCGAACAAGTTCGGGCTGTTGTGCAAAAATGCCTCACGCACGAAAAATTCCAATTTACCGACGCAAGTTTTTTGACTAAACCTGTTTTCCTCGCCTGTGGCACAGATGGCGATTGGGAACTTGCCGAAGGCACGCACCGTTATGTTTTCACAACATGGCTCACCGCTCCGCGTTTCGAGCCAGAATCTCTCTGGGCAATGTCTGGCGCTTCGGGAGCAGACGTTACCACAGCGGTGAACGCAGGTGCTTTTTTGGTAAACTATTCTGGTCATGGTGGCACTACTGGCTGGGGCAACCCCTCTTACAGCAATTCCGATGTTGCAGCGCTTACGAATCAGGGCAAATATCCGCTTGTGATATCAAATGCTTGCCAAACAGGAACTTTTGTTGAACCAGAATGTTTTGCCGAAGCTTGGCAACGAGCCGATAACAAAGGCGCACTTTGTTTTATCGGTGCTTCAAACTCCACTTATTGGGGTCCTGACGATATTTGGGAGCGCAGGTTTTACGATGCTATTTTCGCCGAAGGTTACACCACAGTAGCCGGTGCTCTCTACAAGGGCAACTTAGCAGTCGAAGCCGACGGTAGTTTTGGGCGTTATTATTTTGAAGTATATCACCATTTTGGAGACCCAGCACTTTGGCTTTACTGGGGAACTCCCGAAGACATCACCGTTGACCTTACAGAATGGAGTGGTGTGCTACCACTTGGCGAAAGCTTCTACTCATTGCCCGTTTCTGTAGATAGCACCACAGTTTGCATAACTCGCGATGACACTCGCATGGGTTTGGGTTTCTCAACTGCGGGTTTGGCAAACGTTGCTGTCGAGTTTTCGCCTACAGAACCTGGCGAAGCACTTATTGTGGCAACAAAACCAAATTTCTTCGCACCGTTCATTCGCACTGTTGAAAACGCATTTCTTTCGGTGCTCGAATTTGCGCCCGAAAGCCTTTTGGTGAACTCCGACAACGCTTTTTCGTTAAATGTGGTCGATGGTGAGGGCACGGCTTTTGTCGATGCTATGATTATAATCGAAGGGCTTGGTTTTGCCGAAACCGTTTATACCGATGCACTTGGCGATGCGAACGCGATTATAAACCCGCCCTATGGCAATTATCCCGTAACTGTAAAAATCTTCGATGGTGCTAGCAGAATTGCGGTAAAACAGCTTAACGTGTATGGTGGCATCGACTTTACAGCTTCGGTGCATGCGGGCAGTGCTATTGTTGCCATGCACGACACCTTTGCCGTAGGTTTTACAAATGCTTACGGTTGCACGCTTAGTGTTTCCGATTTCGAGATTTTCGTTCGCAATGCCGAGATACACGCACACGAGCATTTCGACGGCAATATGGGCACTATCTCATTCGATCTTTCGGCAGCTACACCGGTTGAAGCCATTGCCGCGAAACGTGGTTACAATGTTTGTGCCGACACATTCCCATCGGTGATACCTTACGGTGCGCTTACCGGAAGGGTTATCGATTTAATTTCGGGCACACCTTCCGGCAGACCTCGCATACGTCTTTTGCACGATGGCGAAACAATTGCCCAAATGCGCACGGATTTTACTGGCAATTTTGCATTGCCCACAGCGTTTTTATGCGACAGCTACACAGTTGAAATAACGGGTTTTGGCTATCGTGACACAGCACACACATTTTTGCTTGCCACGCACGGTGTTTACAACTTCACGCTTCAGCCCACCGATCGCAGTTCGATTATCGCGCGAGTGAAAGACGGTGCTGGCATGCCTCTCGACGCCGAAATATGTCTCATCTCCCTCGAAACAAACGAAGCATTAACAGAGGGCTCGCGCCTTGAGGCTGGCACATACGATCTAAGCCGTCAACCTTACTCAAGCTTTTTGGCAGTAGCTCGACGCCGTGGTTTTTCACCTGTGCGCACGATTGTAACACCCACTTCCGACTTCACAACTGTCGATCTTATAATGTCGCCTATGGCACAAAATGCACTCATAATCGATTGCACTTCAATGGGAACTGAGCCTGTAGCTATTCGCCGCTGTCTCGATTCTCTCGGCTTTGGCGCCACTGTTAGCACTGCTTTCCCCGATACTGCCACGATGTGGGATTACAACCTCGTGGTAATTTCTTGTGGAACAAACTCTTACCCGCTTGATGCCACAAAATTGCAAACATTGCTCGATTACGTCAACGGCGGTGGACGCATTATTTTCGAAGGTGGCGACGTGGCATATCAAGTGGTTTCGCGCGGTGGTTTCGACGTCATTTTCTCGCGAGAGGTCATGCATCTTTTATCGTATGAGCTTGATGTTATTTCAGATAACCGCGTTTATATTTCATCGGCATTTGGCGATAGCCTTATGACATATTATCCGGCATTTCTCACTGCCGAGTTTACAACGCTACCTTCGATGATTCGTCCCACACGTTTCGACAAGGTTGTTCCCACCGCTGACGCGAGTGTTTTCGTATTCACCGATGTTCGTTCGAACGAAGGTGTTGCCACATATTTCCCCGATGCCGAGCGTTTTGGCTTTGCGCGTAGTGCAAATTTCTGCGCAAGTTTCTCCGATGCCTATTCTTCTTCGTGGTCGGCGCCGCGAATTTTCGGCAACCTTGTCGAGCGCTTGCTTCCAAAGCCTTTCGATAAAGCCTTTGTATATGGTCACATAACGCTATCGCCATCGGGCACACCGGGCTTTTTGACGAGCATACTTTCAACATCTACGTCTGGTGCCTATCGCGATTCTGCATATTCGGACGGCAGATACATGTTAGATTTGCCACCAAACACATATGATTTGCTTTTTGAGCGTGTTTCACATCGTGATACTTTAATCGCGATGGCACTTGCGCCGGCGCAAAAGGTGTTTTTGCCCATTACGCTTTACGCGGGCGATTATGTTCACGAATTTCACCCCGAGGATATTTATATAGGCTCTGCCATGCCCAATCCTTTCAATAGCGCCGTCGCTGTGGAATATTACAATCCGTTTGGTGAAGAGGTCTGCGCTAAAGTGTACGATTTTTCTGGGCGAGCAATTGCCACAATCGAAGCCGGCAAGTCTTTTTCGGGTGAATTACGTTGGGTGCCTCAAATGGGCATTACTTCGGGCATTTACTTCATTCGCATTTCGATTGGCAAAGATGAGACCATCAAAAAAGCGGTCTATCTCCGCTAAGTTTTTATCAGCGCAACAAGTGCCCTACAGTCGAGAGATTTGCACAAGCAAACGGTTGCTAAAAATAGCTTTATCGCAAATTTTCTAAAATATGCCGGCACGCAGTAGCGTGTCCTCTGCACCATAGGCGCCCTACCAATATTTGCGACAAGCAAATGCAAACATGCGGCTCCGCAACTTACTGGCATCGTCCGATGAGCATTGAGAGAAAAATGAGTGACGCACCTAATATTTCCATTCCCGACATCCCATGCCCCGCAAAAAGAAAAGCAAATAAAGCTGCACAAATTGGCTCAAAAATGTAAATCAAAGACGCACGGGCAGATGTGGTAAAACGCTGTGCATACATCTGCAAACCCAAAGCACCTACAGAAGCAAAAATTGCCAAGTAAAAAATGCCCGCCAAACTTGGCAAAGTGAACGATAATGACGCAGTCTCTTCGAAAGACATGCCTATTAATGACGCCACGAAAATTGTGGCAAAGTGCAAAACCGTTTGCCACATCCATCCGTCTTTTTGGGTAAACACCTGTATAGCAACAATTTGAAAAGCATAGCACACGGCAGAAAGCAAAGTTATCTTATCGCCCGGGTTCAACTGTGCTATGGAAAATCCAACATTTGAAATTGCCCAAAGCCCAAGAAATGCCGGAATTAATGCCCAAAAAATGCTCTTGGGAATCCGCTTACGCTCCCAAAATATTGAGATAAATGGAATAAACAGCACGAAAAGCGAAGTTATAAAACCCGATTTTGCAGGTGTAGTTGATTGTAAACCAATGGTTTGAAATACAAAGCCACCAAACGAAAAAAAACCTATCACGCAACCGCCAAGAATTTCATTCGCACTTGGCATGCGGCGCGGCGCGAGAAACAAAGCGGCGATTATTGTCGCGACAGCAAAACGGAGGGCAAGTAGCGCAAATGGCGAATTGTGCACATGCTCAGCTGTCAGCAGCAGTTTTGTAATGAGAAAAGTGGAGCCCCAAATAAGCGTGGTGCCCACAAGCATGAGTTCGGCTTGCGCCTGTTTCGATAATTTCATGCACCCAATTTCCTCATAAATCACCATTCTGCAAGCTTTTTTGTCGCCTAATTGCACGCACGACAAACTCACAATTAGGTTTCGGAGCATAGGTCCAAAATCAACTTTGAAGTAAAAAATTGCAGTGAAATTCTAAACACAGCGTCATCATGGCAGCTTGTCTAGAACTCAATACCTACGCCAAGCGAATATTGCATTAAATCGGTTGCAGACTTATCGACAAGATAGTAAACAGTGCCACTTTCAACATAAATTGATTCTTCCTTCATATATTCTGCTGTGCCGCCGCGCAAATATAGCGCCTTGAAGTCGAGGAAAACACGTTGAGCCTTGCCTGCACCACAAGAACCGTGTCCGCGACGATTGCCACGTGCTCTTGTGTTTGGGCACTCCCAAAGTTGGATGTAAAGCCCTGCACCTGCACCATAAGAAAGTGCTGCGTCATCGAAATTTGTGGAGCTAGCAATATCTTCACTGTCGCTTTCATCACGTATGCTCGTTTGTGTCCACAAGTAGTTCAAACCAAAACGCCCCTCAATGTACGGCTTCACATATTTAACTGGCGCAATAAGTTGCATCGTAGCGTGAAAGTTTGCCAAGTTGTTTGTGGTGTTCACCTCAACGGTAACTTCAGGTATAGTTGTCGAAAATGGTCGATGCGTTGTCTTATCTCCATAAACAAAAAAACCGCCCGCAGCACCAATCGAAAAATATTCCACAGGCGCAAAATGTGCACCAAGGTTCAAACCGTAACCGCTGCCGTTTACATGTTCGTCAAATTCCCCGCGTGGCGAAGCTACTGCAAATCCAATATCCAAACGGGCATTTTGCGCGAAAAGTGCAGCACACAAGGTCAATGCAAGCAACAAAGATTTCCTCATTTCAACTCCTTTTATTAGTCAACTCAAATCTAACATAAAAACATCTTTGCGTGACTTTTTTGTAGCGCTTACACCATGCAAGGCATGCAAGCATGCATCTCAAGGCTACGCCTCCTGCTTTCGTCGAAATTTTTGTCAGTGTGAAAACAGTTAGACATTGAAACGGAATGAGACGTAATCACCGTCTTGCATTATGTAATCTTTGCCTTCAACGCGGAAAAATGCTTTGGCGCGTGCTTCGGCATAACCGCCCGCTTCGAGGAATTTGTCGCAACTGACTATTTCGGCACGGATGAAACCTCTGCCTATGTCGGTATGGATTTTGCCCGCCGCGTCCTGAGCACGTGTGCCACGTGTAATTGCCCAGCCGCGAGCCTCTTTTTCGTTGCCTGTGTAGAATTCGATAATATCGAGCGCCTCTTTCATGGCAAGTAGCACCTTATCGGGCGCGGCAAATTCTACGCCAAATTCGGCTGCAAAACTAGCACCTTCTTCTTCATCTAGCTCGGCAAATTCCGCATGTATCCCCGCCGGAAAACTTATCGCATTACAGTTGTAAATCTGTGCAAGCTGCTCGCAACCACCATTTTTCACATCATCCTCAGTATTTGCCACAAAAAGCCATCGCTTACCCGTCAAAAAGCCAAAGTTTCGCGTAAGGGCAACACCGTTCTCATCGAGGCTGCCGACAATATTGCGAATAAGCTCTCCACTTTCGAGTTTGGACGCGAAAAATTCGAGTGTATGCAATTGCTCTTCGAGCTGGCGACGTTCTTCGTGCGAGCGACGCGGGATATCTTTTTTTAGTGTCGCCATTCGAGTTTCGATAATGGCGCTGTCGTTAATTATGAAAGCCTCTGCAAGCTTGCGAGCATCGTCAATTAGCGTTGGTGTACCATATCCGCCGTCGAAAGCGCGAATAACTAAAAGCAGCAAATCGACGCCCTGCATTTCGGAAATTATCGACCCACCTTTTGATATGTCGCCGATGGTATCTATAAGTTCCACTTCAACATGGGTTATTTTCCGTGCCTTGACTGTGTGTGCTATTGCCATGAGTTTGTCGTCGGGCAGTTTGATTGTGGCGGTGTTTTCGCGACCTGCATTTTTTCGGGCAAGTGCTCGCCAGGTTGTGGTTCTGCCACTTTGAGGAAGACCGACTATTGCAACTTTCATTTTACCTCTTGTTTATCATGAAACAGCTCATCAATGCGCACCAAACTAATGCCGCACGACGCCTAATTGTAAAAAATTCTACACAGGCAAAAAACCAAGAAGAAACTACAAACCTCAGCAATAGGCTCGTCGCTGTGATTATACTTGGCGACAGCAAAAAAATCAGTGTGCGAGAAACTCGAATTTTTTCTAATTATGTGAAACAGTGCTTTTATAGAATATCTAGCACAGTGGTAAAATCTATTTTTGAACGAAGGCTAATGGAAAATTATGCGGTTTGCCCATTAGTTTTGCGCACGATAACGCGCAGAATTGAAAAACGAGTTTTGCTAATATTGAAAAACACCGCATTCATCGATCAATGCGATTTTGTGCACATTGCTTTTCGGAAATAACTTTCGATACCTGCAACACTTTTTAGTTTTCTCTTTCACAATTCCAAATAGAAACAGCCAACGCCAAAAAATGGCTCACAAGCACCCATTAATGCAGCCTTGTGTGCGAAAAAAAGGTTTGACATGTGCGCATGATGTATTATGTTGGTCAGCACTGTAGCAAACACCAAACAATTCAACAAGGAGAGAGAAGTAATGGGGAGCATAGTCCACTATTTCAACGCCGGCGGTTTCATCATGTGGCCGATTTTGATTCTGTTCATCATCGGTTTGGTGATCGCCATCGTGAAAATGTGGCTTCTGATGAGAGCCAAAGTCGATTCGAAGAAATTCTTGAATCAAATTCTCGATCTTGTGAAAAACAACAAGACGAATGAGGCAATAGCACTGTGTGAAAAAACTCGCGGTCCTTTGCCAGCAATTTTCCATGCGGCATTGATGAGACTCGATAAAGGTCTCGAATATGTCGATAGCTCTATCGAGAACGAATCTGTTGTACAGATGGGCACACTCGAAAAGGGTTTGGTATGGCTTACCACCGTCGTGTCTATTGCGCCGATGTTGGGCTTTTTGGGAACCGTGCAAGGCATGATTATCGCCTTCGACCAAATTGCAAAATCAAACGACATCGTCCCTTCGGAAGTTGCAAACGGTATTTCGGTTGCATTGCTTACCACATTTGCGGGTCTTACTGTGGCTATTCCCATTCAGCTTTTCTACAACTGGTTTGTCTCCATTATTGACGGCGTTGTCGTCGATATGGAAGACAGCTGCAATCAGCTTGTGGAAAACCTCATCGACATGGGCAAACTGAAAAAAGCGGAGTAAGGTGCCATGGCTCTCAAACTAGAGAAAAAAAAGCACCTACGCAAAGCCGCCGAAATTCCCACTTCGTCATTGGGCGATATAGTTTTCTTGCTTCTAATCTTCTTCCTCGTAACCACATCGATGAACCCCGACAAAGGTTTGGG
>CAYUDB010000091.1:0-10475 GCA_964443405.1 uncultured bacterium | reverse complement strand
GCACGGAACAATTCTTTCACAAAAGATTCAATCAACACAAGGCTTTATCGCCTCATGCGTATGCAGAATAACATCAATTTATATTCTGCAGAACTCGGTTTGGCACAAGCTCTTGTAACTTGGGCAAACTCTTGCTACACAGTCTTTTCGCAAACAGTCACCGAAGCGCGCGTGGCAGATGGCGAGGCAAATGACGCGACGATTTTGTTACATAATAAGTTCAGCGATGTAAACGTGCAGTACCAAGATGCGAAAGACCTTATCATTGCTCTACTTAGGCAAAGCAACGATAATAAATTTCTTTACGCGTCCTATGGAGTTAACAGATCTACACCGTCATCTTACAACGGGTTAGTAGAATCTATAGAAACTTTTGCAGAAACGAACGCGCGCTTAGTAGCGGCTGGAGATCCGCGTGTGATCTCGCAAGTTATTGTGCAAAACATGGTTGCGGCAAAGAACAATTTGCTTGCAGAGATGGAAAAATCTGGCATTCAGCACCGCAAATCGACTGTTGCATATCAAGCGCAGCATTCTTTGTTTCAAAAAGACACTCCGAACCTACGTTTGGTTTTGAAAACTGCTACACTTGTTTGGGGAAACAACGACCCGCGCTTGCGAGACCTTGGATTTGTTCCGAAATCGCAGATTTGGACCCCGTCAGAGACTCCACTTCCGACGCCAGCGAACTTTGTTTACGAGCCTGCGAGCGTTGCTTTTGTGTGGGATAGTGTGCAGGCGGCGACGGCGTATAGAGTTGAGCATCGCGAGGGTGAAACTGGTGAGTTTTCTACCATCTGCGAGACGCCTAATGCTAAGTGGATCTTGAACTTACCTTATTTCGGCGAGCATTTTTTCAGAGTTTGCGCGCTTAATGGTGAAGCTGAAAGTGCACCGACTGCTCCGATAAAGCTTGGGTTGGGAGCCTTGGGGAGTATCACTGGATTTTATTGGGATGAACTCACGGAACTCCTTCATTGGGATGCAGTTACAGGCGCGACTGGTTACCTTTTGCTGGATGGTGACAGAGATCTCGGAGAGGTTTTCACTACGACAGCGGTCCTCATTCATCCAATAACGGAGGGACCTCAAAATATGCGTGTCTGGGGCACTAATGGCTTGCAAGCCACCACTTTAAGCGACGTCGTGGTCATTCCTCAAAAGCCGTAATTCAACAATTGCGCGCTTGCTGGCGAATCGAATCGGGTTGCTGACGCATTGGAAAGGCTTGTTTGCGTATAGAATGATCATGTTGCCATATTTAACGTGCCTGCTGACGTATAAAATGGGCTTTATGGCATAAATAATGCGCTAGTCAGTATGTATAACTGGCGTGTTTACAGATTAAAACGGCTTATTTGTGCACTTGCAAAGAGGTTTTGCGAATAATTAAAGCATTATTACATATATAATGTGATTGTGAACGCATGAAGCAAGCTGTGTTGCGCATCTAATAGGTAAATTATCGCATTTAAAAGGCATAAATATCATTATAATGCGTTGTAGTGTGAGCATTAAAAGTAATTAAGTGCATATAGTGAGCTGTTTGTCAAATCTAAAATGCACATTAATATGCTAAAAAGATGATTTAGCAAATCTTGTAGGCATATTGTCACATCGAAAAAGTAGGCTATCGTATTTGAAAAGCTATTTTGTGAACAAAAAAGATAGTCTGCCAAATGTAAAAAGCCTATGAGCACATATTTGCTTTCAAATAGTAAAAATTTTGCGATAAGTAGCGAAACTTTTCGAATTATTTACAGATAAAACAGTCAAACTATCGAGAATATTGGGGGGTTTTGTAAATAAACTATGCTTTGCAGCAAATACAACGCGCTATATAATGAAAACTGTGCGTTACGTAGCGGAGATATACATTATTATGGCGCAAATTACAAGCATTTAGATGGAAAATCGCGGCGTCGATATAAAACTGTTGCGCTCTGACGTGAGCATTGTAAGAAGCTTTTTGCAACTTATGTTTTGCAATATGCAACTATAACGCAATAAGTTGCAATTGTCGAGTGAAGTAATATATTATGTGGATTGCCATATAGAAGTTTTGACGATATTATGACATCTTGAAAGTGTTTTTGCAAATCTTTCCTGTAATTATCTGCTGTTCGAAAGCAATTTGTCACAATAGGCTTGCCTCGTTGCGCACGTTTTGCGTAACTTATTTAATTGTAAAGTTTTCTGCTTGATTCCGCCGCACGATACTACGAATATTTTGTGCACTTTGATAAATTTTTTATACTGTATTAAAAATCTTTAGTGGAATGCAAAAAAAGCTTTACGCAAAACTACGTTTGATTTGTGCAACAAATAAAAAAACTCGCACTTTTCATCAAATGCGAGTGAAAATGAAATGAATTTGCCAAACGAAATGACTATTTTAGCCTTCCTTTGCATACCTTGATGCACATACCGCATATAGAATGTCCGATGCCGCGCTTGGAAAAGCTACGAAGCATTGCAACGCAAAGTTCGCGCTTAAGCTCAAGCCCCGAGTTGCCAATTGCGCCAGCCGGACAGCTATCTTTGCAGCGCATGCAACTACCGCAACCGTTCTCACGTGCGCAACCTGCTGTCAGCGGGGCATTTGTGAGAATCGTCGCCCAACGTTGATGCGACCCAAACTCGGGCGTAACGGCGAGATTATTGCGCCCCCACCACGCAAGCCCGCTTTCTACCGCCGCATGCCTATGCGAAAAGTGCCCGAGATTATTCTGCCAGTCCACAACAACGCTTGCCGGAATCGGCACAGCGCGCCAGCCAGAATACTCAATGCTCTGCGCAAGCGTCGTGGCATTTTTGTCGAGCAAATAGTTAAGCTGGCGGTAATGTGCCAAATATAACTCATTCGGACCATCAATCAAGCTCTCCATCACTCCATGACAGAGCGGTAAGCCGATTACAATTGCAGAGCGATAGAGCGCTCTAAACCGTTCCATTGTAGGATGAAACCAGCAATTTGTTGTATCTGCCACGCCGAAAAGCGAAAGCTCCAATACATTACGCGCATACATAGAAAGTTGCGCTACATTTTCGTCGGGAGTATTTATATCGAAATGGAAGTTTTGCATAATCTGCACGCGTTTGGTCAAAAGTTAAACGTTCGTTACGACACAGTCTGTTCTTTATATTACTTTTGGAACGGAAAACAGCATTTCTTTCGAATCTGGCGCCATTTTCGCCACATCTGCTGATAACAAACACATTCCAGGTGTATCAATCCTAAGTTTTACATGTGAACCAACCGGGGAAACCATCGGCTCAATGCCGTCAGTTGGCAGAAGCTCCACTCTTTGCACAAAAGCTATAATTTTCTCGAACTCGTCGGCAAAGCTACGCTTCGAGTTTTCCGGCAAATCTAGTCGAGCGAGCAAAGCTATGTGTTCAATTGTCTTACTATCCATTAGAACACTCCTTTTTATATGCAAAAACGTTTTGTTTCAACGCATAAAACTTTGAAAATTGTCCGCAAACAGTATCTATTATATCGCGCCTTGGAAGGGAACGTCCGGCAGGCGTGTGCATTCATATATATGTGTCGTCCACGCCGGCAAAATATTTTGCGCAAGTGTAGATCCTTGATGCGTTCGCGTGAACGTCTTGCGCCGTTTATTAGTTTGCACGAGCTTCTAGGTAAACCATTTACACAGTAATTGCAATGTTTTAAGCGTGATAGTGCATTTACATAGAGTTTTACATTATATTATATGCAGTAACTTACTGCTAATTAGCATGTTAGTAACATTTAGATGCAACAGTTTGTTGGAAAGCTTCGAGCATATAAATCGTTTGCGCTATTTTGCAAATGCTAAATGAAAAAAACCGCACATTTCGCGATATATATCGCAAGACGGGCGGTTCTTCCTGTAACTTTTTGGAAAACACATACTTATGCTCTCCGAAATATTAAAAGCCAGCGATGGGAATTGAACCCGCGACCTGCTCATTACGAGTGAGCTGCTCTACCGACTGAGCTACGCTGGCAACACCGCGCATAATTATGTCGAGAGTGCAAAAATGCGCAACGTTTTTTTTGAACTTTTGCGCTTTTTGTCAAAACTTTCGTGCGACTAAATCCATTTTGGTCGAAACTGTACGAAAAAAAACGATATTATATTGTTCCTTTTCCGCTTTGGCGCGCGACAACCATACCCTCGCGTAATGGTTCAACGCAAGTTCGTATGTTCGGCACGCCATCGACCACCATTAAGCAGGAAGAACACCGCCCAATCGCGCAGAAAAAGCCGCGTGGGCGGTTTTTCTTTATCGAATGACGGAGAACAAGCACACCGTTATCGTGAAGGGCAGCGGCGATCGGTTCGCCTTCCAAACCCTGAAGGCGGCGACCCTCAAACGTAAATTCCACCACTTTTTTCGGCGGAAAACTAAGTATTGGATGTGAACTTATGCGCATAAAATCCTCCATTTTTACCAAGATTTTCAGTTAGCGTGTCAAAAATTTTTTCCATTGTATCGAAAACTGCGCGTCACAAAGCGTTTGCGCGCGACGAAAATTCGAATAAATTGTGAAAAAGCTCAAAAATTTAAAGAGGCTCGACGATGCTAATACGAAATGCGACAATAGTTTGGTTCGATCGCCCACCAGAATGCGGCGACATATTAATTGAAGACGGCAAAATCGCGCGCGTGGGCAAAAATCTGCCGCAAACGGGCAGCCGCATCATCGATGCGACGGGCAAAGTGGCATTTCCGGCGCTCGTGCAAGGGCATTTGCACCTCTGCCAGACGTTTTCGCGCGGCTGGGCAGAAGACCTGCCGCTCCTCGACTGGCTCGAACGCCGCATCGTGCCGCTCGAGCTAGCGCACACCTACGAGACAATGTTCCATAGCGCGCGTTTGGGCATCGCGGAGCTGCTTCGCTCAGGCGTTAGCGCGGCGCTCGACATGGGTTCATTCCACCATCAGCGCGCGTTATTCGATGCGGCGCACGGACTTGGCATTCGACTCTTCTCGGGCATGGCGATGGCGGACAACGTTGAGCTTTGGAGTAGCGCGAGCAAGCTCCCCTCGCGCGACGAGCAAATTCGCCAGGTCGAGGACGCAATGGCGCAGCTCAGCGGAACAAAATGCGAGTATGTTTTATGCCCGCGTTTCCTCTTAGGCGTAACCCCAACGTTCTGGCAGGTAATCGTTGACTTCGCGCGCGTGCATGGTTTAAAGATACATACACATGCGTCTGAAAACAAACTAGAGACAGAGCTTTTCGCTAAACGCTTTGGTTACGGAAATATAGAAGCATTATTCGAGATGGGCGCGCTCAGCGAAAACGTATTTATTGCGCATTGCGTTCACCTAAACGACCGCGAATATGATTTGCTTTCGAGCAGCGGGGCGAAAGTTTTGCATTGCCCAACTGCAAATTTGAAGCTCGGTTCTGGCATTGCGGATGTCGTGCGCCTGCGTGAGCGCGGCATCGGGATGCTTGTCGGCTCCGACGGCGCAGGATGTAACAACCGTTATGATATCTGGGGCGACTTGCGTTTAGCTGCACTTCTCCAGAAGGTAAAACATGGAGCGACTGCGCTAAGCGCACGTGAGGTATTGGCTTATGCGACTATTGATTCGGCACGTTTTCTCGGCATCAACGCAGGTGAGCTGATCGAGGGCAAAGAGGCAGACCTCATTTTGCTCGACTTGGAGCGCCTTTACACGGCGGCGCCGCTCAGCGAGGACATTTTCGCGCGCATACTATATGGTGCCTCGCCCGAGAGCGTGGATACCGTAATCGTCGGCGGGAAAATTGTGGTCGAAGGTGGGGAATTGCTTGGCGAACAAGCACTTATCCGCGATGCGCTGGCACATGGTCGGCAGCTTAAAGCACGATTGAACGGCATGCTATAGAATTCTCTCTACTTTTCAAAGAACTTGAGGTTCAAGCACTTGCAAGTTCGGCTCTTTCACATAAAATTGAACATCGGGCATTTAACGTTTTCGCGCAACTTTGCAGCTTATAGATACGATTTAGCAAATTACTGCTGCTAAATTGCAAATAACATATGCAACTTTACAAATTGCGAGTGCGCTTTAGCAGAACATTGGTGCATTACAAGGAATCTTAAATGCATATCTGCAAATCGTTACGTAATCAGTACAAAACCTTTTAGCAAATTAGCAAACTATTTCCGCAACATTGCTGAACTACTACGCGAATTTTAATTGCACTGCTGCAACAGCAATAAAAAGTGAACCATACTTACGAATATTTGCAGCAACTATACTTTTTACTTGTGTATGAGTTTAGACGATTGTTGCAATTATGCAAAACTCTAAGAAACAAACGCAATTTGTCAGTGCAAATTTTAAAACGCGTGGCGCATTTTTGCAAATCACATGCGCGAATCTGCAAAATAACACTATTTCTTTGCAAATCGCGACTGCGGCTTGTCTCAATCGTTTTTCGTCTTTGCAAAACTGACACGAAACTTTTTCAAATTGCAGAAACCAGCCTGCGCGCTCTGGTAATTATGCTGTCCGCACACGGTTTTCGCAAAAAACTGCCTTGCGCAATACGCAAGTTTATAGTATAAGCTTTGCAAAGCAATGTTTTTTTCGAAAATTTTTCGTTTGCGTAACCAAAATCTCTCAGCACCGTGACAATGGAGGGCATCATGAAACCACCGTCGGCAGATTTGTTTGCACAGAAGGACACCCTGACTTTGGCACGCGAGGAAATTGCCTTGCTTCGAAGCCGTCTCGAAGCATACGAGCGCGCGTATTATATCGATGCGAATCCGCAAGTGCCAGACTCCACATACGACGCGTTATTTGACCGGCTCAAAGCATTGGAAGCGCGCTATCCCGAACTGGTGACAGCAAACTCCCCCACACAGCGCGTCGGTGGCAGCGTGGCAAAAGATTTTCTGCGCGTGAAACATACAGTTCCGCTATCATCTCTTGATAAAGTGTTAAGCCAAAACGAGTTCGCGGAGTTTTGTAACAGGCTCGGGCGAATTTTCCCAAGCCTCGACATGACGAAACTTCATTTCACTGCCACACCTAAGCTTGACGGCGTATCAATTCGGCTGCGCTATGAGCGAGGCGAGTTGGTGCTGGCTGCAACCCGTGGCGACGGCATTTTTGGCGAAGACGTAACGTCTAATGTGCGCACAATCAAGAACTTACCGCTTCGACTCGTTGGTGAAGGAGCAAGTTTAGAGTTCATAGAATTTCGTGGCGAGGTGCTGTTTTTCCTAGACGATTTCTTCACGATGAACCGTGAGCTGGAAGCGGCGGGCGAAAAAACATTTGTCAACCCACGCAACGGTGCTTCGGGGAGTTTGCGCCAGCTCGATTCGCGAATCACAGCCTCTCGCCCGCTCAAAATTTTCGTGTATGAGATACTCGACTCGTCGAGGCATTTCGCCACACATTCGGAAAAGCTCGATTTCGCAGGCAGTTGTGGTTTGCCAATGGTTCCGAATGCGCTAAAATCTGCCACTCCTCAACAAATTGTCGATTATTTCAGCCGCATCGAGGACATGCGCGACAAGCTACCTTTCGAAATAGATGGTGTTGTTATAAAACTCGACCGCGTCGATTTACAGGAGCAGGCGGGCGAACTCTCGCATCACCCACGTTGGGCTGTTGCTTGGAAATTTGCCTCTCAAGAAGCTGTAACTCGTTTGTTGGACGTGACATGGAACGTTGGGCGAACTGCGGTTATAGCTCCCGTTGCGCAACTTGAGCCTGTTTACGTTGCAGGCGTAACCATTCGCAACGCCTCGCTCCACAACGAGGATGAAATCGCGCGGCTCGGTTTGATGATCGGTGACCACGTTCTGATAAAACGTGCCGGAGACGTTATTCCCGACATTGTCAAGGTGCTCGAGGATTTGCGCGATGGCTCACAACAGCCGATAATTCCGCCCGAAGAGTGCCCCATTTGCAAAGCGACGCTCTCAAAACCCGAAGGCGAAATCTTCCGACGCTGTCCAAACAGGTTTTGCCCAGCCATAGTTGCCGAGTCGATAGCCTATTTCGCGTCAAAAACCGCTTTCGATATCGAAGGACTTGGTGACAAACAAATTGAAACTTTGCTTGCCGCAGGGCTTATTGCAGATGCAGCCGATCTTTTTTCGCTCGATGTTGAAAAGCTTGCTGCCCTCGAACGTTGGGGCGAAGTTTTGGCAAAGAAAATCGTCAAGAATATAGAAAACTCAAAAAAAATCTCAACCGAAAAGTTGCTCGTTTCTCTGGGAATACCCGGTGTTGGAGAGCATTCAGCAAAAATCTTGGTTGAGCACTTTGTGAAGCAAGGTCACTTTGCAGAAAAAACACCCACTAATGGTGCATTCGAAAAAATAGCCGGCGCAACTACCGATGAGCTGCGAGGTATTTTCGAGATTGGCACAAAAACTGCTCAATCTATCGTAGATTTCTTTGCAGATGCGCATAATCGTGCATTTTTGACAAAAATTTTTGCCGCAGGTGTCATACCTAGCGACCCAGTTTTCTCGGAAAAAGACGCGTCAAGCCCGTTTTTTGGCAAAACTGTTGTGCTCACAGGCGAGCTTGCAAATCTCTCACGCGCACAAGCTAAAAAGCTTGTCGAGGATGCAGGTGGTAAGGTCGCTGGTTCAGTATCGTCGCGCACAGATATGGTGATTGTTGGCGAAAATGCAGGCTCCAAGCTCAATACTGCAAAAAAACTTGGCATACGCATTGTCGAAGAGAACGAATTTATGCTGCTTCTCAGCAAATAATGCTTGCGTATGCGCACGCCATCTGTAAATTACATCAACATTTTGAGAAAGTAACCGTATAAGGAGGTATCATGAGACGTGTTTTGTGCGTTGCAACTTTGGCGATGCTCGTCGCCGGCGCACTTTTCGCGCAGAACGACCCCAATGCAGTCCTCGCCGAAGTGAATGGTCAAAAAGTTACGCTCGGTGAGTTCTTCATGGAAATGGGGCGCCTTTCCAACGATGTGCAGATGCAAGTCGTCCAAGATAACAAGGCTCGCACTGAGCTTGTGAACTCAATTATCTTGCGCAAGCTCATGCTCGTCGAGGCAAAAGCCAAAGTCGTCGATACGATGTCCGTTGTCAAGGAAGCAGTGGCGCGCGCTGCGGATGACATCTACGTTCAAGCTCTATTGGCGTCTATGCAACAGGGCATAACTCAGCCCACCGACGCAGAAATCAAAGACTATTACGACAAAAACCCGAAGCTCTTCGACTTGCCCACGCGCTACCACCTTGCGCAGATTGCCATCAAAGAGCAAAAGACCGCCGACGCCGTTGTGAAAGATTTACGCGCCGGAAAAGTCAAGTGGGAAGACGCGCTCAAGCAACACTCACCCGATAGCCCTGCCGGCGGCGACGGTGGCTGGCTCTTCGAAGACCAAATCGTCCCCAATGCCCTCACCAAAGTTAAGGCACTCAAGCCTAATGAAATCTCCGATGCTATCGATATCTCGGGCATGTTCTATATCGTCAAACTCTTAGGCACAGAACAGCCACGCAAAGTCACCCTCGACGAAGCCAAACAGCGCATCGCGCAAGTGCTCTCGCAGCAAAAGGGACAGCAAGTTATCGGCGATTACCAAAACGGCTTGATGATGAAAGCGAAAATCACAATCGATAACGCCGCAGTCGAAAAGATCAACTTCGGCACTGGCAACTAAGCAACAGCTTCGCTTTTGCACTTTCAAAACCCTCTCGTCGAGAGGGTTTTTTTTGTCGCAGAAAATATGCCACACAAAAAACTGCCTCACAAGCGCTGCAGTTTTTATGTACGTAGCAAACGATGTCTTCACCGCCGCAGTTGAAACCAACAAAGCATTTGTTATCTGTAAAATTCGTTAACCAATTTTTGCGCCATGTTTTGGCTTATTTCTCAAAATGTCGTCCGTGCTGTGTTGACTAAAACGGATGACAAATGTGTTCGTATCGCAAAATATATATCACAAAAACTATCCCAGAAACATGTCCACACAAAAGCGTAGCTTAACCACAAATTATCATGCAGAAAAAACCCGCCATATCGAAATAGCGGGTTGAACGAAACAAAATGTCGATAGAATGTTTGTCATTTGATGAGCAGTGCCTTCCGAACTGCTACCGTTCGACCGCTAGCGTCAATGGCACGGAAAACTAATGTGCCCGATGGAAGGTGCGATGCGTCGAATGTGCGGCTGCGATTGCTCACTCGTCCTACCAGCGTTCCCGAGATGTCGAAAACCTCAATCTCGCAAAGTGCAGGAGCCGAAATTTCGCACACGGAGTTGAAAGGGTTTGGGACGATGTCTAGCGCGGAAATGCTTAAGTTTGATATCGGTTCGGCGATGTCGGTAGTATCGAGGTCGGCGCGTGGGTGCGAGCGAATCGAAGTGCGACCGACAAAATCCTCGAGCACAAGGAAAACCCACATGCTCTCTGCTGGTTGGTGGGGCCGCGTCGAGATGCCCCCGAAGTAGGTCGAGGCGCGACTGATGCCGC
>CAYUDB010000090.1:0-10511 GCA_964443405.1 uncultured bacterium | reverse complement strand
GGGGGTTTTTTTGATTATGAAATTAATAAATTCTGCTTAGGTAGTTTAATTTCATCAATCAATGCTTGTCATAGCTTGTCATAGAAAACGCAACCCAGTTACCATGCGTCGTAAAAATTGAATTAACCTTCAGCGCCAGTGTCGAGACGAACGGTAATAGTACGCGATTCACCGGTTGCCTTGCGCGTTACCGTAACTTGAGCTGTGTTTGAGCCTGTGAAAACTATCTCCACAAGCCTAAGTGGTCTGTCAACAGTAACTGTCCCCGAAATAGGCCATGTGAGCCAAGTTCCGCTCGAATAACGCCATATTACATTTGAAATTGTGCTACTTGTGGCAAGAGGTGTGTCGTTATAAGTGCCCGAAACTGTACCGTTTCGAGTGATGGTAGTGTCGGTGGATTTATCGATTTGCGAACTTATGTTCATGGTGATCTGAACAATGTTTTCACCCGAAGTAACAGTCGTTTTGCGTAAATGCGACACGTATTTGACATTGCCAATTGTAAGTGCCGACGTAAGTTTCGTGCTATCAGCATCGTAAAAGTAAAGCGTGTCCACGCGGTTGCGTGTGGATGTGCCATAAACAGCATTTGCTTCACGCACAAAACCTTGAATCGAAGGTTCTAAGTGCCAAGGCGTTACGATAACTTCACCGGTATCTGTTGGCATGGATACAGTTGCAAAAGTCGCAGTCATGGCGCCAAGCATAGCAGAGTTTACTGTTGCAAGCTCCGAAGCTATAAACCCCGCACTGCCATCGGAATAATCAAAATTGTCATCATCGCTTTTGTCGCAACCCGTTAAGGCAAGCGCAAAAAGCATTGCTACGGCACAGATTTTCCAAAAGTTCTTCACAAGCCCTCCCTGTTTTTTTACAAAATAGCGCTTTTTCCGATAAAATCAAGCTTTCTTGCGCGCAAATCTCTTGCCGCAAACATAATTTTTCGAATGAAAATGTAGAAGGTTACAGAAGAATAACAGCGCAAATAGCATAAAGTGCTATGCTGAATAAATCACTAATTGTAGCAATGAAAGGGAATGTAGCAAAAGCTGGGTCGGCACCATAACGCGAATACAGAACCGGTAAATATGCCGACAAAGCAACCGAAGCTGTTGTAGCCACAAGCGCCGAAAGTGCCGCAATAGCACCCACTCGCACCTCACCAAAAAGTGCACCAGAAGCTAATAACAAAACCGCAGCGCACAGTCCCAATAGAAAGCCCGTTAAAATTTCTTTGCCCAAAGCAGCTTTATGATGCAGGTGCCCCCATCTTGAAAGTGCAATACGACGTATCATTACAGCTGCACTTTGAACGCCGCTGTTGCCACCTATTGCCATTATCACCGGAAGAAAGCTCACAAGTAAAATTGTGCTCTCAAATGTTTTGGCAAAATGAGCCAAGATCAAACCTGCAGCAAGTTCTCCGGCGAAAGCTATGGCAAACCACGATAAACGCGTGCGAATATGATGCACAGCAGTTTCGTCTTGTGCTACATTGATGCCAACCATGCGGTAAAAATCTTCCGAAGCCTCATCGTCAACAACATCAAGGATGTCATCGATGGTAATACGTCCTAAAAGTCGCCCTTCGGCATCCACAACCGGCGCACTGACAATATCTTTGCGTCGAAACATATCTGCCACATGCTCTTTGTCCATATCCACGCGCACAACTGTGTCGATTTCATCGGCTACCTTTGAAAGCCGCAAGTTTGGTGAAACTATTAGCAAACGTTGTAAAGGTATTACACCTATGAGTTTCTCATCTTCGTCGGTAATGAAAATGTGAAAAACTTCTTCGATATCTTTACCAAAACGAACAAGGTCGGCGATAGCCTGTGCTACAGTGTAATTTCCCGGCAAATGCTCCACTTCGTGAGCCATAAGAGAGCCGGCACTATCTTCGTGATGCGCTGTAAGCTGTTGCAGTTCTTCGCGTTCTTCTTCGGGAAGCTTCTTGAGAATTTCGGGGACATCGCTTTTTTCGAGTTCACCCACAAGGTCGGCGGCTTCATCGGAAGGAAGCTCTTCTAGAAATTTGGCAAGATTATCCTTGCTCAAATAATCGACAACCTTCTCTCTAGTTTCGGGATATAGCTCCATTAGAGTATCAGCGGCGATCTCGGAGTCGAGCATTGCCAAAATACGTGCAGCTTTCTCGGCATCTTCGAGCATGTCGAGAACTTCTGCAATTTCATGGTCGTCAAAATCGCGTAACATGCTTTGAACAGACACTAGGTCTTCGCGCTCGAGGAAACCTTCAAGTTGCTCAACATATTTTTGCAAATCTTTCTCGCGCTCGAACATGCTCGCCCCTGCAAAATTTTACCAAAGTTATTCGTTTTTTTTTTTTTACAAAGCCTTTTTTCGTTGTCTTCGCTTTTATTTTACCAAAACCTACTCGCAAAAGCTACACCATATGGTAAAATATGCTATCGCCAGAAAAAAATCGATTTGCAAAAAGTGCATCTGCACATAACTTGCGCAACAATTGACGATTACCAAAGTAAAGGATGGCACAATGAACACCACATTTGAAATCTATCGCGATAAAAAGGGTGAATGGCGTTGGAAGTTGATTGGTGACGACAAAAAAATCATCGCTGTTTCGGGCACAAGCTTTGCGCTGCTCGACGATTGCACAAAAGCGATAAAAGAATTCAATTCACTTGTGCAAAATACACCTGCACCAATATCCGATGAGCAAGAACCCGAGAAAAACATGTCGGCTACCACCGATGAATATTCCGTGCGCGTTGCAAAATTGCTGGAGTTACAAAATTCCAATGTCGATTGTTTCCCTGCGCGCGCAAAAACCGATATGCAAATAGGAGATTTGTTGCATAATTTCGATGAGTATGCCCAAAGCGAAAAAAACGTTGCATTAGCCGGTCGCCTCATGGCAAAAAGGATGCAGGGCAAAACCTCATTTGCTTCCATTCGAGATGTTTCGGGCAAAGTGCAAGTTTACATACGGTTTGATGTTGTTGGCGAAGAAATGTTTTCGTTCTACAAAAAATTTGTGGATATTGGAGATTTCATCGCAGTTCGAGGCACAGCATTTACAACCCAAACTGGCGAACAAACCCTCAAAGTTACCGCTCTCGAGCTTATATCAAAAGCACTGCGCCCACTACCCGAAAAATTCCACGGACTTACTGACGAGTTCAAAAAAATTAAGCTCCGTTACATAGAGCTTACTACCGACGACACCACACGTGAACGCTTCATATTGCGCACAAGGCTCGTGTCAAAAATGCGCGAAACACTTGATGCGGAAGGTTACATCGAAGTTGAGACACCCACTTTACAATCTCTTTACGGCGGTGCTAATGCCCGCCCATTCGAAACTTTTCACAATGCTCTCGACATGAAACTTTACATGCGCATAGCAACCGAGCTTTATCTCAAGCGCCTTATAGTTGGCGGACTTGACCGCGTTTATGAGATAGGCAAAAACTTTCGCAACGAAGGCATCGATAGAATGCACAACCCCGAATTCACGTTAGTCGAAATGTATTGCGCTTACGCCGACTATACCGATATGATGGCTTTGGCAGAAAAACTTCTGCGCACTATGGCAAAACTAATATCTCCCGAGTGCAAAATAACATATCAAGGTATCGAAACCGACCTTGCAAAACCTTTTGCAAAAGTGCGCTATATCGATGCAATAAGTTCCGCCTGCGGTTTCGATGTTCGCGAGAAAAACGTTGCCGAACTTGAAACATTTTTGCGCGAACAAAAAATCGAGTTTAAGCCATTTTTACAAAAGCACCAGCTTGTCGATGAGCTTTTCAAAGAAAAGGTGGAGAGATTTTTGATAGAACCCACCTTTGTAGTGGATTATCCTGTGGAGATAAGCCCACTTGCGAAGCGCAGCGCCGTCGATACGACACTTGTGGAACGCTTCGAGCTTTTTTGGTATGGCATGGAAATAGCAAATGCATTTAGCGAACTCAACGACCCACAAGATCAACGCAGGCGCTTTGAATCGCAGATGGAATTTCGTGCAAAGGGCGATCCCGATGCGCAAATATTAGACGAAGATTACATCGAAGCGCTTGAGCATGGCATGCCGCCAACAGGCGGTATGGGCATGGGCGTGGACAGATTAGCTATGGTTTTCACCGATAGCTATTCTATTCGCGATATAATTTTATTTCCGTTGCTTCGTGTAACAAAAGCATGATTTAATTGAACTTGCGAAGAGCACGAACCCCTTCGGGGACTTTGATGCGTATGCGTGTAGCACTTGGATGTGTGGTGTCAACAAGACCTATACCGTAAACGACACCACCTTCCGCTATTCGCAGGCGCGATGTAGCCGTGCCTTGTTCACAACCAATTGGAACAGTGGTGGTGCCATCGTAAATGCGCAAGCCTATATCGACAAAGTATTGATCGATCTTGCCCGTATAACACGAGTTTCGATTGGCATTGAGCGTGTAACTATCGAAATTGAAAACCTGTGGCACAACACCCCAAATTGTTCCAGTACAGTAAACGTAACCCTCCGAATCGGTTGCAATACCTTTACCCCAAGCCTGTGTTGTGCCGCCAGCACGTTTCAAATACAAAAGCGTTCCGCTTGCATCGTATGCCGCAAAGAAAATATCCAAATCGCCGGCACTGGTAATACTGCTAGTCTCGAAAGTAGCTGTGTTTGAAAAATAACCTGTGGCATAAACATTGCCCTTACCGTCAACAGCTATGCCATAACCAGCATCACTGCCAGCTGCACTGCCGCCACGTCTTGCCCATTGCAATGTGCCAGAAGTATTATATTTGCACACGAAAACATCGCTACTACCACCAATAGTATTGAGTGTGGTGCCACTGAAAGTGCAGTTTGCATTGCCGTAATAACCGACAATATAACAGTTGCCCGAACCATCGACAGCAACACAATAAGCCACATCACCAGCGGTAGAACCACCAGAGCGCACCCATTGACATGTTCCTGAGCTATTATACTTTGCCAGAAAAACATCGCTACCACCAACCGACGTAACACTGTAAGAACCAAAGGTGGCTGTACTAGAATATATACCACAGATGTAAACATTTCCAGAGGCATCTGCGGCAATACCATAGGCTTCCTCAACACCAGCAGTTCCACCAGCAGAACGGACCCATTGGCAAACTCCTGCAGTGTCGTAGCGAGCTATGAAAACATCATTTGATGCTAAAGAAGAGGTTATCGAAAGTGAACCGAATGTAGCAGTACCAATGTATGTGCCAGTAATGTACATCGCTCCACCCGAAACCACAACTATACCACCAGATCTATCGGAGCTTGTGGTCCCTGCATGGACAACGCGAACAAAACTTCCGCCTGTAGTATATTTGGCTATGAAAACATCAGAGCCGCCATAGGATGTAACGCCAGAATTGGTGCTACCATAGTAAAATGAGTTTGCATATTCGCCAGTGTAATAAACATATCCCCCATCAATAGCAACACCTTTGCAGCGCTCGAAACTGCTTGTGCTACCAGCGCGCAAAGCCCATTGTATTGTGCCCGAGTTGTTATATTTGGCGAAAAATATGTCATCCTGAAAAGAACCGAGCGAGTATCCCTGCAATTCGATGCCATCGAACGTAATAGCGTCGGCGGAATTTGGTTGGGCATAGTAATAACCACCAATATAAATATTTCCGCTTGCGTCTAAAGCAATAGCACCATCGGTATAAACGCCGTTGTTGTCGTTTTTGCGTGCGCCATGTTTCACCCACATGAATTGAGGTGCACAGAAAACAGGCACAACATTTAAGATTACCAGAATAGTCAATACGAAATTTCTCATCTTTCTCCTAATCAACGCGAAGCCATATTCTTCCGTTTTCGGGGCTTGCAGGGTCGCTGGTTCTAGTTTCGATAATGAGTCCACCTGCTGTTCGAGTTACACCGCCCGACACGTCGAGTTTGTACGCCGGTGTAGTTGTTCCAATGCCAACATTGCCGGAACCATCAATTGTCATTCTGCGATAATTATTGATGCTTGCGTCGGCTATACTTTGGTCGGTGCCGCCTGAGGTTGGGAAGGTGTAGAAATAGATTTTTCCATTACCAATCGATGATGCTATCATTGCGCCGGCATTGTTTGCGCCATCTCCTGCAACGCGCCAGTTTGAACCATCCCAGCCAGCGCCATATCCAGCATATGCTGTGAGGTAATCGTTGGCAGAAGAGGTATATGAGCCAGCTTTGAAATTGTTCACTTGCAATTTGGCATAAGGTGTAGTTATGCCGATGCCAACGTTAGTTCCGTTATCGTATAAAACGCCTGTGCCTAGAGTGGTAGAAGCAGTCCATCGTGCGACATAATTGGTTGTTCCAGAGCCACCTATGCCGCCAGTAGGTGTTGCCCAATAGCAAGTTGTGCCGTTTGAGGTGAGCACTTGCCCGGATGTGCCGGGTGAACCACCGGGGGTTATTGTTATTGAGCTGCCGTGGAGACGCAATCTGTCGTCTGCGCCGTCCTCGCCAACATAAACTAAGGCGCCATCGCCAAAATAGAGCTTGTTCATCGAAGAAGTGGTGGTATTGCCGAGCTTGGCATTGCCGCTCAAAACGTGAAGTTTATATGCTGAGCTTGGTGTGCCAGCAATACCTAAACAAGCGTTTGTGTTATCCCAATATAAGTTCGAGTTTGATGTTAAAGAACTACTGCTGTTCCAAAATGCCACTTGTGTTGCCGTGCCGCTGCCCGACAAAAATGACCCAGCACCATAACCTGATGTTACAAGACGAGTTCCGTCATACCAGATAAACTGGCTTGTGGCAGAAAAACTTGATGCATTCGTGCCGCCGTTTGCAATCGGAACTATGCCGGTAAGCGAGATATTCGGTGTGAGACCGCCAGATGACGCAAGTGGACTGCTCGCCGTAACTGACGATACATAACTAGAATAAGGCGTTTCCCAATAAGCAAGAGTGCCGTCTGAGGTGAGTACCTGCCCCGCCGAACCGTAGCCACTGCCATCGTAAATTGACACCCCGCCATTGCCATATAAAGCCAAGCGGTCATCGGCAACATCCTCGCCAACAAAAACGTAGCCACCATCGCCAAAATAGAGCTTGTTCATCGAAGAAGTGGTGGAATTGCCGAGCTTGGCATTGCCGCTTAAAACGTGAAGCTTATATGCTGAGTTTGGCGCGCCTGTAATACCTAAACAAGCGTTTGTGTTATCCCAATATAAGTTCGAGTTTGAAGTTAAAGAACTACTGCTGTTCCAAAATGCCACTTGTGTTGCCGTGCCGCTACCCGACAAAAATGATCCAGCACCATAACCCGATGTTACAAGACGAGTTCCGTCATACCAGATAAACTGGCTTGTGGCAGAAAAACTCGATGCATTCGTGCCGCCGTTCGCAATTGGAACGATGCCGGTAAGCGAGATATTCGGTGTGAGACCGCCTGATGAGGCAAGTGGACTACTCGCCGTAACGGACGATACATAACTATGCGTGTGCCCAGAAGTGGCGAAAGAACTGGCATTATAGCCCGATGCCTCAATTCTACCAGTCAAGGAATTGTACCACAAAAATTGGCTAGCTGTATAAGAAGTGTTATTAGTTCCACCATTAGCAATAGCCACAGGGGATGCCAGAGATAGAGTTACAATATTGGTGCCGCCCAAAGCCGTAAGACCGGTGCCGGCGGCGATTGTGTAAGCTGGTCCGGTTTGGCTGTTGATGCTAGTGATGCCGACTCCATCGCCGGCGGCATTGATGGTGATGTTGTCGCCGGAGCGCGTAACTGTGGCTGTGCCAGTGCCCGAGAAAGTTACAGTTTCGCCGCTGGAAACTGTTGAACTACCAGCAGTTCCGCTTGCGGCGATGCTCCAGCTGCTATAATTGTCGTAAACACCTGCATGTGTGTGATCAGTACGGGAAG
Organism: uncultured bacterium; assembly: GCA_964443405.1. Classification (GTDB taxonomy): domain Bacteria; phylum UBP14; class UBA6098; order B30-G16; family B30-G16; genus CAYUDB01. Next base: position 2,604 of record CAYUDB010000090.1, on the reverse strand, counting down.
CTGTTGTTGCAGAACCACTTCCGCCAAAGTTAACCGCAATGTTTACGTCTGTGGCATCGGAACCATATAAAACATTATCTCCGTTTGTAACTGTAACGCCAGTTCCTGCAATAACATCGCCTTGAATTGATGTTGTAGGAACTGTAGTTGCCGTGTCTGCGATTAGCGCGCGATAGGCGTAAGGTGCAAGTGCCAAGCGCTCGCGCGGCGAAAGTGTTTCGGAACCCACTTGCAACTCGATCCAATAGGTGTCGTCGAATGCAATGTTAAGTGTAATCAATTCACAAGTTGCACGTCAAATAAACCATTGGTAACACTAACTGCGGAACCACCAGTTCGCGCCTCGGTCCAGATGGCACTACCGCCGCTAGCAGCTGTGTAGATTCGAAATGTGATGTCTGTTAAGCCGTTAAGTGCCACGCCAGAAGAGTTGGTCAGCTTACCTTGGTAGTTGATGACCTTTGGTAAAGTCGCTGCTAAACAAGCACTTGCAACAACTAATGTTGCAAAAAGTAAAATTATTCGTCGCATTTTGAAGGCTCCCCTTGATTAAAGAAATATTAACTTACTTAAATGTCGAATTTCAATGTTTTGCGCAAGAGAAAAATGCATGTTTACTAAAGAAAAATGCACTTGCTGTGAAATAGGTTCGAGGTGGAAACTACAAAGCTCTTGACTTTTGCATTGAGATGCCATTTTTCAGTGATATGACAGACGAGATTCGGCAAAAATACGCAATAAGTCCCCACAAACCCGGCGTTTACGTCTTTAAAAATAAGGACGGTAAACCGCTTTACATTGGCAAGGCTCGTGATTTGAAAAAGAGGCTTGCTAGTTATATTATCGGAAAAATTCATGAGCGTAAAATAGATCACATGCTTGCACTTGCTCGTGATTTGGAATGGATAATAACTGATAACGAATTAGAAGCGCTTATCTTGGAAGCGAATATGATTCGAAAAGAGCGACCAAAATACAATGTGGCTTTGAAAGATGATAAGCGTTATCCATATTTGAAGATTACAAACGAGACTTTTCCTCAAATACTTGTTACTCGTAACAAAATTGCCGATGGTGCACAATACTTTGGTCCATATGCAGATAGAATTGGGGCTTCTGGTTTGATAAAAACTATACGTAGGCTTTTTGGTGTACGTCATTGCTCTTTGGACCTGCCGAATGAAAACCCAAAAAGGCCATGCCTACTTGCGGATATCGGGCAGTGTTCGGCGCCATGTAGCGAAAAAACAACGCAAGAGGAATACCGACGTTTAATAGATGAGGCAACTCTATTTTTGCGCGGTAAACGCACTGAACTCATCGCGAATCTGCGAAAAAAAATGGAGCAACTAGCAGAGGATATGCGATTTGAAGAGGCAGCGCGTACTCGTGACACAGTGGTAGAACTTGAGAGAATTCTCGTGCGGCAAAAAATGGATAATGAATTTGCTGACCGTGATTATATAACTATTGCGATAGGTTCGGAACTTGGTGTAGCTGTTGTGTTTAGAATGCGGCAAGGACTTATAATAGGTCGTCATAATTTTACTTTGTCTGTGCCGAAAGAGGCAATTTTGGCAGAAACGATAACTGAATTTTTATATCGCTTTTATGCTGAATTTGACGATGTCCCATTAGAGATACTGTTACCAGAGAAACCTGCAGACTTCAATGAACTTGTGCATACTCTGTCGTCAATGTTTGGAAAAAAAGTAGAAATTAAAGTTCCACAACGCGGGGACAAATACGAAACTTTGATACTTGCACAAAAAAACGCTGAATTGTTGTTTGAAGAAATAAATTTGCAGAAAAAGTCTGATAACTCACCATTTGGCGTGCTTGAACTACAGAAAAATCTTGCGCTTATAAACCCACCTAACCGTATTGAGGCGTTCGATATATCAAATTTTGGAGGTCAAACAGTTGTCGCATCTATGGTGCAATTTGTTGCTGCACGAGCAAATAAAAGCGAATATCGTCTGTTCAAAATAAAATCATTTTCAGGACAAAACGATTTTGCTGCAATGCATGAAATTGTGTTCCGTCGATATAGAAGACTTATTGAGGAGAACAGAACTTTGCCAGATTTAATACTTATTGATGGTGGAAAAGGACAATTGTCTGCCGCGTACACTGCTTTATCAGAGCTTGAATTACACGAAAAAGTGCCGCTCGTTTCAATTGCTAAACGCCTGGATGAGCTATTTGTTCCGCACAAATCCTTGCCAATTAGTTTGCCAAAAGACAGCGCAGCTCTTCGTTTGTTGCAGAGAATTCGCGATGAGGCACATCGTTTTGCAGTTTCATTTTCACGGAAAAAGCATGGTGAGCGACTGTTGGAACTTGCAATCACCGATGTTCAAGGGATAGGTAAAGCGCGCGCGCGCGCTTTGTTGCATGCCTTTGATAGTATGGAAGCTCTTAAATTGGCTACGATTGAGGAAATTTGCGAAAAAACGAAAATTCCACACGCACTTGCAGAAAAGCTACTCGAAAAAATAACTAACGATTTATGATTTCAGAAATGTAAAACAACTAATTGCAATCGCGCTTAAGTTGCTCAAAAAAAGCACCTGTTTGAGGTTCAATCGATTTTGAAGTCTC
>CAYUDB010000089.1:0-10722 GCA_964443405.1 uncultured bacterium | reverse complement strand
GAACGCATTTGGCATTCGCTTTCGACCATGCGCTACATTTTTGCTCATGCGCTCATGCGCGATGCCGCTTATGAGATGCAATTGCGCAAACGGCTTGTCATGCTTCACGAGCTTACCGCAACTTTCATCGTGCAACTCTACGGTCAAGCGCATGAGAGATTTTCCGAAATTGCATTTCACTTCTCGCACGCCGAAAAATTCGATGAAGCTGTGAACTATTATCTCAAAGCCGGCGATTTTTCACGCGAAAACTATCGTCTTACTCAGGCGAAAAGATATTTCAATTTGGCACTCGACTGTGCACACAAAATCTACGATGAACATGCAGTGCAAGTTGGCGAAATATATTTTGCACTGGGCAAAACACACGACGCCGCTGGCGAATATGATGCGGCGCTCGATTTTCACACACGTGCGCGGGAAATTTTAGCCTCTCATTTTGGTGAAGATTCGGCAGAATGTGCGCGCAGCGATTATTTTGTGGGCTATGTGCTTTCGAGCATGGGCGAATATGATGGTGCACTCACATGTGTTGCACGCGCTACGCAAATACGCGAAAAGCTTTTTGGCAAAGACGCCGAAGTGATTGCCGAATGTGCTATTTTGCGCTCAAACATTTACCATTACCGTGGCGAATACGATTTGGCAGTGCGCGAGCTTTTGCAAGCGCTCGACATACGACACAAGCTAGTAGGCGAACTCGACAAGGGCACAGCGGAATGCTACAACAACCTGGGCGTTGTTTTTTGGACAAAAGGTGAGCTTGATGATGCCGAATCGAATTTCTCGCGCGCTCTCGAAATACACAAACAGATTTTTGGCGAAAAGCACCCGCATACAGCAAGCAGTTTTCACAATATTGCGATGATTTATTTTGCATCGGGTGATTTTGAGAAAGCGATTGATTACCTTTCGCGTGCGCTTGAAATACGTAAAGATGTTTTTGGTGAATTCCACCCAGACACCGCATCCACTTACGATACCTTAGGTGCAGTTTTTCATTACATGGACGACTTCGAAAAGGCAGTTGATAACATGCAACATGCACTCGCCTCACGCGAAAAACTTTTGGGTGAACATCCTGCCACTGCCGATTCGCTGCATAATATTGGCATGGCTTACCTTTACGAAGATCCAACTTTGGCAGAGCAATATCTTCTGCGCGCGGCGAAAATTCGCGAGAGCGTTTTGGGCACTCAACACCCCGAATGCGCCAACTCGCTTCAGGCATGTGCCACAGTTTGCAACAAACTAGGCAAATACGAACAAGCACGTGAATTTGCCAGTCGTGCGCTCGAGAGTTTTTTGCAGCTTTTTGGCGAAGATAATGCCGATACCGCTGCATCGTTTTTTGCGCTTGGGCAGGCACAGCTTTTTGATGGCAACCTCGACAATGCCATCGATAACCTTAGCCGTGCTTTTGATTTTCGCATTTCCGATAAATGTGACGACAAATTTATAGTTCCGGCAACATGTGCCATGTTGAGCACAGCACTTTGCGTTCGTGGAGAATATACTTCGGCTGCAAACATTGCCGAGCGCGCACTCGCAGCATTTTTGCCCGAAGAACTCGACGATACTGTGCACTACAAAATCCTAGTTCGCCGTGCCTATGCCGAAGCTGCATCGGGCGCATTTGAGGTTGCCGAACAAATTTTGCCTCAGCTCGATGCTCTTGCGCAAAACCTCGATGTGATTCCCGAACAAGGGTTTTACGAGCTTACTTTGGCACACATTGCAGCACAGCGCAAAAAACAAATGCTCAACTGCACTTTCGATTGTGCACACAATTTTGAGCTAGCAACACAAATGTTTATCGAAAGTGAAAACACATTTTTGGCAGCTTTGTCGATGGTGGAATATGCGAAAGCTATGCGTGATTTGAACGAACACACTTTCGAACAAATATTCGAGCGCGCGCAGAAAATGCTCGCCGAAACGAAATTGCCAATGGACCTTCTATAATAAAATTTAACGTGCTCTAAACAAAAAAAAACTTTCATTGATAACGGACAACCGCAACAAAATTGGAGGAGAAATGGACATGACAACAGACATGCTCGAGAGCATTCTTGCGCATCTCGAGAAAATGGCGAAAGCACAAACCGTCATTGGCGAACCTGTGCAAATTGGCGATAAAACAGTTGTTCCCATTGTGAAAATGGGCTTGGGCTTTGGTGCAGGTGGCGGCACAAATTCCAAAGATGGCATGAACAGTGGCGGTGGCGGTGGCGGTCTCGGCATAAACCCCGCGGGTTTCATTGTCATCGAAGGTGAGAAAGTTTCGTTTTTGCCTGTCAAACCCACAAATGTCACTGCGCTTACCGATATGATTCCCAACATCATCGAAAAGCTCACGAATCTCAAAAAGAAAGGCTGCTGCAAAGACGATAAATGTTGCTGCAGCGACGACAAATGCAAATGCGGCGACGAAATCGACGCCGAATTTGTTGAAGAGCAAGCGCAATAATATCTGTCACGGCACACTTCTCTCGCACGCAATCTGCGAATCAAATTAAATAGTGCAGGCATTGCCAATTGCACCTCACAAATCAACTTGCACGCAGTATTGCAAAATCGAATGAGCGGATGTGGTTGTTTTTACGCAAGATACTGTGTTACGGCAGGTGCTTTTGCGAGTGCCTGCCGATGTTTTTAAAGCATCATTTTTTGTGCAAATCAAACTAAAGCACCATGAGAAATTTCCTGCGCACCTTATTGCGTGATGCAAAAAGTTTTTTCTTTCCACAGACGTGTTTTTTGTGTAACGCCCACGCCGAAAATGTGGTTTGCGCAAAATGTGACGCAATTTTGCTTGAAAGTGAAGATGTTTTTCTGTGCACTATGACAGTTAATCCTGAACTAAAATTCTTGCCGCTCGCCGATTTTGACACATCACATCGTGAACTTATTCATTCGTTCAAATACGACCACAATATCGAGGCAGGCATATTCTTGTCGAAACGACTTGGGCGAAAGATAAACTCCCTTCCCGAATTTTCACGTTTCGACACGATAATTCCGGTGCCGTTACACGTAATGCGCCTCCGCGAACGCTCTTTCAATCAGGCTCAGATAATGGCAGAAACGCTCGCACGAGTATGCAATAAAAAAATGCTTGGCAATGTCGTGAGCCGTGCAAAACAAACCAAATCGCAAACCAAGCTCACAATAGGCGAACGTGTGGCAAATGTTTCGGGTGCTTTTGAACTGCAAAATCCCGCGCAAGTTCAATCGGCACGCATACTTATTGTGGACGATGTCATAACCACAGGCGCTACCATAGCCGAAATTGCTCGCCTACTCAAAAATTCTGGTGCGCTCGAAGTGTGCGGAATTTGTGCCGCGCATCCGCTTCGAGAACGGTTTTTGCCATGAGCTTGATGCATAGATGATTGCACCGACAATGTTTTGCAAAAGTGGCGCAAGTGAAAATTGCACTTTCGAATTTTTTTTGGCACTTGCATGTTGCGCCATATGTTTTGAATAATTAATCTTTTGTAAATCATAAAGATATGTGGAATGTGTGTTTCTTGATGCCTGAAAGTGAAGAAAAAAGAACTATCGGGTGAGGAAAAATGATTCACCCAATGATGCTTTTTGTAACACGCTGTTGATGAAATAATTGCGCGAAAAACGATTTTTGAGTAAAGCAAATTGAAGCCCATGACAATGTGTAATTCTGGCGCATGGGTTTTTTCGTGTTGACAGTCATGTCGAAAAGAGTATTTTAATTAAAATATTACTTAGGGGAAAACGCACATGTTCGGATTATTCGACACAATTGCCGCACAACCGAACTGGGTAATTTTTGCGGGGCTTGCAGCTATATCTGCTATAATTGTCATTGCAGGTTCAAAACTCTCTGAGCTTGGTGATGAGCTTTCCGAAGTATCTGGGCTTTCTAGCACATGGATAGGCATAATTTTTTTATCGGTCATCACTTCTATACCCGAAGTTGCCGCATCGATAACAGCTACCCTTACAAACGCTGCCGACCTCGGCATTGGCAATGTTTTCGGTAGCAATATGTTCAACATAACGATAATAGCACTTCTTGATGTTCTGCAGGGTCCTGGTCCTGTGATGATGACAGTAAGTGCTACCCAAATTTTACCTGCTGCACTTGGAATTTTCCTTATGGGTTTGGGGGCTGTTGGCATTTACGCATCTACGCACATTGGTGCAAACGACCCGGCTTCGGGAAATTTTATCGGATACATGTTTAGCTTTTTCATATTTGTCACATGGGTTTTCGGCATGTTTATATCTTACAAATCAGAACAAACAGCAGTTGCCGACGACGATCTTCAAGGACCGCCGCCTGCAGGGGCATTGCGCTCTGTGATTTTGCGTTTTGTTCTCATGTCATCGCTTGTGGTGATTGCAGGTATTTTTCTTGTTGGATTTGCCGAAACACTTGCCACGCGCACATTTGTTGTAGGTGGGCGTGAGATAATGCTAGGTGGCACATTTGTGGGCACGATAATCGTCGCTAGCCTCACTTCCTTGCCTGAGCTTGTTGTATCTATCGCGGCGTATCGAATAGGGGCAGTTAACATGTCGGTTGCCAATATTTTGGGCAGCAATACGTTCAACATGACCATCATTTCGATAATGGAACTTTTTGCGGGTGGCACGAGTGTGCTTTTTATTGCTCAGATGAACCACGTTATAACAGCTGGTTTTGCAATAATACTTACTGCGATAGTTATCATCGGTATAATTTATCGTTCCAGAAAGAGCTTTATGTTCATGGGGCTTGATGCATTGGGCATAGCGTTTTTCTATTTGCTTGGCGCCTATCTTATTTTCCGCTCTGCAGTAGTTGTGCATTAAACTTCCGTTGAGTGCGACTGTTTCAAAAACACTTTCCTTTGGAGAGTGTTTTTTTTTGCGTAGAATTGGTGCGGTTTACTTAAGTATAATGTTGAAGTTAGATGAATTCTACGTTTCTATATAATGCGGCAGTTTTGAATTTTGGTTTAAGTGCTTGCGATTTCAGGGTGCCACTGTGTTATGAAAACTGTGGATGACACTTTTTACAGGATGAACAGAATTTTTGGCAGAGTTATCGGCATTGATTTAGCTGTTTTCGCAAAAGAGTAACAGCAATTTCAAAAAATATAATATCTGTTTTGTATCATTGCGGTTTCAATCCAGTCCGAATGGCAAATTTTAAGCATTTAATGCACTATGAAGTTTTTCTCTGAGCGCTTAAAAGAATGATTAATAGAATTGCACAATACTGCTGTTTTGACGGAGTTGTCGAGTGCAACGAATTGACAAAATGGTTAAATTTGAATGAAAAGCATTTGCTACCTTGTGAGTTGCTCTGTCGCTTTTTGTGAAAATAAGTAATGTACCGTAACCAGCGGTAGTTATTGACAAAAAGCTTGCTATGAGATGGTCGGGCAGTATTTTTTAGATGCTTTGTGTGTAGTTTTTGAAAAAATCTATGAGTAATGCAACAAAGGAGAAAAATGCCCGACGAACATCGGCTTTTCTATGAGCGCTATTTTGTTGAGCAAGATTTTTCGCCACAGGAGAAGTTAAAACAACTCGAAAAGGTTTCGGCGCTTGAGCATTTTACGAAAAAGGTGAAACTACAAGGTTTTGGGCTTGTAATAGGTGTTGGCAAAGGTGCCGACCTTTTTGCAGCCACAAAAGATGTTGTAGCATTGGATTTGCCCTTTACGTATTTGCCCGAAGTGAAGAGAAGCTTTCCTCACGCTATTGTAATGCAAGGTGACGCCACATGTTTGCCTTTTGCAGATAACAGCTTCGATTATGTTATCATGAGCGAAGTTTTGGAACATATACCCGACAGGGCAGCAGCGCTTGGCGAAATTGCACGTGTGCTAGCACCCGATGGGATTTTTATTGTTACTACGCCGAACTGGGTGAGTTCTTTTGGGTTAGCTCGAAAACTAATTGAACTTTTTGCGCGCAAGCGAATAAACGCAGGTGATCAGATAATCGATGTATGGGTTACACCATGGGGATTACGCAAAGAGATGTCACCATTTTTTGGAACATTTAAGTCGATGGGCTGGTGGTTTTTCCCACCAACGGAAAAAGGTAGTTTTTTAATTTTATCTTCAGTTTCAGCAATTGTTTTTAGATTCTTATTGCCCATTGAGAAATTGTTAAGACAAATTTGCCCATATTTTGGGCACTCAATTTTTTTCGCATCGCACAAAGCAACTCTAAAAAATGGGAGCAACGATGAATAACGATGATATAAAAAACTACTACGATAGCCGATACACAGTTGAAACAACAGAGACTTTTCCTAACGATGTGCCGAGAACAAGGCAAATGTTAGCAGAGATTTTGCAAAAAACTCATGGTGGGAAAGTTTTGGATATTGGTTGCGGTGTGGGCTATGCACTAGACTTTTTTTTGGAACAAGAATCGGAGGTGTATGGCGTTGATATTTCAGACGCAGCTATAGCAATTGCACGTCAGCGAATTAAAAATGGCAAATTCGAACAAATAAATAACGATGATCCTCTACCATATGCGACTAGCTTTTTTGATGCAATAATCTGTCTTGGTGTTCTGGAGCACGTTATGCAGCCCGAAAAACTGCTTTCAGAATGCTTTCGCGTGCTCAAACCGAATGGATATATGTGTTTTGTTGTTCCAAATTCAATAAGCCCGCATTACAAATTATTTTCGGGTACCGAGCAAATATACGAAAAACCTCGCACATCTGCAGAATGGCATGCGCTTTTTGCCGCCTCGCAGTTCGAAATCATCTCTACACGCAAGGATATTGGTCCTACCATCCACCCTGCGATGCTGTTAAAAAAGAAAATCAAAATTTTCGCGCATAAATTTCTCAATATGCTACCTATGAAATATACGTACCAGTTCATTTTTTTCATACGAAAACATTGATACATAAAATAGTATCGGCTAAAACTGCATAGTAGTTCATGAATGTAAAAATAAAAGCTGCATTTTTACAAATGCAGCTTTTATTTTAAGTTTTTTGCACAAAAACTATTTTTTAATGTACTGCGAAACGATGCAGTTGCCAATCGCATAGACAGAGTCTTTTGTGGCAGTGGTAGGCTGAACGAAATTCGCATTGAACAAAGTAACATAGCCGTGAGTGAGAACCCACATTTGCATGCAGAATTCGCGGCATTGTTCGCGTGTGAGCGACGAAAAACGAGGATCGGCGTTCACTTTGCCTATTACTTCTTCAAAAAGCTCATCGATGACGGCTTTGAACTCGTTGCTGTATGTGAAGAGCGCAGTGAAAAGACGATTGTGCTCGGTGGCAAATGCAGCATAACCATGAGCGAGGTTCAAAAGTGGATCCTCGACATAGGTCATTTGCTGATATTCGAGCAAAAGGTCCTTCGCCTTCATAAGCAACTGGCGCTTAAGCTCTTCCATCGATGCGAACGATGAATAAATGGGAGCTATCGAGCATCTTGCAAATTGTGCAAGGCTGCGAGCTGAAAGATTTTCGAAGCCGTTGTGGCCCACATACTCAATTGCTGCATTGAGTATGTAATCTCTTGTGAACATTGGTTTTGGGGGCATTTTTACCTCTCGTGTTAGATAACATTCTTCACTGAAATTCAGTTTAATTAACGTGCTATAAATGTCAAGGTTTTTTTAAAAAAGTTTCGCGCTTAAAAAATTGTAGTTGCGCGCCTTACATTTACATGCACATTGCCTAGATTCACTAGTGCATAATATTTTGCTAAGCAAAAAAAATGCAAGCACTTTTTTGAAAAAATTTAGCATTTGTTAAAAAAAGAGGAGATATGAATAAAATTCAGCAGAACACTAAACTTTTCAGCAAAGCTATAGTGGAGCTTTTCGGCTCTAGTCTTGATCATCTTTCGCACAATCCGGCATTTGCTCTGTTTTTGGCTAAAGCATATTTTGAACAAAAAAAAGCCGCACTTTTACGCGAAGATGTTGCCGCAAAAGGGATCTCTGCTCCAGCACTTATGATTGCAAGTGTTACAAAAAATTGCAATTTGTCGTGTGCGGGCTGCTATGCAAAAGCGCATGAACGAGTTTTTGCACCCGAACTAACAACTCAAGAGTGGAAGTCTATCTTTTCGCAGGCACAAAAACTTGGCATCTCGCTAATACTAATCGCGGGGGGCGAACCTTTTTCACGCGAGGATCTGCTCGATATATTGCGCGATTTTCCACATATAATCTTTCCTGTTTTTACAAACGGACTTTTGCTCAACGACACGCAAATATCCAAACTTTCTCATTTGCAACATGTTATACCTCTTGTGAGCATCGAAGGATTTGATGAGAACACCGATTGCCGCAGAGGAAAAAACGTTTATGCCTCTGCTTTGGAAGTGTTTGCGAAAATGCGAGTAGAGAAAAAATTCTTTGGCGTATCCATCACCGCCACGCGTGAGAATTTCACAGAGATCACCGCAGAATGTTTCATCCGCGAGCTTATTGATAAAGGTGCAGGACTTTTTGTTTTTGTCGAATACGCACCAATCGATGAAAAAACGCAACATCTGGTGCTTTTGCCCGAACAAAGAGATGAGCTTTTGAAGCTTGAAAAACGTTTTCACAAAGATTTTGGCAAACTAGCAGTAGTTTTTCCTGGCGACGAGGAAAAATATGGCGGGTGCATGGCAGCTGGACGAGGTTTTTTCCATGTGAGTGCCGAAGGATATTTGGAACCGTGTCCATTTGCACCTTTTTCGCAGCATAAACTGCCGCAAATTTCACTCGCAGAGGCGCTGTCATCAGAATTTTTCGCTACAATACGAGCAAATCACGATAAGCTCACCGAAAACGGCGGTGGCTGCGCATTATGGAACAATCGTGAATGGGTAAAAGCGGTGCTCAATGTTTTGCCGAAAAACTCTCCCGAAAACCAATAATTTGCAGCAAAAATGCACGCCGACCAAACCGGAAAAGTATTCGTGAAATGCAACGCACGGTTTAGCTTTTGCAACCACACTTTCACCTCACAATAGCGCGAACAGCAAAACCTAGTGGACTTTTCTTAACTGTTTTCAATACAACAATTTCCGGCTAACATTTTGCGAAAAACATAGCATCAAGAATCGTGTAGCTGAGAAATAATGCAGGCATCATGCTGCACTGACAATAAAAAAACCTCGTCTAGGCGAGGTTTTTTTATGAAGAAATTTATTGGTGTTTTTAGTTTGCGTGTTTAATAACCCATACACGCACTTTCGCATCGATTTCGGGATGAAGCTCGATGCGGACATTGTAAACACCAACACGATCGATAGGTTCGTCGATGTGAATTTTTTTGCGATCAACGTCGAAGCCCTGTTTTTGCAAAGCATCGGCAATAAGACCCGATGTAACCGAGCCATAAAGCATATCGTTGGCATCGGCTTCTACTTGCAAATCGACAGATGTGCGCGAAAGTTTTTCGGCAACAATGGCAAGTTTGCCCTTGCGCTTTTCTTCCTGTGCCACACGTTGACGCCTCAAAACTTCAACCTGACGCAAGTTTGAATCGGTGGCGGGAATCGCCAAGTTGCGCGGGAACAAAAAGTTACGCGCATAGCCATCTTTTACCGCCACAATATCACCCGATTCTCCGAGTCGAGTATGCGGCTTGATGAGAATAATCTTCATCCTATAACCCCTCTAACTATTTCTTTCGTATTTACTTTCTGTTCACACATACAGCCACTGCCAAGACGTGTTTTTGGTGACAGTGACTTGCGCGCGCAAACCTCGCACTATGTGTAAGCTATTCTAGCTTAACGATATGTGTAAACGACATACGGCAAAAGCGCCATATAACGCGCACGCTTAATTTCGCGGTCGAGAGCACGCTGATGCTTTGCGCAAACACCGGTATTGCGGCGCGGGACGATTTTGCCGCGATCGGTGACAAAACGCTTGAGAATATCGATGTTTTTGTAATCGATATCCACATCGGGGTTTGAGCAGAACGGACATGCGCGCTTGCGTTTGAGGTCGCGGCGATTGTTTGTGTCTTTAATTCTTCTCTTCGGCGCCATCGTCGTCTCCTTTACGATTTGATTCATATCTGCCGCCATAGCCTTCATTTTCGACATCAGCGGTGAAATCACGCTTAAATGCACGAGAGAAATCGGGGCGCTCTTTTGCGGTGAGGTAGCCTTCCGATTTTGTGTTGCCCTTGATTATCATGTGGCGCAACACTTTTTCGTCCATTTTGAGTGCGTGGGAAAGTTGGGTGGGGAAATCGGGGTGTGCTTGGAAAAGATAGTAAACATAATGCCCCGATGTGCGTCTCTTGATGGGGAATTGGAAATCGCGCAAACCCCATTCGGCTCTCCCCAAAAACTTTGCAGCGCGGTTTTCGATAAGTGATTGGACTATATCGAATTCGCGCTTGATGTCAGCTTCTTCGACTTTCGCATCGAAAATAACGAGAAGCTCGTAGCTCTGCTCATTTGCCATCAAACACCTCTATTCATTCTTTTTTTCTCAAACAAGATTAACAATTTTAATGAGAACTTTGCACAGCGCAAGTGTTTTTTTGTTTTCTCAAACAAATTCCTTGAAAAAAAATCTTTGAGCCATACCTTTTTCCCATCAATGCGCTGTGGCAAGGCAATTTTCGCGCCTGAAGCACGCACAAACTTTTTTGAGGCGCGCACTCTTTAATAAGATAAGCGAAGATTTTTTTCGTGCCGCAGTTTTTTTGCATTGAGACAAAACAATGTGTTCAAAATTCGA